>NZ_JBMPOR010000014.1:0-161389 GCF_049340265.1 Undibacterium sp. Di26W
CCAGCACTCAACATTAGGTTATCGCTCGCCGGTTCAATATCTGGAAGACTGGATGAAGAAACAAAATCAAGAGAATCTGGCTGCATGACAGTCACCTGATGGTGAACTAATTACCGAGGGAAGCTCATAGTGCTCCAGTTCCAAGATATTTTCAGGTCCAAGACTATCTCGCCATCTCGTCATATTTTTTGCATCAGCCTTCCAGCTTTTGGACCATTTCAGGTTGATACCTGGTCGTTCTATCGTTTGCATATTCAATCCCAGATGTACATTAATTTTTGAGGCAAGAATTTTGATAGAAGCTGGCGTTGAATTGCGCATTATTCATAGAATCAACAACTGGAAAATACGCATCATCGCTATGATCTTGCCAATGGTCTGGCGCATTCAGCACCTTTCATCAAGATATGGGCAATGTTTTCATGCTTCTAATCCATAAACGCATTAATCCTTGCAGCTTTCCGCATAGATAGCATCTTCGTCATAGCCATCCAATATCATGCGCTCGCGCACGCACTGAATTAAGGCATTGGGCTGAAAACTTACTTCTTCAGGCAATACACCAAGTGGCGTATTCATTAGTGGATGATCTAGCTTAGGATTTTGCAAACCGGACAGCTGGCGCATTTTAAACAATAGCAATATCTCAATCGGTAGACGAGTCCACCGCCCACTATAAAACTCACCTTCCGTATCATATTTACAGCTGCGCGTATGATAGTCGCAGGCAGCAAGACAAATCAGTGCCAAGTCTTCTGGATCAGGTATTTTCCAATGCTCGAACAACGCCTGAAAAATCGGTTCTTCGGTGGGTGCGCCATGTATAGTTAGCGGGTCTTCCCCCAGATAATCAGCCAACAAACGCAAGATAAAAGCAAATATGGGATAACGCCAAGTATCTTCTATCCAGCCTTTGTAGTAAGCGGCTATATACATCCGCGTGAGTTTTGCAGATTCTTCCTTGCAACCAATCACCATGCCAAGTGCGCAATACAAAACTTCTTCCATTTGCAAATTAGACATGGGTTTGCCAAGGCGTATTTGGGCCTTATTGTGTGTTTCAAACTCAACTGTTCGCGCAGTTAAAAATGCTGCAAATGCGTTTAAAGCCAAATTGGTATCAAAGGGAATGCCTGACATACCATTCTTTTCCAATTCGAATAAACGCAATAATCCATAAATTGACAAGTCGTTGCTAAGTGAAAATCGTTCCCAGTTTTTATAGGGCGGGTTGTATTCACGGACCTTTCGAAGAACATCTTTCGGATGACTACCAGATTCAGCGTAATGTTTCAAATTATCAAGTGTGGATTGATTCATTTGGTCGTACCAGCCCTGTAAATTCTTACAATCAGCCTTCCAGCTTTTGGACCATTTTAAATCTATCCCTGGTCGTTCTATCGTTTGCATATTAAATTCCTGAATTACACCGGTTGGGAATGTAGGGGAAATGGAGATAAAGAATTGAGCTGCTAAAGGATATATTAATGACGAGGCCTGTCTGTTAACAAGCACTGGTTGTATCGACGGAGCATATTGGCTGAGCTTGCCGCACGACGCTGGCTATTGGCGGTATTGCTACTTCTTAAGCAATCTTCTTCTGCATAATAATCGCCCCACCAAACTCAGGATTCAACTCATAAGGCGCAAAGCCCTCAGAACGATACAGGTTTTGCGCCCGCGTATTTCCTTCCAATACTTCCAGCGTCATCTTGCAATAACCCAGTTGTTCGGACAAGGTGCTCAGGTGCTGCATCATGGCCTGTGCCACGCCTTGGCCGCGAAAGTCGGGGTGGACGGCAAAGTCGTGGATGTTCAGCAAAGACTTGCAGGCGAAGGTGGAAAAGCCTTCTATGCAGATGGCGAAACCGGCAGCCTGGTCGTCAACGTAAGCCAGGATGGCGCGGACGGTGTTGCGTTGCTTTAATTCTTTGATCAGGTTGGCCTTGGCATAGTCGGACAAGGCTTCGTTGCCGCCCATGGGGTCTAGCGCATACATATTCAGCATGCGGACCAGGTCTGCTGCATGGGTGGGGTTGTTCAGGTCTACGTTGGTGATGGTGAGCATGTCTATTCCGTATTAAACGCGTAAAAATTCTTCTTTATAACCGAGCCAGCGTTCCAGGTGGGCGATGACGGTGGCGGGGTCGTTCTTCAACAAATCGTCGGCCAGGTTGCGGGCTTTTTCTACCAGCCATTGATCGGTTTCGAGATTGGCAAAGCGTAACATGGCTTCGCCAGACTGGCGTGCACCGAGAAATTCACCAGGGCCGCGCAGTTCCAGATCCTTGCGGGCGATTTCAAAGCCATCATTGCTTTCGCGCATGGTGGCCAGTCTTTGTTTGGCGGTGCCACCCAGTGGACCCTGATACAGCAGCAGACACGCGCTGGCGGCGGCACCACGGCCTACACGGCCACGCAACTGATGCAATTGCGACAGGCCAAAACGTTCTGCATGTTCGATGACCATCAGGCTGGCATTCGGTACATCGACGCCGACTTCAATCACCGTGGTGGCCACCAGTACCTGGCTTTCATTGCGGATGAAGGCTTCCATCGTGGCCTGTTTTTCTGCCGGTTTCAGACGGCCATGCACCAGGCCCACGCGCAGTTCTGGCAGGGCTTCTGCCAGCATGGCATGGGTGTCGGTGGCGGTTTGCAATTGCAGGGTTTCGGATTCTTCTATCAGCGGGCAGACCCAGTAGACTTGTTTGCCTTCCTGGCCTGCCGCCTGCACACGGGCGATGACTTCGTCGCGGCGGTTCTGGTCTATCACGCGGGTGACTATCGGTGTACGGCCTGGCGGCAGTTCATCGATTACTGACACTTCCAGATCGGCATAATACGTCATGGCCAGGGTGCGCGGGATGGGGGTGGCCGACATCATCAATTGATGCGGCACCTTGCCAGCTTCGGTCTTGTTGGCCAGGTTCAGGCGCTGGCTGACGCCAAAGCGATGTTGTTCATCGACGATGACCAGGCCCAGTTTTTTGAATTGCACGCTGTCCTGTATCAGGGCGTGGGTGCCTATCACCAGTTGTGCTTCACCAGAAGTGATGAGGGCATTGGCGGCGTCTTTTTCTTTTTTCTTCAGGCTGCCGGTCAGCCAGGCGGTTTTGACGCCCAGCGGTTCCAGCCATGCGGCAATTTTCCTGAAATGCTGTTCTGCCAGGATTTCTGTCGGGGCCATCAGGGCGGCCTGAAAGCCATTGTCTATTGCTTGTGCTGCTGCCAGGGCGGCAACGATGGTCTTGCCGCTGCCTACGTCGCCCTGCAACAGGCGCTGCATGGGAAAGGCTTCGCGCAAATCGGCGCGTATCTCGGCCAATACTTTTTCTTGGGCTTTGGTAAGCGAGAATGGCAGGTTCAGCAAGAAGGCATTGCTAAGTTCACCGACCAGCGGCAGGGCATTCGCACCTTTGCTGCGACGGCTGATCTGGGCGCGCTTGAGTGACAGTTGCTGGGCCAGCAGTTCATCGAACTTCATGCGTTCCCAGGCGGGATGCTCGCGTTCTATCAGGCTGTACTGGTCAACCTCAGATGGCGGGTTGTGCAGGATGCGTATGCTGCTTTCAAAATCTTGCAGGCCCAGTGCGCTCAGCCGGGCAGGGGACAGGGTGTCGTGGCAGTGGACGCGCGTCATGGCATTGACGATGGCCTTGCGCAGCAGGGCTTGCGGCAGCCCTTCGCCAGATGGGTAGACGGGCGTCAGCGCCGTAGGCAGGGGCGCGCCTTCATTGACGACCTTATAGTGTGGATGCACCATTTCTGCACCAAAGAAGCCATGCCGCAATTCGCCCCTGGCGCGGATACGTATGCCAACCGCCATCTGCTTGGTCTGGTTACCATAAAAATTCAGGAAGCGCAGTACCACTTGTCCGGTATCGTCGGCGATGGTGACGACTAACTGGCGTCGCGGGCGGTACTGGATATCGCATTCGCTGACTATGCCCTCTACCTGCACGCTGCTGCCACCACGGAAAGAGGCGTCTCGCATGTTGACGATTTCGGTTTCATCTTCATAACGCATGGGCAGGTGCAGGACAAAATCCATGTCCTTGCGCAAGCCCAGTTTGGCCAGTTTTTCACTTATTTTGCTGGCACTGCTGCCGTTATTCACCTTGCTGGCAGTTGTTTTGGATTTTTTTGCTGCTGTTTTTGTGCTGGTTTTTTCGGTTTCTATTGGCGATGCTGTTATAGCAGGCTCATGCAGGCCGGAAGGCGCATTGTCAGCGTTTGTTTTTGCACTTTGGTCTTCAGCGGCCATGGGGTGTAAAATGGTGGGTTTTGCCGTTAGCTTATTTTTTGTGTAAGGATGATAGCTGGAAAACTGTGTCCGTATTGGTTCGAGAGTGTCTGGATTCATGATGAAGCAAGATATTGTCGTCAAAGAATATTGTCAATTGGAACAGTTTTTACCTGATATTGCATATTCTACTGATATTTTATACAGTATGCAGCAGCTTTCTATGGCTTTTGGCGGTTTACCCCGATTTTTGTCTGATGTCTGATACTTGCATGCGCTATTCCCTGAGTGATTTCGATTTTGACCTGCCCGATACCCTGATCGCGCAAACACCCTTGCCCGACCGCACGGCCTCGCGCCTGCTGCATGTCGACGGTGATCAATTGACAGACCGGCATTTTGCCGACGTCATAGACCAGTTGTCAGCTGGTGATTTACTGGTATTCAATGACACCCGTGTGCTGAAGGCGCGTTTTTTCGGCGTCAAGGAAACCGGTGGCAAGATACAGATGCTGGTCGAACGTGTACTCTCAAACAATGAGCAGGAACGCAGCGTACTGGCGCAAATGCGCGCATCCAAATCACCGCTGCCGGGCAGCAAAATACGTCTGGCCGATAGTTTTGATGTGGTCGTTGGTGAACGTGTGGGCGAATTCTTTACCCTGCACTTCCCATCCGACATTTTCACTTTGCTGGAAACCTATGGCCGTCTGCCTTTGCCACCGTATATCGAGCATGATGCCGATGACTTTGACGAGCAGCGTTATCAGACCGTGTATAACCGCGTGCCGGGTGCAGTCGCTGCGCCTACGGCTGGTCTGCATTTTGACCAGGCTTTGTTGCAGCGTTGTCAGGATAAAGGCATCAAGCTGGCCTACGTGACCCTGCACGTGGGGGCGGGCACTTTCCAGCCTGTCCGCACAGAAAACCTGGCAGATCACCAGATGCACAGCGAATGGTATACCGTGCCAGATGACACCGTCAGTGCTGTGCAAGCAACCAAAGCTGCAGGTGGCAAAGTGGTTGCTGTTGGCACCACCAGCATGCGTGCACTGGAATCAGCTTCGCAAAACGGTGCCTTGCGGGCAGGCAGCGATGACACCCGTTTGTTCATCACGCCAGGTTATGTATTTAAAACCGTGGACCGGCTTATCACTAATTTCCACTTACCAAAATCCACGTTGATGATGCTGGTATCGGCATTTGCCGGTTATGGTCGCGTCCGCGCTGCCTATGCGCACGCGATTGCCCATCAATACCGTTTTTTCAGCTATGGCGACGCCATGCTGTTGACCAATTCCTCCGGGGAAGACCATGCTTGAATTTACACTGATCAAAAAAGATAAAACCACTGCTGCCCGTCGCGGTCGTGTCAAAGTCAACCATGGTGAAATCGAAACGCCTATCTTCATGCCGGTTGGTACCTATGGTTCAGTCAAGGCCATGTCGCCGCTGGAATTGAAAGAGATTGATGCCCACATCATCCTGGGCAACACCTTCCACCTGTGGCTGCGCCCGGGCATGGAGGTGATCAACAAGTTTGGTGGCCTGCATGATTTCATGGGTTGGGATAAGCCTATCCTTACCGACTCCGGTGGTTTCCAGGTATTCTCATTGGGGGCGATGCGCAAGATCACCGAAGAAGGGGTCAAGTTTTCGTCGCCTATCAGCGGCGAGCGTTTGTTTTTGTCGCCAGAGATATCCATGCAAATCCAGCGCGCCCTGAATTCTGACATTGTCATGCAGTTTGATGAATGCACGCCGTATGAAATCGATGGCCGACCAGCAACGACAGAAGAAGCCGGCAAATCCATGCGCATGTCCTTGCGCTGGGCCAAACGTTCCATCGATGAATTCAACCAGGGTGAAAACCCGAATGCCTTGTTCGGCATCGTTCAGGGTGGCATGTTTGAGCATCTGCGTGATGAATCGCTGGCTGGTTTGAATGAACTCAATTTCCACGGCATTGCCATCGGTGGCCTGTCTGTCGGTGAACCGAAAGAAGACATGATGCGCGTGCTGGCGCATGTCGGCCCCAAGCTGCCAGAAAACAAACCGCATTACCTGATGGGCGTCGGTACGCCAGAAGACCTGGTGGCCGGTGTGGCCAATGGCATAGACATGTTTGATTGCGTCATGCCGACCCGTAATGCACGCAATGGCTGGATCTTCACCCGCTTTGGCGATATCAAGATCAAGAATGCGCGCTACAAGGAAGAAAAAGAACCGCTGGATGCCACCTGTGAGTGTTACGCCTGCAAGAACTTCTCGCGCGCCTACCTGCATCACTTGCATCGTACTGGCGAAATTTTGGGTGCACGCCTGAACACCATCCACAACCTGCACTACTACCTGGATTTGATGAAAAATATCCGCAAGGCACTGGATGATGAACGCTTTCCCGAGTTTGTCGCGCAATTCCATGCTGACCGGGCGCGTGGCGTTTGACACGGCGCATGCATTGCAGACAGAATAAGTTGCGCCATATGTAATGCCAATCTGCATAATTGCCACATGTCAGGGAATGTCGTTCAATTCATGGAGTCACTATGAAATGCAATCAATTCGCTATTTTCACGCTTTCCCTGTGTTTTGCGACATTCGCACAGGGGCGCGAAGTCTACAAATGTGTGTCAGCAGATGGCAGAACCAGTTATATGGACAAACCCTGTGACAAAAACGCGAAAAGTGCGACGGAAGTCATCATTAATAAAGAAGACACTCCTTCAGCGGCTGAGGTAAGCAAGCAGCACGCAGACTGGAAGAAAAAGAGTGATGAGTTTAATGAGAGATATCTGAGCAGATTGCGTAAAGAAGAAGAGGATGCGGCCAAGAAAAAAGCTGATGAGGAAAAAGCCGCCTTGCGTGCAAAACGAATTGCGGACGAGGAAGAAAGATTGCAGCGTGAAGAAGGTGCGCGTGCAGCAGCAGCGAGACGTAATGGATTTTAATTCTTTAAGCGACAGTTTCCTTCACTGATCAAGTTGGGCTCAACACCAGAATCCATTTCACCATTATTGATGAAATGGATTTTATACATATAAAGCGTGCAAAGACCGCGCAAAATTAAAAAGGTTTCCTATTATGACTTATGCAAAACCGCCCCAGCTGTGTTACAGCGCCTTGCCGTACTATTCGCACTGTCTTCGTCGCTGCGCCTTGCTGGGACGATTTTGCGTAAGTCCTATCTATGAATAATTATCACCCCGTTATTATTGCCGGCGGCGGCATTTCCGGTTTGTATTGCGCCTGGCGCTTGGCTCAGGCCGGGCAAAAAGTGGTGGTGCTGGAGGCATCGTCAGATCGTTGGGGTGGGCGCATAGAAACCGAAGATCTCGACGGTTTCATTGCTGAGTGGGGACCGATGCGATTCGAGCCCACCTTACAACCGCGCTTCGATAAACTGTGCCGTGACCTCGGCGTCAGATTGACCGAGTTCAGTGGCCCTGAAGGCGAAGAAGTCAACGCCCCCACCTATGACTTGCCGGTGGAAGAAATGGGCCTCAATTCCCTGCAATTGCTGAAACGCGGCATCATGCTGGTGATGGGGCAAGACCCGCAAGACCAGGCCTGGATCGACAATCAGACCGAAGCCGATTACCAGCGCATGCGCAAACATGCGCAACTCAATGGTCAGCCGTTGTGGAGCATGGGTTTCTGGAATGCGTTGTCGGCCGAAGGCGTACTCAGTCACCTGGCGTTAACCAAGCTGAGGGATACCGGGACTTTCTATCACATGATTCCGGAAAACCTGAATGCCATCGAATGGATTATCTGGTGGCTACGCGCGTTGAAGACGGTCGGCCAGCAGTTGGCCAGTGTCGATGGCGGTACGGCCAAACTGACAGAAAGCCTGATGGCGAAATTGCGTAATCTCAGCAATGTCACTTTGGCTGGCGGCCATATGCTGACCAGCTTCAGGCAGGTTGCCATGGGCCAGCCCCTGCTGGAACTGGAAGTGCGTACCAAAAGCGGCAATATACAGTTGCAGACCGACAGACTGATCCTGGCATTGCCAAGAATGCCGCTGGTGAAACTGGCATCCTGCCTGCCCGAACATGTGGCTTCGCAACTCGATGCGGTGAATGGCTTCCCGATGTTGAAACTGTTCTTCGTAACAGATTCACCGTGGTGGGATTATTCCCAAAGGCCGCAACAGTATGCAAGCTGCCTGCCTACCCGCGAGATTCATTATTTCCGCCGCCAGCAAGGCAAGGACAAGGATGGCCATGGCATGGTCTTGCTGTACATGGACCGTCCGTCGACAGAATTCTGGAAGCATTATGTGATGGAGTCTGAGCGCCATGACCGGGCCGAAATTGACCAGAACGTCAAAATCGTCGATGCCTTTTCGCTATTTGTGGCACGTGATGTGAAGCGCCTGGTTGATATCAAGCGATCAGGCTTGAAACTGACGGACCAGGCCCAGCACATGTTTGAAGAAAAATCGCTGGAAGAGACCCGCACACATATCAAGAATTCGATTGTCACCTATGGTATCCGCGACTGGGCCAGGGCACCGTACGGCGCCGCTAACCATGGCTGGCAACCTGGGGTGCGCTCATGGAAAGTCATGGATGTGTTCAAGGCCTTTGACTTTGGCAGTGGCGCCAAGAATATCCATATCGTTGGTGAGGCTTATTCCGATTACCAGGGTTTTGTCGAAGGCGCCCTGAACAGCTCTGAACTGGCATTGGCGACGATAAGAAGCGCCTCATAAAGCATACATAAGCATGCACAAGTGTGGTTTTGGCGCAGGGCAATACATGTATTTGAGTGTGTAACAATGACAAGCGAAATGAAGCTTGTTACACTTTCCGCTCTTATTCATGATAGGCGTTTTAGCCGCTACGGGGGAAGTCTGTGAAAATTAGTGCACGCTGGATGGTATTGGTGGCGGTATTGGCTGGGGCCTATCCTGCCGCATCCTGGTACACAGGGAAACGTGTGGCTGCCAAATTCATGACGTCGAAAGACCAGCCCGCGCAGACGCCTTTCATCAAACTGGTGAAGCAGGATTATCAACGGGGCGTGTTTTCTTCTGTCGAAGATGTCACCCTGGAACTTAACCTGGCCAGTATTTCCAAACCAAGTCCAGCGGCCCCGCCAGGTGCAGGGGGGGATAATACTGGTGCTGACCCGGCAGCGCAGGCAGCACAGATTGCCCAGGCTGCCAGGGGCGAACAGCTACCAGTGATACAACTGCGTTTTGTCAGCCGTATCCAGCATGGCCCTTTCCCCGGCTTGCGCAGCTTCGGTGCAGCCTCCATCAAGACCGAGCTGGTGCTGGACCCGGCCAGCAAGACACAACTGGAAAAAATATTTGGTAATGCCGATCCTTTGCAAATCAGCTCCACCCTGACCTATGGCGGCGCTGGACATGTGTCCTTGTCCAGCCCGGCTTTCTCTACCGTTACGGACCGGGATCGCGACAAACTGGCCTGGCAGGGTTTGAATATGGATGTGGATTTTGACAAGGAGTATAAAAATTTCCGTGTCAGCCTGAATGCACCCGGTTTGACGGTGGATAGTCTGGAAGGTCAGTCATTCAAGATGGGCGCGATCAGCATCAAGGGGGATGCCAGCAAGGCCTATCCTACCGGTCCTTTATATGTAGGCAAATCCGAGACGACACTGGCTGGTATCAGTTTCAGCGACAAGGCAGATCCGAAAAAAAGCTTTTCCATGCAGCAGTTAAGCCTGAACACCGATGCCAGCATCAAAGATGATTTCTTGTCCGTGTTTGCCAGGCTGGGGGTCAGCAAGTTCATGTTTGATCAGCTTGAATTCAGCAATTTCCATTACGACTATGGTGTGAAGCACCTGCATGCTCCTTCCATTGCGCAGATTTCTGCCGCCTATTCCGGTGCCACCGCCGATCCAGAAAAAATGGCTGCCCTGAAAGCTGTATGGGAGCAGGTGGGACCGACCATCATCAATGGCCAGCCGGAACTGGTCCTGGAACGTATCAGCATCGTCACCAGCGATGGTGAGGCAAAACTGACCGGCGGGATGAAACTGGTGGATGCCAATGTCACCGATATCAGCAATATCATGGCCCTGTACCCCAAGGTGCAGGGTAATCTGGATATTACCCTGACGGATGTCCTGGTCAGCAAGCTGGGTGGTGCCTCGCAAAAAGACCCGGAAATGCAGAAAGCCGCGCTGGATGCCATGAATCAGCAAATCGCCAGTTTTGTCGAACAGGGTTACATTAATCGCAACGGCAAGCTGCTCAATGCCAAGCTCGAATGGTCGCAGGGCAAGCTGACAGTAAACGGCAAAGCCTTTCAACGGTAATGATCAAAAGGGCAACGCTACAACGTTGCCCGCATCAATTGGTAGTCTTAATGGCAATTTGTTAAGGCGACAAGCTGCTTTTCTCCTTCCCTGGCAATGAATCATCCCGTATATGCTGACAATTGAAAGCAATTGCTTCGTGCAGTGCTAAAATACAGAGCTTTGCTAATTGAAAATTAAGCTTTTGGCGCTATATACCAGTGATTGCAACAAATTGTATTCACCTTTGTGTCGCAAAACGGGTTAAGTATTATTAAAATGACAGGAGTCTGAACGTGTTTATTTCCAACGCTTACGCGCAATCTGCTGGTACCGCTCTTGACGGTGGCCTGATGAGTTTCCTGCCGATTATTCTGATGTTTGTGGTGCTGTATTTCCTGATGATACGTCCACAGATGAAACGTCAGAAAGAACAGCGTTCCATGATGGATGCGCTGGCCAAGAATGATGAAGTCATCACTTCCGGTGGCGTTTTGGGCAAAGTGACCAAGGTCACTGATGCGTATGTCACCATAGAGGTGGCTGAAGATACAGAAATCGTGGTTCAAAAAGTAGCCATTACGATGTTGCTGCCCAAGGGCACGATTAAAACGCTGTAATCAGCGAACACAGGCAACGCAGTCCTACTACTCCGGGCTGCGTTGTGCTTTTTAGCTTCCAATTATTTTTCCCATTATGAATCGCTATCCACTCTGGAAGTACCTACTGATTCTGATCGCGCTGGTGTTGGGTGCGCTGTATACAGCCCCGAATTTCTTTGGCGAATCACCCGCGGTACAGATCAGCAGCGCCAAGGCCACGCTCAAAATTGACTCCAGCATGATGCCTGCCGTAGAAAAGGCACTGGAAAAAGGCGGTTTGAAAAACAAGGGCCTGGTGTACGAAAACAACGGCGTGCAAGGCACGATACGGGTGCGTTTCGAAGACACGGATACCCAGTTCAAAGCCAAAGCCTTGTTGGAAAAAGAATTGAATATTGATCCAACCGATCAGTCCTATACGCTGGCATTCAACCTCTTGTCGAATACCCCAAACTGGTTGCAAAGCCTGAATGCCCTGCCTATGTACCTGGGTCTGGATTTGCGCGGTGGTGTGCATTTCCTCATGCAGGTGGATACCAAGGCAGTATTGAACAAACGCCTTCAGGGCTTACTGTCCAGCACCCGCGTCACCTTGCGCGACAAGGATGTACGTCACGCCGGTATCAGTCGTGAAGGCGATCAGATCAAGATCAGGTTCCGTGATGCAGAGGCGCGTGAAAAAGCAAAAACGGTACTGGTCAGCCGCATGAACGATGTGGATTTGCTGGACGTGGCAAGCACGGATACCAGTGAATTCAATCTGCAGGTCAGCCTGAAGGCCAAGGCACTCAAAGATGTGGTGGCAGAAGGCATCAAGCAAAATATTACTGCCTTGTCCAAGCGTGTGAATGAGCTGGGTGTGGCAGAACCGATTATTCAGCAGCAGGGCGCTGACCGTATCGTTGTGCAATTGCCAGGCGTGCAGGACGTGGCGCGTGCCAAAAGCATCATCAATCGTTTGGCGACGCTGGAAGTGCGTTTGCTGGACGACAGTGTGATTGGCCCGGTTGACGCCAATACGGCAGTGCCATTTGGTTCTGAAATGTTCAAATCCAATCGTGGCGAAAACCTGATCCTGACCAAGGACCCGGTCATCACAGGTGATGATATTACCAATGCGACAGGCAGTTTCGACCAGCATCAGCAACCAGCAGTCAGTGTTGACCTGAATGGCGATGGTGGTCGCAAGATGGCGCAGGCTACCAGCACCCGTATCGGCAAACGGATGGCGATAGTCTTGTTTGAAAAAGGCAAGGGTGAAGTCCTGATCGCGCCAACCATCAATGACGAATTGCGTAACAGTTTCATCATTACCGGCATGGGCTCCACCGCTGCTGCAGGTGATCTGGCACTGTTGCTGCGCGCCGGTTCGCTGGCGGCTCCGATGGAAATCATCGAAGAACGCACCATAGGCCCGCAACTGGGTGTGGAAAACATCAAACAGGGCCGCAATTCCACGTTGTATGGTTTTGCCGCGATTGCGATTTTCATGATGGCGTATTACATGATGTTCGGCTTCTTTAGCGTGCTGGCCTTGTCGGTCAACCTGTTATTGCTGGTGGCCTTGCTGTCCCGCTTGCAGGCGACGCTGACATTGCCGGGTATTGCTGCGATCGCGCTGGCACTGGGTATGGCGATTGATGCCAACGTGCTGATCAATGAGCGGATACGGGAAGAACTACGGGCTGGCAAAACACCGCAGAAAGCCATAGAAGAAGGTTTTGATCATGCCTGGGCGACCATTCTCGATTCCAACGTGACGACGCTGATCGTAGGTCTGGCATTGCTGGTGTTTGGTTCCGGCGCAATTCGCGGCTTCGCTGTCGTGCATTGCCTGGGTATTGTTACTTCCATTTTCTCTTCCGTGTTTGTATCGCGTGGTGTGGTTAACCTGTGGTACGGCAAGCAGAAAAAACTGTCGTCCATTTCTATTGGCCAGATCTGGAAGCCAAAACAAGATGCTGTGAAATAAGCGCTCAGCCAAACAAGAATACAGGACTACATCATGGAATTATTCCGCATTAAAAAAGACATTCCTTTCATGCGCCACGCGCTGATATTCAATGTCATCTCTGCACTGACCTTTGTGGCTGCCGTGTTTTTCCTAGTACACAAGAGCTTGCATTTCTCGGTTGAATTTACCGGTGGTACGGTCATGGAAGTGACTTACCCGAAAGCGGCGAACGTTGATGGCATTCGAAAAATAGTCGAACACCTGGGTTTTGAAGATTCTCCAGTGCAGCCTTTCGGCCGCGCGCAAGACGTGGTGATCCGTTTGCCGGAAACCAAGAAAGATGCCAAAGCCCCTGTCTCTGACGTGGTGTTTGAAGCACTGTGCAAAATGGAAAACGGCAGTCTGACCAAAGTAACGAGCAGTGCTGAAAGTGGCGCAAGCTCTGAAAAAATGGTGTGCCAGGACGCTGCCAAGAATGAACCGGTGAAATTGCAAAGGGTAGAACTGGTCGGTGCCCAGGTCGGTGACGAACTGGCACATGACGGTTTGATGGCTTTGCTGTTTGTGGTGCTGGGTGTGATGATCTACCTGGCCATACGCTTTGAATGGAAATTCGCAGTAGCGGCCATCGTTGCCAACTTGCATGACGTGATTATCATTCTTGGTTTCTTTGCTTTTTTCGAATGGGAATTCAATTTGTCGGTGCTGGCGGCGGTACTGGCGGTGCTGGGTTATTCTGTGAATGAATCGGTGGTTATTTTTGACCGTATCCGTGAAAATTTCCGCAAGCAGCGCAAGATGTCGGTAACTGAAGTGATTGACAATGCCATCACCAGTACCATTTCCCGTACCATCATCACGCATGGCTGTACCCAGATGATGGTATTGTCGATGCTACTGATTGGCGGCCCGACACTGCACTATTTTGCAGTTGCACTGACGATAGGTATTTGCTTCGGTATTTATTCTTCTGTGTTTGTGGCAGCCGCGATTGCAATGTGGCTGGGTGTGAAACGGGAAGACCTGATCAAGCCGGTCAAAGAAAAAGATGATACGGATGGCGCAGTTGTTTGAAACGCAGGAGCTCTGTCGCTTCCATGTAACGGAAGGTATCTAAAATGAGAGCCAGCCTGTGTGCTGGCTTTTTCTTTGCTAGCATTTCGGTTCTGAACTTTTGATGTTGATTTGAGTCTTAGAAGCAATTGCAATTTAAAATGTCTTTCTCTCACCGCCATCCGCATGGCAAGTGGTAAAAATGGTCAGACCGCTTGTGCTTACGCGGCAGTCAATTTGGCATGGAGGCAGTTTGTCAGCCTGATTTTGCAATAACTTCTTGGCGTCCCTGCACTGGATAAAAATAATATGAGTAAATTCAAAACCCTGATCATCGTCGCGGCAATAGCGGCAGCTTCTGGTGTCTCTTACAAGGTATGGAAATCTTCTGCCGCGGCAAATGCTGAAAATACGGCGTCCGGCAAAGCTGCCAATGCTGGCAATGCGAACGGTGGTGGGCAAAATCGTCCGGTGACAGTATCTACCGTGATTGCACAAAAACGTGATTACCCGGTACGCCTGACTGCCAACGGTGTTGTGTCGGCAATCAATACAGTAGATATACGTCCGCAAGTTACCAGTACCATTGCCAAGGTGCATATCAAGGAAGGGCAGTTTGTGCGTGCCGGTGACGTGTTGTTCACGCTGGATAGCCGCGCGGATGAAGTGAATCTGGCCAAGGCCCAGGCGCAGCTGGACAAGGATCTGGCGACACTGGCCGACAATCAACGTCAGTTGGCGCGCAGCAAAGACCTGGTAGCGAAGAAATTTGTTGCACAAAGCGCAGTGGATGCCAGCCAGACTCTGGTCGATACGCAACAAGCCGTCGTGGCTTCTGACAAGGCGGCAGTTACGGCCACCCGCGTTGCCCTCAGTTACAACCGCATCGTGGCCCCGTCTGCTGGCCGTACCGGCATCATCAGTGTCTTCCCCGGTTCGCTGGTGCAGCCAAGCGCGACCTCGCCAGCACTGGTGACGATTACCCAAATGGATCCGGTAGCGATCACTTTTCCCTTGCCACAACGTAATCTGCCAGATGCACTGGAAAGCATGCGACGCGCTGACAGTTTTGTCCTGGCCAGTCTGCCGGATAACAATGCCAGGTTCAAAGGCAAGTTGCAGTTTGTCGACAATGCGGTTGATGCTGCCTCTGGCACCATCAAGGTCAAGGCGGTATTTGACAACAAGGAAATGAAACTGTGGCCGGGTGCTTTCGTGAACCTGGAATTGAGCGTACAGACCTTGAAAGATGCCGTCGTGGTGCCGCAAGATGCGATCGTCATTGGTGCCCGGGGCAAATCCGTGTATGTGGTCGATGCCGAAAACAAGGCCATCGTGAAACCTGTCATTGTGACCAACAGTTTTGGCGATGATGCCGTGGTAACCGGGATAGAGGCCGGTGCCAAAGTGGTGCTGGACGGCAAACAGAATCTGCGCCCTGGTGGCACCATCAAGGAACGCAATGGCGATGACAAGGATGATGGCAAAGAAGGTGGCTCCGGCAAGGGCGGCAAGTCTGCCAAGGCTGGTGCCTCGGCTGGTGTTTCCAATTCCGGTAGTGCACCGACCCAAGCACCAGCGATACCAGTGACATCGGCTTCCGCAGCGAGTGCATCATGAATCTGTCCGAGCTGTTCATACGTCGTCCGGTCATGACGATATTGCTGAACCTGTCGATTGTAGTGGCAGGTGTGCTGGCATATCGTTACATTCCGATTGCGGCTTTACCTAGCTATAACACGCCGGTGATCAGCGTCAATGCCAACTTGCCGGGTGCCAGTCCGGAAACCATGGCGACGTCGGTGGCGCTGCCGCTGGAAAAGCAGTTTGCGACCATTCCCGGCCTGTCCATCATCAGTTCCAGTAATACCCTGGGTTCGACCTCACTGACCCTGGAATTCGACCAGAACCGCAATGTTGATGCGGCTGCGGTGGACGTGCAGGCGGCCTTGCTGCGGGCGACCCGCTCCTTGCCAGTGGACATGACATCGCCACCGTCGTATCGCAAGGTGAACCCGGCCGATGCGCCTGTGTTGTTCATTGCCCTGACCTCACCTTCACTCAGCCTGTCTGAACTGACCAGTTATGCAGAACACCTGATTTCCCCCAGCCTGTCGACGCTGGAAGGGGTGGCGCAGGTGAATATTTTTGGTATCAAGCGGTATGCCGTGCGCATACGTGTGATGCCGGATGCGCTGGCAGCACGCAACCTGACACTGGATGAACTGTCGGCATCGATCAAGACGTCGAATGCAAATACACCGGTCGGTACACTGGACGGTGACAAGCAGACCCTGACGCTGCTGGCCAACAAGCAACTGCAAAGCGCTGCGGAATTTGCCGATCTGGTGGTCAGCAACAAGGGTGGCCAGGTAGTGCGCCTGCGTGAAGTCGCCCAGGTGGAAGACAGTTATGAACAGGTAAAAACTGCCGCCAATTTCAATGGAGAAAGTTCGATCACGCTGGCGATTCAAAGACAGACCGATGCGAATACCGTCAAGGTGGTGGATTCTATCAAGGCAGCCTTGCCTGGCTTCAAGGCGCAGCTTCCGGCGTCGGTCAAGATGAACCTGGTGAATGACCGCTCGATCTCCATCCGCGATGCCTTGCATGACGTTAACCTGACCTTGCTGCTGACGATTTTCCTGGTAGTGATTGTGATCTTCCTGTTCTTGCGTCGCATGGTCGCAACCATCATTCCTACCTTGTCACTGCCGGTGTCACTAGTGGGGGCTATCAGCCTGTTATGGGGCTTTGGCTATACGCTGGACAATGTGTCACTGCTGGGGTTGACACTGGCCGTCGGGCTGGTGGTGGATGATGCGATCGTGATGCTGGAAAACATCATGCGTCACGTTGAAAATGGCGAACCGCCATTCAAGGCGGCATTGCAGGGTTCGCGTGAAGTCGGGTTTACCATCATCTCCATTTCCACTTCGCTGGTGGCGGTGTTTATCCCGATTTTTTTCATGCCTGGTGTGATCGGCCAGCTGTTTCATGAATTTGCCGTCATTGTTACCCTGGCGATTGCCGCTTCAGCCTTTGTCTCGCTGACGCTGGTACCCATGCTGGCCAGCCGTTTCCTGAAAAGCGAACATGAGCTGAAAGAACCACCCAAAGTCGTGGCAGCCATGCTGCAGGTGTTTGAAAACAGTTTCAATTCATCTCTGCGCGCTTACACGCGAGGCCTGGATCTGGCCTTGCGTCATCGTGGTGCCGTATTGTTGATTGCCTTGGCAACGTTTGCAGCGACCGCCTATCTGTTCAATATCATTCCCAAAGGTTTTTTTCCGCAGGAAGACATAGGCCAGATCAACGTCTCGACCGAAGCAGCAGAAGAAACCTCTTTCCCTGCCATGGTGGTGTTGCAGGACAGGGTCGCCAAAATCATACGCGATGACCCGAATGTGGCAACAGCAACCTCGTTTAACGGCGGTGGCGGTGCGCAAAATACTGGCCGCATGTTTATTAACCTGAAACCGCGCGATGAGCGCAAGCCCATGAAGGATGTGGTGGACAGCTTGCGCAAGAAGCTCAATGAAGTGCCAGGTATCACCGTATTTTTGCGTCCCACACAAAACTTGCAACTGGGTGGACGCCCGAGCAAGAGCCAGTACCAGTACATCCTGCAAAGCGTGGAAGCCAGCTCACTCAGCGACTGGGCGATCAAGCTGCAAGAAAAATTGCGCACTGATCCCGGTTTCAAGGATGTCACTACGGATTCGCAACTGAAAGGCTTGCAGGCCAGTGTCGATATCGACCGTGATCGTGCCAATGCTTTAGGCGTCAACATGGACAGCATACGTTCGGCCATGTACAGCGCTTTTGGTGAGCGTCAGGTATCGACCATGTACACCAATGTGGATAGCTACCAGATCATCATGGAAGTCGCACCGGATGCCAAGAAGGATGAAGATGCCATCAACGGTATTTATGTCCGTGCCAATACCGGCGCCCTGGTTCCTTTATCCAGCTTGGCCACGGTCAAGCGTACCGTCGGGCCGACTGCCATCAACCATGTGGGCCAGTTGCAGGCGGTTACTGTGTCGTTCAATCTGGCACCGGGTACGGCCTTGGGTGACGCCACCAATCGCATAGACAAATATCGCGAAGAAATCAAGTTGCCGGCTTCCATCATTACCACCTATGGTGGTGATGCTGCAGTGTTCAAGGATTCGCAATCCGGTCAGGTGATACTGATCGTGGCAGCCTTGCTGGTCATCTATGTCTTGCTGGGTGTGCTGTATGAAAGCTATATACATCCGATCACCATCCTGGCTGGTTTGCCATCGGCAGCGGTGGGTGCCTTGCTGACCTTGCAGATGTTCGGTGAAGACCTGACGCTGATTGCAACCATAGGTATTTTGCTGCTGATAGGTATCGTCAAGAAAAATGCGATCATGATGATTGACTTCGCGCTGGATGTGCAAAGGCATCACAACATGACACCGCCCGAGGCGATACGTGAAGCCTGCATCCAGCGTTTCCGCCCCATCATGATGACCACACTGGCCGCGCTGGTTGGTGCCTTGCCGATTGCATTGGGTCTGGGGGCTGGTGCCGAATTGCGTCAGCCTTTGGGCTTGGCGGTGGTGGGTGGCCTGATCTTCTCGCAGGCGATCACGCTGTTCATTACACCGGTGATTTATCTGACACTGGACAGGTTCAGTGGTAAAGGCCCTATCGTTGGTGACAGCCTGAATTAATTCTTTCACATGAGCAATATTGCCAGGTCAACACGCCCCAGATATCTGCACGCGCACATCCCTTTATCCGCGCTGTTTCATGCGGGTAGAGGGTGGCCATCAAATCCCTGTTAGCTTGGTAAGAAATGAGTTGGGAAGGCATACAGCAGTGTGCAGACGTTCCGCAGCGCTTATTCTGCCATCAATGACTGTCGTCGAGCAGATGTTGCTTCAACTTTCCTAGCGCGGTTTCCAGTTGCAGGTAATCTGCTTCGGTATAGGTGTTGAAACGCAGTTTGCCGCGTTGTACTACCTTGGGGAAAATATCGTCGAAGGTGGCTTCGCCACAGGGCGTCAGTTTGACAAACAATTGTCGTCGGTCATCGTTGCTGCGGTCACGTTGTACCAGGCCTTTTTGTTCCAGGCGGTCAAGTACACCGGTCAGTGTGCCTTTGGTGATCAGGGTTTTTTCACCCAGTTCCTTGCAGGTCATGCCAGGGGTATTGCCCAGGGTGGCAATAATGTCGAATTGAGAATGCGTAAAGCCGAGCTTGCGCACCGTCCTTGTTGAGGATTGCTCAAATAATTGCATGCATTCGGAAAGTAATCGTATGCTGCGCAGGAAGCGTTCACCCATAAAAATTAGTGGAAATGTTGAGGTTTGATCCACCTCGGCGGATCAAACCAGAGAGCAAATTTACAACTTAGTCAGCCTTGATCGCTTCTACCTGGATCGCCAGTTTTACTTCAGGTGCAAAACGTGGAACGCCAAAATTCATACCGAAGTCAGTACGTTTGAATTCAGCAGTTGCATCAGCACCGCAAGCTTCTTTCTTGAACATCGGATGCTGGATACACTTGAACTTGTTGATGGTCAGTGTCACTGGTTTGGTCACGCCCAGCAAGGTCAGTTCACCCTGGACAGAAACTGGGGTGTCACCGTCAAACTTGATGGATGTACCTTTGTAAGTCGCTGTCGGGAATTGTGCAACATTGAACAAGTCTTTGGACTTGGCATGTTCATTCATTTTTTCGTGACCGAAATCGATGGAGCTGGCATCGATGGTGATATCCACTGTACCGGTTTTCGCTGCGCGATCAAGAACGATCTTGCCTGTTGTTTTGGTGAACTTGCCACGCCATACGGAAATACCCATGTGGTCGGCTTCAAAACTTGGGTAAGTATGGTTGGATTCGATGTTGTAAGTCTGTGCAAAAGCAGGTGCTGCACTGATCAGCAAAGCGGCGGCGATAAGTTGGGTGATTTTCATGTATTACTCCTGGTCTGAAAAATAAATATAAAAAATTCGACGTAATCTTTTTGGTGTTACGTCGGGGCTTACGGGGTGGTGACTACGTGGAACTTGATCTGTACTTCATCGGCAACCATGCCTGTATCTTTCCATTCGCCTTCGCCGATATTGAAAGCGAGACGTTTGATAGGAAGGCTACCGTCAAACACTTGATTATTGCCTTCTTTTTTGACGCTCAGCGGGAAGCTGACATCCATGGTTTTACCTTTGATGCTGAGCTTGCCGACGACATCCAGTTTGCCGGCTGCACCTGCCTTCATGGAAGTGGAAACGAAGCTGGCCTTGGAAAACTGGGCTGCGTTAAACCATTCTTTTTTCAAGACTTCCTTGTTGTATTCAGCGTCGCCCAGATCAAAACTGGTGACATCAATATCAACCGTCGCCTTGGATGCTTCCGGCTTGGCAGCGTCATAGTCGATATTGGCCGTGAATTTTTTAAACTTGGCATCGACCGGCACATTCATTTGCTTGAAGACGATATTGACGGCGCTCTTGGCATTGTCCAGTTTCATGATGGCGGCCATGGCCGGTGTGATGATGGCCAGTGCGACTGCGCTGGACAGCAAAATTTTCTTCATGGAGCGTGATGACATAGGTGTTCCTGATAAAAGTGAATTAATGACCGGGACGCATGCGATACAAGAGTCCATCCTTGTCGATGAAATGGTGTTTCAGTGCAGCGGCTATATGCAACAAGACCAGTGCCAGCATCACATAGTTCAAAGTTTCGTGAAGCTCTTTCAGCGTTTCTTTCAGTTCCGGGTTAGGTCCCATCAGTACCGGTAATTGAAACAGACCCAGGTACACTACAGGGTAGCCGGAAGCCAGCGTATAAAAATAACCGGACAGGGGCACGGCAAACATCAGGATATACAGCAGGATATGGGTAGCATTGGCCGCCTGTGCCTGTAATTTGCCCATATTGGCCGGGTAAGGTGGTGCTTTGCCAAACAGACGGCCCAGCAGACGAATGGCAACCAGTGCCAGCACCGTTACGCCCAGCCATTTATGGTAAGAATAATATTGCAATTTGGTCGGGCTGAACTTCATGTCGGTCATGACGGTGCCAAGTGCAAAAGCAGCAACAATCAATAGTGCGATGAGCCAGTGCAACAGAATGCTGACATTGGAATATTTTTGCGTTACCGGCATAGGAGCTCCTCTGATGAAAGAGATAATTAGTTCTAAGTAGAACTAATATAGCAAAAAAAAGTAAAGTCTGCTGAAGTGCTGTTTATTTTCCGGCAGCAAGGAATTACACCATATTAGTCATAGTATGAGCTTGTTGCAAAAATAAGCTGTATTTGACATACTTTTTACCAACTTGATGGCTGGCTTCCAGAGGGGTACCGCGGGATTGCCTTACATATTGCAGCAATCTTTTTTACGGGCGATCAGGCAAGTCCATTATCATAGGCCCATGTTATTAATTTCATCACGGCTATCATGAAACCTGAAACTCTGGAAAAAAAACTGGTGGCGCCTGCCAAGTCTGTCCTGGGAAATGTCAGCAATGCCGTCAGTGAGACCACGGATTTGCTGGATCAAAGCGGGCCGCTGGAGCCGGGTACCGGGCTGGCCAGTGGTGTACTGGCACTGACACTGGCTTTTCTGTGCCTGCTTGGGGTGCTGGCCTTTCATTTTCCGCAATACCTGACCACGCCCGAACTCAGGCAAAAGTATTCACCCGATTTGATCCGTCATATCCTGTTTGCTGCCTTGTTGTTGTCCGGCGTTATCAGTCTGCTCAATGTCTTGTTCAAACGTCGACGTGGTTTGAATGGGATTGCCGGCATGCTGGTGCTGGCCAGCCTGGCACTGGGGGGCTCGCATGTGCCGGTGGCCGATTTCCCGGACCATACTCCTTACATAGGCCTGGACTGGTTTATCCTTGATCTGCTGGGTTCCACCATCATTTTTGTGGCGATAGAAAAAATCTTCCCACTGTATAAGGGACAGTTGATTTTCAGGCGCGAATGGCAAACCGATATGGTGCATTTCGCCGTCAATCATTTCATCGTTGGCCTGGCTTTGTTAACCGTCAATTTCGCCATCCACAAACTGTTTGGCTGGATGGCGCATGACAGCGTGCGCGCATTTGTGCAGTCGATTTATTTCTTCCCGCAATTGCTATTGTGCATCCTGGCAGCGGATATGGTGCAGTACTGGACCCACAGGGCCTATCATGAGATTCCATTTTTATGGCGCTTCCATGCAGTCCACCATTCTGCCAAGACCATGGATTGGCTGGCCGGCTCACGTCAACACATACTTGAGCTGATTGTCACGCGGGTGGGCGTACTTGGTGCCCTGTACGTACTGGGGTTCGACAAGACTGTGATGGACTGGTACATCATCGTGGTCGGTTTCCAGGCAGTGTTCAATCACGCCAATGTGCACCTGCCGTGGGGGCCGGTCAAATACCTGATCGTGACACCGGATTTCCATCACTGGCATCATTCATCGGACGATGTCGCCATCGACAAAAATTACGCCGCGCATTATGCCTTCCTCGATCACTTGTTTGGTACGGCGATCAAGGGGCAAAAGGGTTTCCCGGAAAAATATGGCGTGCAGGGCGACTATATGCCGGACGGTTTCGTGAAACAGCTGATGTTCCCGTTCCGTTCGCAGAAATAAGTTCAAGACCATTAACCACAGAGACACCGAGGAGCACAGAGGGGGCACAGAGAAAAGCAAGAGACATGTCTGAAGTTATCCTCGACTTTCTCTGTGCCCCCTCAGTGTCTCTGTGGTGAGCTTTTAGGTCTTTTCAGCCAGCGGCAATTAAATCGCTTTCGCCAGCTTGGCAGCGATGCCGATGTAATTTGCCGGTGTCATTGCCAGCAGCAAATCCTTGGCGTCGCGTGGGATCGCCAGACCTTCGACAAATTCTTGCAGGGCTTCTTTGGTGATGCCTTTGCCGCGCGTCAGTTCTTTCAATTGTTCGTAAGCGTTTTCAACCGCATAACGACGCATCACGGTTTGTACCGGTTCGGCCAACACTTCCCAGGTTGCATTGAGGTCGGCAGCCAGGCGTTCAGGGTTGGTTTCCAGTTTGTTTAAGCCACGCAGGCAACTGTCGTAGGCCAACAATGTGTAGCCAAAGGCCACGCCGATATTGCGCAGCACGGTGGAATCGGTCAGGTCACGCTGCCAGCGCGACACCGGCAGTTTTTCAGACAAGTGACGCAGCAGAGAATTGGCCAGGCCCAGATTACCTTCGGAATTTTCAAAGTCGATAGGATTGACCTTGTGCGGCATGGTGGAAGAACCGATTTCACCAGCCTTGGTTTTTTGCTTGAAGTAACCGACCGAGATATAACCCCAGATATCGCGATTCAAATCCAGCAGGATGGTATTGACGCGGGCGAAGGCATCAAACATCTCAGCCATGTAGTCATGCGGTTCTATCTGTATGGTGTAAGGGTTGTAAGTCAGGCCCAGGCGCTGTTCAATCACGTTTTTGGAAAAACTTTCCCAGTCATGCTGCGGGTAGGCGGACAGGTGGGCATTGTAATTGCCGACCGCGCCATTCATCTTGCCCAGGATTTCAACCTGTTCTATGCGTTTGATGGCACGTTGCAGACGGGCCACCACGTTCGCCATTTCCTTACCCAGGGTAGTCGGGCTGGCTGCCTGACCATGGGTGCGTGACAGCATGGGCACGTCGGCATTGGCATGTGCCAGCTCCGTCAATCTGGTGATCAGCTTGCGCAGGGACGGCAACATGACATCATTGCGTGCAGTTTTCAGCATCATGCCGTGGGAGGTATTGTTGATATCTTCAGACGTGCAGGCAAAGTGGATGAATTCGCTGGCAGCAACCAGTTCCGGCACATCCTTGACTTGTTCCTTCAACCAGTATTCGACCGCTTTGACATCGTGATTGGTGACAGCTTCTATGTCCTTGATGCGCTGTGCATCGGCTTCAGAGAATTCAGCAACCAGTTTATCCAGCAGGGCAATGGCCGCAGGGGAAAACGCCTTGATCTCATCGAAGCCAGCCAGTGCCAGGGCTTGCAGCCAGGACACTTCGACTTTGACACGATGGTGCATGAAGCCGGCTTCCGACAGGGTGGCGCGCAAGGCATCCACTTTGCTTGAATAGCGACCGTCGAGCGGGGAGAGAGCAGAAAGTGAAGATAGGGACATGATGGACAAAAGTAGAAGAAAAACAGAAAGGCTTGCGCAAAAAACAATAATAATTTAACTTATGCAAACATTTGTTGTATTGCAAACGTTAATTTTTGTAGCTTAAAAACAGGTTTTTGTGCCGAATAGGTGATTTTACCATTTGATTTGTTTTAAACAGCATAAACACGTACTTGTTGCCTCTATGCAAGTAAGCTCGTTTTGCATGGGATTCCATACGTGGATGTTATAATCCGGGCTAAACCTTCTATCACATTCCTATGAAACTAATTGGCTCCATTCCTAGTCCTTTTGTAAGAAAAGTCCGCGTTGTCATGGCGGAAAAGAAACTTGACTACATGTTCCTGCAAGAGGACGTGTGGGCGCCGGACACCACTATTCAGCAATCAAATCCTTTGGGTAAAGTGCCTTGTCTCTTGATGGAGGATGGCGGTGCCATGTTTGATTCTCGCGTCATCGTAGAATATCTGGATACCTTGACGCCGGTTGGCAAGCTCATTCCCGCGCACGGGCGCGAACGCGCCGAAGTCAAATGCTGGGAAGCCCTGGCAGATGGCATACTGGATGCCGCCGTCCTGATTCGCCTGGAAAAAAGCCAGCGCCCAGCTGCGCAGCAAAGCCAGGCATGGATGGACAGGCAAATGAGCAAGGTCCTGGCTGGCCTGAAATCCATGTCCAGTGGTCTGGGCGATGCGCCGTTTTGTTCCGGCACCCATTTGACGCTGGCAGATATTTGCGTTGCCTGTACCCTGGGTTGGCTGAGCTTCCGCTTCCCGGAAATTGACTGGCGTGGTGACTATCCCAATCTCGCCAAATTATTCGACAAGTTGTCGGAACGTGCGTCGTTCAAGGATACCTTGCCGGAATAAATTTGCGCCAGGCATCAAATAAATACAAGAAAGGATGAAGCGTAAGCCTCATCCTTTCTTGTTTTCAGCAACGCATCCCGGTAAACGGAATACAGCTATTTACTTCTTGTTGTGCTTGTTGTACTTGTTGTGCCCCAGCGTGGTGCCTGGCTTATTCTTCTTCGGACATTTGTGATTGCAGGTAATTCTGGATACCGATTTTTTCTATTAATTCCAGTTGCGTTTCCAGCCAGTCTATATGTTCTTCCGTATCTTCCAGGATGGTCTGGAACAAGTCGCGCGATACATAGTCACCTGCTGCTTCACAAGTGGCGATGCCTTCCTTGACGGTTTTTTGTGCAGCGCTTTCCAGCTTCAGGTCACATTGCAGCATTTCCTTGGTGTCTTCGCCTATCATCAGCTTGTGCAGGGCTTGCAGGTTTGGCAGTCCACCCAGCATCAGGATGCGGTCTATCAGTTTGTCAGCATGCTTCATTTCACCTATGGATTCGGCGTATTCCTTCTTGGCTATTTTTTCAAAGCCCCAATGCTTGTACATGCGTGCATGCAGGAAATACTGATTAATGGCGCTCAATTCATTGGTTAACTGAGCATTCAAGAGTTTGATGACTTTCGCATCGCCTTTCATGGCTTTCCTTCCGCATTAAATTGCTTTTGAACATAGTGACATCATAGTGCATGCACATAAAAAAAGAGGCAAGAACTGCAAATAATGCAGTCTGCCTCTGTCGTCGCCGTTTAAGGTCAGAATAATGCTGCCTGGGATGGGGAGATCTCAGGAGCTGATTTTGACCACGACCCTTAAATCCTTGCAACAGCGTCCAAGAACCTGTTTACGATCTGTAGCGAGCGTCAGCGGGAGTAAGGGTAACAAAAACGCAGCGCAAAAAGCGGAATGTACTAAAGTACATGAGCATTTTGAGCAGCGCATGAGCCCCGATCACGTTCGCGCTTAAGATCGTAAACAGGTTCTAAGTATTCAGACTGAAACTGATCGTCGCTGTGGCAATCACAGTCAAAGCCTTGCCATCTTCCAGGTAAGGTTTGAAAATGGCGCGCATGATGGCAGTCTTGGCGGCTTCATCCAGACGGTTGGAGCCGGAAGATTTTTGGATATCCACTTTTTCGGCGATACCTTTCTCATTCACCAGTACCCGCAAGGTGACTTTGCCTTCTTCGCCCATGCGGCGTGACATATGCGGATAATCTGCCTGTGGCGGACGCAGGTATTCAACGGCGCTGATCTGTTTTGGTGCTGCCGGCTGCGCCATGGAATTGCCGGGTTCTGCTTTGGCGGCAACTGCAGCTACCGGTGAGGGCACCTGGGGTGAGGGCTGTACCGTGATCTGATGTTGCTCTGCCGGGATATCAACAACGGGAGTGATTTGCGGCACCAGTGGTATGGGTGGCGGCAGGGTGCTCAGTTTTTTGGTCGGGATCGGTGCCGGTGCCTGTTCTGGCTTACTGACGTGCGGCTGTATCATGGTCAGTATCACTTCTTTCGGCAGTATCTGCACCGCATGCGAAATCAGGCCGTGTTCCAGTGCATAGAATAATCCCAGATGCGCCAGCACGATGCAGGTGAAAGAAACGACCCGCGATTTGGGTAGCGGGGCGGGGTCGGTATGATGACTGAGTGTAAGTGTAGACATGATGGCTGTCAGGCAGGCTGTGCGCTGGGCTTAAAATGTAATTGCTGGATGAAATTTTGCAGGCCGGAAGATTTGTTGGCATTGCTGTCCATGCAGTCACGCATGACCTTGCGGGCGCAACCGGCGCATTTGCCACAGCAGGTGCCTACATCCAGTTGCTCGCGCAATTCGGACATGGTGGTCACGCCCATGGCAACCGCCTGGTGTATCTTCTTCTCAGAGACATTATTGCAAACACAGACAATCATGAAACCAGCTCCATTAATTCAAATCTCTTCGGGTACCAGCCAGCAGCCAGCTCAGCTTGTGCATTTTGTTTTGCTGTGGAGATGTTCTCTCCACCAGGCTGGCCCATTGTTCTGACAGTTGCTGACATGTTGCCTTCAGCACCGGTGCCAGATCCGGTAAGTTGGCCAGTACTTTCAAATGACGTTCTATGACAGATGCCAATCGGGTCCTGGTCAGCTCTGCATCCTTTTGCGTACTATTGACCGTGTAATGCGACATCAGATGCAAGACCGCTGAAACCAGTAATTCTGGTTGCCTGGACTTGTCCGCTAATGCAGACGGGTCATCATTGAGCAGCGTTTCATCCGGCATAGTTCGCTCCATCGGTCAATAACGGCTTCAGGCAGTCAGAATCAGCTTGTTCAGTTGCGTGATACGCAGGCGATAAATCCGGCCCTCGTGATCAATTTCAACTTCGCGTTTTTGCTGCATCAGATCAGCGCTCTTGAGACGGGGTATGAGCTTTTGCGGCTGGGCAGCAATCGGTCCTGGTTCCGGTTTCAAGTCTTGAATAGCATCATTAGTACTCATATTTAACCTTGCAAATCTAAACGATAACAATTCTTATTTAGATTATTAAATATTCGTCTGCATTTGGCAAGCGTTTTTTATGCAGTATTTGATGTGCGACAACGATCCTGGGTAAAAAGCAGAATTTGTCGGACCAAGTCGGGGAGGATTGAGTGGTGTTTGCCTGGAAGGCATCACGTGGAAACGGTAGTCTGGCAGTGGATGCTGCCAGACAGGATTGCTAATCGGGAATGGATGTGAAGCTTGTATTACCAGGCGTAATGGGAAGACGCAGACTATCTCAGCTTTCCAGATTGGCCATTGCTTCACCCATGCAGATGGATTTTGCCTCGGCCCAATCTGGATTGAATGCCAGCTTATTTTGCGGGAATAACATGACTACCGTGGAGCCAAGCAGGAAGCGGCCCATTTCTTCGCCCTTTTTCAGCACGATTTGCTGATCGTGCTGATCGTCATAGCGCCATTCACGCACTTCTGCACTACGTGGTGGATTGACCACGCCATGCCAAGTGGTGGCCATGCTGCCCACAATGGTGGCACCGACCAGCGTTAATACAAAGGGGCCGAAGGCAGATTCAAACACGCAGACCACACGTTCATTACGTGCAAACAGGCCGGGCACGCCACGTGCTGTGGTGGGGTTGACTGAAAACAAGGCTCCCGGCACGTAGATCATGCGCGTCAAACGACCATCGCAAGGCATATGGATGCGGTGATAGTCACGCGGACTGAGGTAAAGGGTAGCAAAATTGCCGTTCTCAAAGCGTGCTGCCAAACTGGCGTCACCACCTACCAGCGCAGTGGCCGAATAGCTATGGCCTTTTGCCTGGAATATCTGGCCCTGGGTAATAGGACCAAACTGGCTGACGGCACCGTCCACCGGACTCAGCAAATCACTGCTGGCCAGCGGGCGGGCGTCGGCGCGCAGCGGGCGGGTGAAGAATTCGTTGAAACTGGCATAGCTGCTGATGTCCGGATTCGCTGCTTCATTCATGTTGACCTGATACCGGCCAACAAACCAGCGTATCAGGCGAGTAGTCAGTGTGCCTGCTTTGGCATTGGCAACTTTTCCGGCAAATACGGTCAATGCTTGTTTTGGCAACAGATACTGCGGCAGGACGGCGAGACGATCGGACACGTTGGTTCACTCTCAAAAAGTTCAAGTCAGCGATTATAACGTTGCATTTGGATAAAGCAGGTTTTTCTGTACGCGCTTGCTTGGCTACATCAAAATATTTCTAAATTTCAACTTTTTGCAAATGCAGGGTGCATATGCTATCGTCAGAGGAAATATCTATAATTGTTTCCCCATGTCCGATGACAGCCAGTTAATTGTGATTGATCAGGTCAGGATAGGAATGTTCATTAAACTCGATCTGAGTTGGTTTGAACATTCGTTTCCCATGAACTCGTTCAAGATCACCAGCCAGCAACAGATCGACGAACTCATGGGTCTGAAGCTGAGGCATGTGCGGTATATTCCGTCCAAGTCGGATCCCCTGTCGGCCAGCCCAGTCATCAGGGCAGCAGCGCCGGTACCTGCAGCAACGGCAGCAGCCGTACCGGCTGGCCAGGTATACGCCAGCATTATCGATGCCAAGCGTGCGCGCTTTGAAAAATTGCAAAAGCAGCGGGAAGAAATAGCTCGCTGTGAAGAAAAATTCGTCAAGGCGGCGACGGTCGTTAAAAGCATCAACAAACTGATTTTTTCGCAACCAGAAGAAACCATACAGGAAGCTGGCAAGCTGGTGGACAGCATGGCCGAAGTATTTCTCAGCGACACCGATACCGTCATGCATCTGATACAGCAGACGGCGGGTAGTGAAGAAATGTATTTCCATACCTTGAACGTGTCGGTATTGGCCATGATGCTGGCGCATGAAATGAAATGCTCGCCGGCACAAATCAGGATCGTCGGCATTGCTTCCCTGTTCCATGACCTGGGCAAGGTAAATGTGCCTGAACATATCCTGAATAAAACCACAGCCCTGACCAAGCCAGAACAGAATTTCTATGAACTGCATCCCCAGTATGGAGTGGAAGTGGGAAAGAAGGCTGGTCTGCCCGCGATGGTGCTGGATGTGATTGCCCAGCATCATGAATTCATGGATGGCAGTGGTTATCCGCATCATTTGAAGGGTGAGGCCATACGGATGGCCAGCCGTATCGTGACAATTGCCAATGTGTATGATAATTTATGCAATCATAATGATCACAGTTTGTCCCTGACACCGCATGAAGCACTGTCAACCATGTATGCCCACCGCCGCACGCAATTTGATCAGGCGGTGATGGCAACGCTGGTCAAGAGCCTGGGCGTGTATCCACCTGGCACACTGGTGCGCTTGTCGAACGAAGCTATTGGTCTGGTGATGAATGTGAATGTCGGCAAGCCTTTGCGCCCGCGTGTGCTGATGTATGATGCAGAAATACCCAAGGAAGACGCGATCATCCTGGATCTGGCTGAAGAGAGCAAAGAACTGTCCATCAGTGCCAGCATCCGGCCCGGGCTGTTGCCAAGATCCATTTATGAATACCTGAATCCGCGCAAGCGGGTGAATTATTATTTTGATTCGCAGTCGAAAAAGACCCAGAGCAAACCCCTGCCTGGCGCACGTTAACCGGAAATCGCCTACACCAGTATGTCACAGCCCTCATCGACGTTGAGCAATGGTTTGCTGCGGCATATGATAGACCATAGCCGTGACGCCATACTCGTCGTCGACAAACAGCAAATGATGGTGGTGGACGCCAACCAGTCGGCTTGCCACATGTTGTCCTATGAACGGGCTGACTTGCTGGGACAGGCACTGGCGTATATAGAATGTTCCTTGCAGGACGTGTTTTTCTGGGAAGGATTACATGTCGATGCCATGGACGCCGAAGCCATCGTGGCCGAGAGTGAATGGCTGACGCGCAGCGGCCTTTCTTTTCCGGTGGAAAAGAGAGTGTCTGTTTTCAGTGATCAGGGACAGGATTATTTTGTCATTCATGCTGAAGACATCACCCACAGGCGTCAGCTTGCAGAAGGACAGGTGCACCTGATCGCGCAATTGCAAAGCTCGCTGGACGCTACTGCAGAAGGTATCCTGTCGGTCGATTTGCACGGCAATATCATCAACCTCAATCAGCGTTTTTCCGCCATGTTGCATTTGCCTGATGACTTGCTGGCAGGCCGTGACGAAACCCAGCTATTCGCTTACCTGAAAGCGGGCTTGCAGGATGCCGACAGTTTTTTCCTCAACCTGCAAAGCGTGAAGGATGATCCCAATCTGGAAACGGAAGATTTGCTGACCCTGAAAGACGGTCGCTATTTTGTCTGCGTTTCCAAACCCGAGTTCTTGCGTGATCGCCGCATCGGACGGGTATTCAGCCTGCGTGACATTACCCAGATGAAGGAAGCCGAACGCAGCCTGATGGCGGCACGCGATGTGGCACAGCAGGCCAGCAAAGAAAAATCACGCATGGTGGAAGCCTTGCTGGTCAGCGAATCACGGCTGCGCCGCCTGGTTAACTCCAGCCTCATCGGCATCATGCAGGGCAACCTGAATGGCAAACTGACAGAAGCCAATGATGTCTTGCTGCAATTGGTTGGTGTGACCCGTTCGGAATTTATCGATGCGGGTATGAACTGGCTCGACAAAGCCTCGCAAGAGAGCCATGCCAGCCATGATAAAGCGCTGCAGGAACTGCGCCTGCATGGCCAGGCCAAACCCTATGAAGGTGAAGTGATACGTAAGGATGGGGTGCGCATTCCTGTCATGGTGGGCCTGGCACAGCTTGAAGGCTCGTTTGAGGAATGGGTGGGTTTTGTGCTGGACCTGACCGAACAGCGCAAGGCTGACCGCATCAAGTCCGAATTCATTTCTGTCGTCAGCCATGAACTGCGCACCCCGTTGACATCGATACGTGGTGCACTGGGTTTGCTGGAAAACGGGGTTGCTGGTGATCTGGCACCCAAAGTCATGCAACTGATTAAAGTTGCGCACAAAAACTGCCAGCGTCTGGGAGTATTGGTGAATGACATCCTGGATATGGAAAAGCTGGCATCCGGCAAGATGATCATCAATATCGAACGTTTTGATCTGGTCGCCGCCACCCGGCAAGCGATTGAAGCCAATGCCGCCTATGCCCAGGTATTCCAGGTGCGCTACCGCGTCATGAGCCACCCGGACCAGGCCTGGGCCATGGGCGACAGCGTGCGGGTGATGCAGGTGTTTGCCAACCTGCTGTCGAATGCAGCCAAGTTTTCACCCACGGGCGATGAAGTCGAAATTCATATCTCTGAAACATCCGGCAGTTATAAAGTCGAAGTCCGCGACAAAGGGGCAGGTATATCTCCCGCCTTCAGGGAGCAGATCTTCAAAAAATTTGCGCAGGCCGACGGCACCAATACCAGGCAGCAGGGCGGTACCGGACTGGGCTTGAACATCACCAAGACCTTTGTCGAAAAAATGGGTGGCGAGATCGGTTTTGAGACTGAAGTTGGCAAGGGTACCGTGTTCTGGTTCACCCTTCTGGCTGGCGTCAAACGCCGTGACGACAGGGTGGGCTGAGCTTGACATCCAGGGATGTACAGCAGCGGTATCAGATATCTTTTAACTAAATGAATGGTAGTTAAAATCTATTGGATATTTAAAATTCATAGTGATATGCTTCGATCCGTTGTGGATGCCTTGTCCACTTTTATGTCAAATCAGGAGAATTTAATGAAAACCGTAGGTCAAAAACTCGACGCATTCAAAGTCCCAGCAGCTAAGCCAGGCTTCAATCATCACGAAGAAAATGGCGTGTCCGCGTTCGAAGACATCACTGAAGCTTCGTTCCCCGGCAAATGGAAAATCATTTATTTCTACCCAAAAGATTTCACATTCGTTTGCCCAACTGAAATCGTTGAATTTGCCAAGCTGACCAATGACTTCGCTGACCGTGACGCAATCCTGCTGGGTGGCTCTACCGATAACGAATTCTGCAAACTGGCATGGCGTCGTGAGCACAAAGACCTGGACAAACTGAACCACTATGCGTTCGGCGATGCAACTGGTTCTTTGGTTGACATGCTGGGTGTACGTGATGTCAACGCCGGTGTTGCACTGCGCGCGACTTTCATCGTTGATCCTGACAATGTTATCCAGCACGTTTCTGTCAACAACCTGAACGTTGGCCGTAACCCAACTGAAATCCTGCGTATTCTGGATGGTCTGCAAACAGATGAACTGTGCCCATGCAACCGCACAGTCGGCGGTGCGACTCTGTAATTCAGGCTAGCACTGTAGATGTAAAATAAACCCGCTCCGGCGGGTTTTAAAACCACTTTTTGATAGGTAAATACTATGGAATTCTTGAATCTAATTAAAAGTCGTATCCCTGATTATGCCAAGGATATCCGTCTGAACATCGATGGCACGATTGCCCGTTCCAGCCTGGAAGGTAATGATGCAGTCGGCGTGGCACTGGCAGCAGCCTTTGCCGCAAAAAGCACGGTGATCATTGAAGCCATCAAATCCAGTGGTGCCATTACGCCAGAAGAAATCAATGCAGCGCTGACCGCGGCGGCGTTGATGGGCATGAATAATGTCTGGTATCCGTATGTCGAAATGGCCGATGATGCCGACCTGAAAACCCAGGCGGCCCAGTTGCGCATGAATGCCTATGCCACCAATGGCGGTGTCGACAAGCGTCGTTTCGAGATGTATGCCTTGTCGGCATCCATCATCGGCAAATGCCATTTCTGCGTGAAATCGCATTTTGAATTGCTGAAGAAGGAAGGGATGTCGGCGACGCAGTTGCGGGATGTGGGGCGGATTGCTGCGGTCGTCAATGCGGCAGCGCAGGTTATTTCTGCTGAGACGGTGTAAGTACATTCTGCCAGTTGTACTGGGTGTTACGTGTGGTATGCAGGCCGGGATAGCGCGGTTCTGTAGATTGAAATTCCCTCTCCTTCAAGGAGAGGGTTAGGGTGAGGATGGGTTTCTGTCGATAAGCGGCGATCATATGTCGTCGCTCCAGCGCAGGCTGGAGCCCAGTGTCGTTGCTGATTTGCCGTACTTTGATTACGGCTATTGCTCTCCGTAGACACAAGCCGGGTTTCGGCCCGGCGGCCGAATTCCTTTCTTTGCTTCGCCAAAGAAAGGAATCAAAGAAAGGCGACCGCAGACTCGCTCCCTGCGGGAGTGCCCATTTATGTAGTGCAAAAAATGGGAAGGTCCGAAACTCGCTACGCTCAGACACCGGACCTTCTTTTTCCATTTTCTGCACTACACAAATGGCTTCGTCCCAAGCGGAAGAGAGTCAAAGACAACTACAACGTCAAAATCAACAACAAAGTCAAAAACAGCGGCAACCCCAACACCACGGTTGATCGACGGCATTCAAATAAATGTGAATGTGGTTGTGTTGACGGTGGTTTTGACTTTGCTGTTGCAGTTGTTCTTGACGTGGACTTTGACTTTAATCCGCTTGGGACGATGTAATTTGTGCGTCACAGAAAATGGAAAAAGAAGATCCGATGTTTGAGCGAAGCGAGTTGCGGATCTTCCCATTTTTTGTGACGCACAAATTATGCTGAAGCGCAGCGTAAGCACCCGAAGGGCGAGTCTGCGGTCGCCTTTCTTTGAATACGTTCTTTGGCGAAGCAAAGAAAGTATTTCGGCCGCCGGGCCGAGACCCGGCTTGGTTCTACAAAGGGCAATCGTTTCAATCAAAGTACACCATATAACGAACGCCGTTGGAGCGCCAGCCCGGTGGCTTCCTGCCTGCGCTGGAGCGAAGACATATGATCACCGCTTATCGACAGAACCCCATCCTCACCCTAACCCTCTCCTTGAAGGAGAGGGAATTTCAATCTACAGAGAACCTCACTATCCCGGCCTGCAATCGTAACTCAACGAATAGGGTGAATAAAAACGCTTCGCCAAAATATTTAGGAGCAACAGGACTCAAGCGGAGCTGATCACGCCACATTTCAAACTACCGCGACTTCCTCTTAAAAATACTCACCACAATCAACAGCAGCACCAGTGGTAACAAGAATGGTGAGAACACCATCAGGAACAGGCCGCCTATCAGTACAGCTATGCCTATCAATAAAAACGACATCCCGGCGATGACCAGGCCAGCCATGATCATGGCGAAGACGGCGGCGATGATGGCGACGGCGATGCCAGCCAGCGAGATGCCGGAGTTAGAGAAGATGTCGAAGTCTTCCAGATCCCAGTCAACGTTCAGGTCCATCGGAGTGTCGAGCATGTACCACACCAACAGCAAGAGTATGCAAAACAGCGTGAAGCGGGCGGAAGACTTTTGTTCGGACATGGCTGAGCTCTGTTAACAATCAGGTGCGAAATTATTTACCGATATTGAGGAAGGGGATTGCACCACCCGTCGTCGTGGGCAGGCGGCCATCCCATTTTTCTATCGCTTTCGCCTGGTTCTCGGTTTCGCGCAGGCGCAATAATTCTGGCGTCACTTGTTGCCTTTGCAGGGCCAGTGCTTCGGCTTCGGCGCGGGCGCGCGATACTTTCTGTTTGGCTTCCACATCTATCCTCTGCAGGTCGCGTTCGGCCTTCATTTTTAGCTGATCGGCGGTAGTTTTGGCTTCGATCGCTTCATTGAAGGTTTTGCTGAAATTAAAATTGACGATGGAAAATTCATCCACGATCAAGCCATGTCTTGCCATGCGTTCTTTGAGTGCCAGCACGATTTCATCGCGTACTTGTGAGCGGCGTGAAATCAGTTCTTCGGCCGTGAACCTGGCGGTGACTGCTTTCACTGCTTCCTGCACGCTGGGGATGATGATGCGTTCACCAGGCTCGTTACCCAGATCACGATAGACCGATACCACGGCATCTGGTCTTACATGATAGTTGATGGCAATCTTGGTGTGTACGGTTTGCAAGTCTTTTGATGCGGCATCACCGTCGCCTTCTCCTTTTTGGATGGCGACCGATACCTTGTTCAGTTTTTGCGCAATCGGCCAGACAAAGTGAATACCTTCGCTATATACCTCATCCGAAGGTTTGCCAAACGTGGTCAGCACACCGCGATGGCCGGCCGGGATGGTGGCAAAGGGATTCAAGAGAAACAGGATGACAATAACTACTAATGCCAGGCCAATTTTAGGAAGATTTTGCATGATTCACGAGTCCATTAGGTGAAGACATCCGCAGTATAGGTGTACTTTGAATAACTGTTTCCGGTAATCGGAGGGAGAAACTACCGCTTCTGAAAACTACAGTTTCTGAAAATCGCTGTAGATGCCTATAAACGGCGCATCCCCAACGCGCATGCTGGCGCGGTACATGCCCTCGGTATTGAAGGGCATGACGATATTGCCCTGCCTGTCTATGCCTATGATGCCACCCTGGCCCTGCAATTGCGGCAGTTTTTCCATCACTGTCTTGTGGGCGGCTTGTTCAAGGCTCAGGCCGGCGTAGTTCATTTGTGCGGCGATGTCGTGCAAGGCCAGGCTGCGCATGAACGCTTCACCGGTGCCGGTGGCCGACAGGGCCGCGCTGCGGTTGTCGGCATAGCAGCCGGCACCCAGCATTGCAGTGTCACCGACACGCCCTGGCAGTTTATTGGTCATGCCGCCCGTGGAAGTGGCTGCTGCCAGATTGCCGTGCACATCCAGGGCGACGGCACCGACAGTACCGAATTTCTTATCCGGATCAAGTGGTGCTACTTCCGGTGTTGTGTCTGGCGTTGTGCCTAATGTTGTATTTGATGCTGTGGCCAGTTTTTCGGCATCGTGGTCCAGCAGGATGCCAGCTTCTTGTCGCGCGCGCAGCAATTGCACATAACGTTGCTCGGTATGAAAGTAGGCAGCGTCTTCGATTTGCGCACCATGCTGGCGGACGAAATTTTCTGCACCCGGCCCTACCATTAACACATGCGGGCTGTGTTCCATCACCATGCGTGCTGCTCGCACAGGATTGCGCAGGGTTGTCACGCAGGCGACCGCTCCGGCGCGGCGATTGTGGCCATCCATGATGGCGGCATCCATTTCTACCTGCCCAGCGCTGGTATAGACCGAACCTTTACCGGCGTTGAACAGGGGGCAGTCTTCCAGCAGGCTGACAGCCACAGTGACGGCATCCAGTGCACTGCCACCATCGGCCAGTACGCTGGCACCAGCGGTGACGATGTCATGCAGGGCAGCCAGGTAAGCCTGTTCCTGCACGGCAGTCAGTGAGCTGCGCAAGATAGTGCCAGCACCGCCATGGATGGCGATGGCGGCGGGGGCTTTGGTATTCATGATGCATACCCAGCCTCAGGCCGGGCGATCCATGTCTATGATTTTGCTGGCAGCGGCTGCCTGGGATTTGCGGCTGGTGGCATTCGGTTCCTGATACAGCCATGGCAGCATGAACTTGGTCATTTCCGATGCCGCATGCACCGGCGCTTTGGCCTGATGGGCGACGGCGCTGCAAATGGCTTCAATCAGGCATAGTGCAGCGCCTTCGGAATTTGGCGAGAAATTACGCCTGGTCTGCGCATACAGCGTGACATTCGCCAGCGATGCCAGGGGCGAACTGGGGGCGTCGGTCAAGGCCAGGATAGGCACACTCTTGTCACGCAATTGCTGCAGGATGGTGACCACATCTTCGGCATAACGCGGGAAGGAAATGCCGATGACCAGATCACGTTCTGTATATTTGAACAATTGTCGCGCTACATTCGATGGCCCGCCAGAACCCAGGGTGGATTGCACCGTGTTGCAAAACGGGTCCAGGCTGTGTGCCATCAGGCCAGCCAGGAAGGCGCTGGCACCATAGCCGACGATATAAATTCTTTCCGCATTCAGGATCTGGCGTACGGCATGGTTACACAGGTCAGGTGCCAGGCCGCGACGGGTGGCTTCCAGATTGGCCATGTCTTCATTCAGAGAGCTGGAAATGATTTCAGTACTGGTAGCAGGGCGCTGGATTTCACTGCGCAGGTTGTCGATAGGAGCCAGCATGGCTTCAAAACCATACACCAGCTCGGCCCGGAATTGCGGATAACCTTCAAAGCCAAGTGCCCTGGCGAAGCGATTCGCTGTTGCAACAGAGATACCGACCGCATTTGCCAGTTCATCAATAGACATCGTGGCAGAGCGAAAAACATTCGACAACACATAGTCGGCTGCTTTTCTATGTGCTTTTGACAAGCTCATATAAACCTTGCCTATGCGTGCATTGACAGTACCACCTAGTGCTTGCGTATCAGGACGATTCATATCGACTGGCTTTTCTGGTGAAGTAGAAATGTAAATATAATTTCATCGATTTAAATTGTAAAGAAATGAATCGTGTCAAATCGATGATTGTCTCTCTCCGCACATATTTTGGATAATTCGCACAATTAAGGAGAATTGTCAGAATAAACAAAACACTTCAAATTTTGTTCTGAAATTAGCCATGTTCGCTCAAGCTAATCAGTGTGCCGGAGGAAAGATTGTGATGGCCAGCCAGAGACGGTGCCAGCCTATATATGATTTATATCGATTTCTGTGCCTTGAATGCTGCTTTTGCTGCTTTTATCCTGGTTGTTATCATGTTTTGCCCTGATTCGGGATAGCGAGGGCTGTTTTGTGTGCTGGCCAGACAAATACCGGTACGCATTTATCTGGCAGGGATGCAAGCTGCTGATCAGCTTGCCGTGTGGGCGCGTGCAGCGGTATCGATAATACCACCTCCCAGGCAGACATCCCCATCGTACAGGACCGCAGATTGCCCTGGAGTGACAGCCCATTGTGCCTGCGGGAAGTCCAGGGAAAAGCGTTGCTCGTCACCGTTGAACTCGCAGGCGACATCGGGCTGGCGATAGCGTGTCTTGGCTGACAGGTCGCCTGCGGGTGGCGCATGGCCCGCCACCCAGCTGACTTGTCCGGCTTCCAGCGACTCTGACAGCAGCCATGGATGCTCATGTCCTTGCACTGCGTACAGGGTATTGGCTGTGACATCCTTTTTCGCCACATACCAGGCGTCACTGCTGCCATCGGCATTTTGATGGGATTTGATGCCGCCTACGCCTATGCCCTTTCTTTGTCCCAGGGTATAGAAGCTCAGGCCCACGTGCTGACCTATGACTTCGCCTTCCGGGGTCTGGATGTCACCTGGTTTATAGGACAGATACCGGTTCAGGAATTCACGGAAAGGGCGTTCACCGATGAAACAGATGCCGGTCGAATCTTTTTTCTTGGCGTTGGGTAATTGCAGTTGTTCGGCGATCTTGCGCACTTCCGTCTTGTGGATTTCTCCCAGCGGGAACAGGGTATTCGCCAGTTGCTGCTGGTTCAGCCTGTGCAGGAAATAGCTTTGGTCCTTGCTGGCATCGATCGCTTTCAGCAACTGGAACTGGCCATTCATTTCGCGCACGCGCGCATAGTGGCCGGTGGCGATGTAATCAGCACCCAGCTTCATTGCATGGTCAAGAAAGGCCTTGAACTTGATTTCGGCATTGCACAGTACGTCCGGGTTCGGCGTGCGGCCAGCCTGGTATTCACGCAGGAATTCGGCAAATACGCGGTCCTTGTATTCGCTGGCAAAATTGACGGCTTCGATATCGACACCGACCACGTCGGCGACGCTGACGGCATCGATCCAGTCTTCACGGGTCGAGCAGTATTCGGAATCGTCATCATCTTCCCAGTTTTTCATGAACAGGCCGATGACTTCATAACCCTGTTCTTTCAGCAGCCAGGCGGATACCGAAGAATCCACACCGCCAGACATGCCGATTACGACTTTTTTCTTGCTCATTATTGATGTTCCAAGTTTCCAAGTGCGCTTGGATGGGTAAACAACAGGGATAGCGGCGCGCGCTTACCCTGCAAATAATCATTGATGCATTGCATAACCAAAGGGCTGCGATGCCTGTCCTGCGACGCCAGCAAGTCTGCATAGCTCATCCACACGGTGCGCAGGATGCCGGTATCGAGTTGCCTGTCCTGTGCCGCACCCAGTTCACCGCTGAAAGCAAAGCGCAGATAAGTCACGGCTTCACCCGTTGTGGGGGAAATGAAACGCGACATATACGTACCTATCAAGTCGGTAGGTATGAAAGCGTGTGCAGTTTCTTCCAGGGTTTCGCGGATGACAGCCTGTTCCAGCGATTCATCCGGGTCCAGATGGCCGGCAGGTTGATTGATGCGGATACCGTCAGGTGTTTCTTCTTCAATCATGAAAAACTGTTGGTCGCGCTCGATAATTGCGGCTACAGTGACGGAGGGTTTCCAAATGGCAGACATAGCATTTCCCAGTAAGTCCGACATTTTACTTTGCCCTTAGATTTTGTGTGGCAATCCAGCAAATTTGAAAGCGAATTAGCTAATGCGTAATTTATCTATGGCCCAATTATCGATGGCAAAATTCCTGCTTTTTAATTTGCACCAAACTGATGCAGCTTGAAGAGTTTTCTTTAAGTGACTGTTTTTAATCAAGAAATAAATCATTCCCTGAGCCTGAAAAGCAGCTTGCATCCTGAAATTGAAGTCGCAAAAACCAAAGAATCAAGAAAAACGAACGGTTGTGCTAAAAAACATTTTGCGTGTAATATCGTTGTCGAATATTAAATGTAAGATTCGGGTAAGAATTGCATAAGTTGTCATACAACCCGGTCAGGCAAAATTAGTCTTGAGGCCAGAGCTTACCCTTGGCCAAATCAGTACAGAATTATCAGTACGGAATTTATTCACCGGATTTATTCACATCAGGGAGCAATCTATGAAAATCGGCATTCCCGCCGAGTCACGGCCGGGGGAGACGCGTGTTGCGGCAACCCCAGAAACGATAAAAAAATATGTCGCAGCCAAGCATCAGGTGATCGTGCAGTCAGGTGCTGGCGTGGCTTCCAGCATTACCGACGAAGCCTACCAGGCAGCCGGTGCTGAAATTGGTAGCGCAGCCGATGCCTTTGGTGCCGAACTGGTCTTGAAAGTGCGTGCACCGGATGCAGCAGAACGCAGTCTGATGAAATCAGGCACGGTATTGGTAGGCATGCTAAATCCTTTTGACGCAGACAATATTGCGGCCATGGCCACACACGGCCTGTCCGCATTTGCACTCGAAGCGGCACCGCGCATTACCCGTGCGCAGTCACTTGATGTCTTGTCTTCGCAAGCCAATATCGCCGGTTACAAGGCGGTCATGCTGGCCGCCAATACCTATCAACGCTTCATGCCCATGCTGATGACGGCGGCGGGTACGGTCAAGGCGGCACGCGTACTGATCATGGGTGTAGGTGTCGCCGGCTTGCAAGCCATTGCCACTGCCAAGCGCCTGGGTGCAGTGATTGAAGCATCGGATGTACGCCCACCAGTTAAGGAGCAGGTTGAATCGCTGGGTGCAAAATTTATCGATGTGCCGTATGAGACTGATGAAGAACGTGAAATTGCCAAAGGTGCAGGTGGTTATGCCCGTTCCATGCCCGCAGCATGGATGGAAAGACAGGCTGCCCTGGTGCATGAACGTGCCAAACAGGCCGACATCATCATCACCACTGCATTGATCCCTGGCCGCAAGGCACCAATCTTGATTTCGGAAGAAACCGTCAAGGCCATGAAACCAGGTTCAGTCATCGTTGATATGGCGGTCGAGCAGGGCGGTAATTGCCCCTTGTCTGAACTCAACAAGACCGTCACCAAATACGGCGTACACATCATTGGTGAGCCTAATCTAGCGACCCTGGTGGCAGCCGATGCATCGGCCTTGTACGCTCGTAATGTGCTGGATTTCCTCAAGCTCATCATTGACAAGGATGCCGCACTGGCGATCAACCGTGAAGATGAAATCATCGCTGCCACTCTGGTGTGCTCGGCTGGCGAAGTTTTAAAGAAATAAAGAAATAAAGAAGTCGATTACAGATTTAAGGTTTCAGAATTTTTTAGTATCAGAAAGTAGAAAGACCATGCAAAGAAATATGCTCCGCGCCAAAATTCATCGCGCAACTGTAACCCAGTGTGACCTGCACTACGAAGGATCGTGTGGGATTGATGAAGATCTGCTCGACGCTGCCAACATCATCGAAAACGAACAGATAGAGCTGTATAACGTCAATAACGGTGAACGTTTTTCCACTTATGCCATCAAGGGTAAACGTGGCAGTGGTGAAATCTCACTGAATGGCGCTGCAGCCCGTCGCGTACAACTGGGCGATTTGATGATTATCTGTACCTATGCGCCGATGACAGAAGAAGAAGCAAAAGCGTATAAGCCGAATGTCGTTTTTGTAAATGGTAAGAATCAGATCACCAGTATCAAAGAGTATAAGTGACGTAATCCAGGTAGCTTATTGTCATAGCCTGTCATAGCGATTTGCATGTCTCAATCCAATTAAAGAGAGGACATCATGGAAGTTAGTCATACCCTTACCAACCTCATCATCTTCGTGCTGGCAATTTACGTCGGTTACCATGTGGTGTGGACAGTAACACCGGCCCTGCACACGCCTTTGATGGCGGTGACCAATGCCATTTCTGCCATCATCATCGTCGGTGCCATGCTGGCTGCCGGCCTGACTGAAGGCGTACTGGCCCAGGTCATGGGCACCGTTGCCGTGGCACTGGCGGCGGTGAATGTATTCGGCGGTTTTCTGGTAACCCAGAGGATGCTGGAAATGTTCAAGAAAAAAGAACCTAAAGCACCTAAGGCACCGAAGGAGGATAAATAATGAGCATGAATCTGGTAACGATGCTCTATCTGATCGCATCCGTCTGCTTTATCCAGGCCCTCAAGGGTTTGTCCCATCCATCCACGGCACGCCGGGGTAACAGCTTCGGTATGATAGGCATGGCAATCGCGGTCGCGACTACCATTGCCCTGATCGTTAAACTGAAAAACGAAAGCGCTGGTGCAGGTCTGGGCTATGGCCTGGTCATCATTGGCGTGGTGGTGGGTGGCGGCATTGGTGCCACGCTGGCGAAGCGTGTAGAAATGACCAAGATGCCGGAACTGGTCGCAGCGATGCACTCATTGATCGGTCTGGCAGCGGTGTGTATTGCCGTGGCTGTCGTGTCTGAACCATGGGTATTCAATATCGTCGAAAGAGACCAGCCTATTCCTTTCGGTAATCGTCTGGAATTGTTTATCGGTACTTTTGTCGGTGCGATTACTTTCTCTGGTTCCGTCATCGCTTTCGGCAAATTGTCGGGCAAATACAAGTTTCGTTTGTTCCAGGGAGCACCGGTCAGTTTCGCGGGCCAGCATCAGTTGAACCTGATACTGGCGATAGCCATGCTGGCTTTCGGTATTGCTTTCTGCGTGACACAAAACTGGGCACCGTTCGTCGTCATGACAGCGATAGCCTTTGTACTGGGCGTGCTGATCATCATTCCTATCGGCGGCGCAGATATGCCGGTGGTGGTGTCGATGTTGAACAGCTATTCCGGTTGGGCGGCAGCGGGTATCGGCTTTTCGCTGAATAACTCCATGCTGATCATTGCTGGTTCGCTGGTGGGTTCTTCTGGTGCGATTCTGTCTTATATCATGTGCAAGGCCATGAACCGTTCCTTCTTCAACGTGATCCTGGGTGGTTTTGGTGGCGAAGCGGCTACTGCTGCTACAGGTGACCAGGCGCAGCGTGCGGTCAAGTCCGGTTCTGCTGATGACGTCGCTTTCCTGCTCGGGAATGCAGAAACAGTCATCATCGTTCCTGGTTATGGTCTGGCAGTTGCACGTGCCCAGCATGCTTTGAAAGAACTGACAGAAAAACTGACGCACAAAGGTATCACGGTCAAGTATGCAATTCACCCGGTGGCTGGGCGCATGCCTGGTCACATGAATGTCTTGCTGGCAGAAGCCGAAGTGCCGTATGACCAGGTGTTCGAGATGGAAGACATCAACAACGAATTTGGTCAGGCTGACGTGGTACTGGTATTGGGTGCGAATGACGTGGTAAACCCGGCGGCAAAAGACCCGAAATCGCCGATCGCCGGCATGCCCATCCTGGAAGCCTACAAAGCCAAGACCGTCATTGTCAACAAGCGTTCCATGGCTTCTGGCTATGCAGGTCTGGATAATGAATTGTTCTACATGGATAAAACCATGATGGTGTTTGGCGATGCCAAGAAAGTCATTGAAGACATGGTAAAGGCGGTCGAGTAATCGCTATTGCCGGTAGATTTAATTGATTTAAAAAGCCCAAAAGCATGCATTTGCTTTTGGGCTTTTTTATGTCGATGGTCCGGCAAGAAAAGCGATATTTGTATCAATTATTTGACACCACGTACTAAGCGCAGCCCATTAAAAATCACCAATAGACTTGCCCCCATATCGGCAAACACAGCCATCCACAAGGTGGCAATGCCCATCACGGCCATGATCAGGAACACCAGCTTGATACCCAATGCCAGCGCGATGTTCTGCTTCAGGATGGCAGCCGTGCGTCGGCTCAGGCGTATGAATTGCGGTATCTTGCGCAAGTCATCATCCATCAGGGCGATATCGGCGGTTTCCAGTGCAGTGTCGGTACCGGCGGCACCCATGGCAAAGCCTATGCTGGATTTGGCCAGCGCCGGGGCATCATTGATACCGTCACCCACCATCCCAACCGTGCCATGGTTTGCCAGTTCATCGTTGATGGCGGCCAGTTTATCTTCTGGCAGCAGATTGCCGCGGGCATCATCAATGCCGACATCTTTTGCAATGGCTTTTGCGGTCAGTTCATTGTCACCGGTCAGCATCACGGTACGAATGCCCAGCGCATGCAAATCTGCAATCGCCTGACGACTGCTTTCGCGCACGGTATCTGCCACGGCTATGATGGCAAGTGGTCCTTGTTCATCTGCAATGATCACTGCTGTTTTGCCGTCAGCTTCCATTGTATACAGCACGGCCTCGGTCGTCGGGCTGCAAATCTGTAATTCTTCTATCAGGCGGTGATTACCCAGGTAATACCATTTACCGTCAATTTGACCTTTGACGCCACGTCCGGTCAATGCTTCGAAGTCGCTGACTTCAAATACGGCAGTGCCATTGTCTTGTGTTTTCCAGTGTGCGGTCACGGCACCTGACACCGGGTGATCCGAGCGGCCCGCCAGGCTGGCTGCCAGCTGCAGCACGGTATGTTGTTCACCAGTCAGAAGCTTGATGTCGGTGACGACAGGCTTGCCCTGGGTAATGGTGCCGGTTTTATCCAGCGCCAGCGATTTCAGCTTACGGCCTTCTTCCAGATAAACGCCACCCTTGATCAGGATGCCAGCCTTTGCTGCAGCCGCCAAACCGCTGACCACCGTTACCGGGGTGGAAACCACCAGCGCACAGGGGCAGGCAATCACCAGCAAGACCAGTGCCTTGTATACCCATACCATCCACGGCAAGCCCAGCAGCAGCGGTGGGATAATCATGACACCCAGCGCCAGTACAAACACGATGGGCGTATACACCTTGGCAAACTGATCGACAAAGCGCTGCGTCGGTGCCCGGCTACCCTGGGCTTCTTCCACTGCATGGATGATGCGTGACAGCGTGGAATCGGTCTGCGCTGCCGTCACACGGTATTCAAAAGACCCGGTTTCATTGATGGTACCGGCAAACACCTTGTCGCCGACAATTTTGGCGACGGGTATGCTCTCGCCAGTGATAGGGGCCTGGTTGACGGATGACTGTCCCTTGCTCAGTTCACCATCCAGCGGGATGCGTTCACCGGGGGCGACCCGGACCGTGGTGCCGATGACGATCGATTTTGCTTCCAGTTCTTGCCAGCTACCATCCGCTTGCAAGACACTGGCTTTTTCAGGCGTCATCGCCATCAGACCACGTATGGCATTGCGGGCACGGTCCAGCGACATGGCTTCTATGGCTTCAGACAGGCTGAACAAGACCATGACCATCGCTGCTTCCGGCCACTGACCGATGATGACCGCGCCTGTGACTGCAATGGTCATCAGGGCATTGATGTTCAGATTGAAATTCTTCAGCGCAATCCAGCCTTTTTTATACGTGCTGGTGCCACTGACAAGGATGGCAAAAACGGATAACAGAATGACTGGTGAAGCTATTTCCGAACTGCCGACGTAGGTAAACACCTCGGCCAGTATGGCCGCCACTGCACCGGCACCTAACAACCACCATTTTCGGGCTGCATTGCTTGTATTGGCTGCCGGTGCGATTGCCGCATCCTGATTACTGCGACCGTTCTCACTTACCAGCACCGCCTGCATGCTGATGGATGTCAGGATAGCTTGAATTGCCTCCTGGGTTTCCAGCGTATGGCTGACAGTCAATTTGCGCTGCATGAGATTGAAATGAAGCTTGATGATGCCAGGCATGCCGGACAGCTTGTTGCGGATCAGGCCCTCTTCAGTAGGGCAATCCATGTTTTCTATGGAATACACCACGGTGGAGGTGCCGGCAGGCAGGGCGGCGACATCTGAGGTGGTTGTTGCCACATCTTCAATTACCTTGACATTGCCGTGATCGCAGCAGGTGTGAGCATGCTGATGACCATGTGCATGCGAGTCTGCATGTGTGTCTGCATGTGTGTGGGGATGCGGGTGCACATGCTCGTGCTCGTGTTCATGTTGATGCCGGTTCGTCATGCTTGCTCCGAAAAGGGGGTATAGTGAGCATTAGACACCCTGTAGCAGGTATAGAGTCAAGCACTACTGTTGGACTGACGCAAAACCGCCCCAGCTGCGTTGCAGCTGCTTGCTGGGACGATTTTGTGTAAGTCCTGCTCATGTTGAAATGAATGAGGTACGCAAATGGAATTGAAAATTGGCGAATTGGCAAAACGTTCTGGATGTCTGGTGGAAACCATCCGTTACTATGAAAAAGAAGGCTTGCTGCCACAGGCCAACCGTTCACAAGGCAATTTCCGCCTGTATGGCGAAGTGCACGCAGAACGCCTGCAATTCATACGGCATTGTCGTTCACTGGATATGACCCTGGATGAAATACGCCAGTTACTGCAGTTCCGCGATGTGCCGGAAGACAATTGTTCCGAAGTCAATGCCTTGCTGGACAAGCATATCGGCCATGTCGCCCATCGTATCAAGGAACTGAAGGGGCTGGAGTTGCAATTAAAGTCCTTGCGCAATTTGTGTAAAACAACGCAGGCAACAAAAGACTGCGGCATCTTGCAGAATTTGGGAACAGCAGAAGAACATCCTGTGCGTAACCTCGGTAGCCATGGTAGTGGTTGCCATTGAGAGCACCAATGAATCAGTGTCAGATTTCAAAAAAGCATATGAAAGTAATTTGATGCACAAAGGTGTTATTTACGCATTGCTAGCTGCTGCCTTGTTCGGCATCAGCACCCCGTTCGCCAAAACCATGGTCGCCGATATTGCTCCGGTCATGCTGGCAGGGGTCTTGTACCTGGGTAGTGGCTTGGGCCTGCTGCTGATTTTTATTGTGCGTGCGGCTATTTTTCGTGGCAAGCAGGATAAATTCGTGCCACTCACCCGGCCAGATGTACCCTGGCTTGCTGCTGCCATTCTCACTGGTGGTATTGCCGGGCCAGTGTTGTTGATGGCCGGTTTAACGCTGACACCGGCCTCGGCCACTTCCCTGTTGCTGAACATGGAAGGCGTATTGACAGCATTGCTGGCCTGGTTCGTTTTCAAGGAAAATTTTGACCGGCGCATTTTTCTGGGCATGCTGCTGATAGTGGTGGCAGGTGCACTTTTGTCCTGGGAACAAATGCCGGTATTGGGCGTGCCCTGGGGCGCACTGGCCATCATCGCGGCTTGCCTGTGCTGGGCAATTGACAATAACCTCACGCGCAAGGTGGCGGCCAGTGATGCCTTGCAAATTGCAGGTATCAAGGGGCTGATCGCCGGTAGTGTGAATCTGAGTCTAGCCCTGTTATCCGGCTATCAATTACCCCATGCTTACACCTTGCTGTCGGTGGGCCTGATCGGGTTTTGTGGTTATGGTCTTAGCCTGGTCATGTTCGTACTGGCGCTGCGGCATCTGGGCGCGGCACGTACCGGGGCCTATTTTTCGGCAGCACCGTTTGTAGGCACAGTTGTGTCCTTATTGCTGCTGAGTGAACGGCCAGGCAGCATGTTCTGGCTGGCAGCATTTTTGATGGTGGCAGGTATCTGGCTGCACCTGACTGAAAACCATGAACATGAACATACCCATGAGCCTATCCTGCATGCGCACGAGCATACCCATGACCTGCATCACCTGCACGAGCATGATAGGGAATGGGATGGCAGCGAGCCGCATGCTCATCCGCACCAGCATCATCCGGTAAGACACAAACATCCGCATTACCCGGATATACATCATCAGCATACGCATTGAATGGCAAAGTTTTTGTCTTTGCACGCACCGCGCGTAACAGCGGTTGGCCCAGTTCAAAGAAAGTGAAGGCCCTGCCATGCGCACCAGGCATTGATACCGGTATAGTCGGTAATTGACAAAGGCGGTTGCTACGACTTTGCCTGCAGTACACGCTTTTTTACATGTTAAATTGCGTCAAATTTCAGTAAAAATCAAGAAGAATCAGTACGCGAACGACTGTCATCCAAGCAAATTTCAGCTCGTACCGTTTGCGGTGTTTTTCCGGTCCATGCCAGAAATGCACGCGTAAAAGAATTGGATTCTTCGAAACCTAATAAGAATGAGATTTCCGCACTCGACATGGTCGTGTTGCGCAGGTAATGGTGCGCCAGAGAATCGCGCAAGCTGTCCAACGTCTGCTGGAAAGTAGTTCCCTCTTCCTTCAGCTTGCGCTGTAATGTGCGGGTACTGACCCCGAGTTTCCGACTAACCACCTGCATCGATACCTCACCTGCTGGCAATGTCTCAAGGAGAGTGCTTCGTACTCGCTCGGCCATGCCAGCCGTTCTATCCAGGTCGGTCAGCCGTTGACGCAAAGAGGGCTCGAAGAACAACCACATTTTGTGGTTTTCTGTCAGGAAGGGGCGCTCAACATCTGCAGCAGCGAATACCAGGGTGGTCACAGGTGTATTGGTCACGCGAACACCGAAATACGATTGATAGGTCAGCAAATCTGCTTCCAGATTCGGCGAGTAAGGCAAACTCACACTCAATGGTTGTACATTGCTGCGTGTTGCCAGTCGTGCTAGTTGCACAAAAAATATCAGCTTGAATGCCAGGAACACACTTGGTGGGGGCGTTGTATGATCCAGAAAATCGATGGTGACGGTAGCATGAGAAGTGGTACGCTGGATTTTGATCACCATCGGCGCAATCAATCTCACATACTTGGCAATTCTATCGATAGCGCAGCCAATATTGCTGCTGCATAATGCCGCGAAAAGTTCCGGGTCGAACCAATCCGAGGACATCACCTGGGCGATTCGTAATGGGGCTGGCAAGTTCGCATCCAGGGATTTGGCCTCAGCTTCAATAGCTTCCCATAGCTTAAAAAAATCAGCCGAGCTCAAGCGAACGTTTTGACGCGCAAACAAATCAGCGGGTAACTGCGCGCGGCGCAACACCGGGGAAGTCGCCAATCCTGCATCTTGCATCAACAAACGCCAACCCGGCCAGACTGCATAGTCCAGCGTAGCGCCACGGCGACCACTCAAAGAAGATTTAATGTCCTGTTTCATATCTGCATTCTATGTTGCCGATTACGCCATCACAATAGCAAATTGCGCCAGATTAGCTAAATCATCATGGCGCGTTCTGCCACTAAGCTGGCGCGTTCAGCTAATGTTAATCGTCTGTTTTGCGGGCAAAGTAGAGCCTGAATCGGATGCTGGATCACAGATTTTCAAGTTTCTACTTCGCAACCGATCTTCAGAGATACGCAAACACCGACCATATTTTTTTGGAGAATCATTAACATGAAACGCATCAAACTTGTTTCTACGCTTTTAGCTGCAGCGCTACTGTCAGTGGCAAGTGCCAGCTATTCACAGAACTTTTCGACAGCAAATAGTGCAGTACAAGCTTCATCGTCTCCTGCATTAAAAGCCAAAACACAGTACGCCCATATTGGTGACCATAAAGTTGGCTACAGAAAATTGGGTAAAGGCACTCCAGTCATACTGATTAACCGCTTCAGAGGAACCCTGGACACCTGGGATCCCCTGTTTCTTGACTTGTTGGCGCAAGAAAATACAGTGATCATTTTTGATCAGTCGGGTATCGGCTATTCAGAGGGCATTTTGCCTTTGACCATGCAAGATTTGGCGGCAGAAGTGACTCAGCTTGCCGATTATTTGAAGATCGGTAAATTTAATGTCATGGGATGGTCTTACGGCGGCTGGGTCGCGCAATATGTGACCTTTTATAACCCTGACAGAATTCTGAAAACCATCCTCATTGATAATAATCCTATGGGTAAAAATGAAGTTGCGATGGAACCCAAGTTTGCTGAAAGTGGCATGAAGGCAAACAAAGACCTGGGATTTGAGGATTATGTCACTTTATTTTTTGAGCCGAAATCTGAAAAAAGCAGGTTAGCGGCAAAGAAATCGCTGGAGAGAATTTCGAAGCGCATGGACTACTCCAAGGTTCCTGAACGTCCTGAGGTATTGCAACGATATTTTGCCCCCATCGCATCCATTGTTGCAGATGCAGAAAATTTCCGTGGTGCCTATACCACTCTTAAAACACCAGTACTTGTGATCTCTGGCGATCACGATATTTCATTTTCGTTCGAGAACTGGTACCCGCTCATCAAAAAAGCGCCGACGACGCAGTTTATTGTATTTCCAGATGCAGGACATGGACCACAAGACCAGTATCCTGAATTGGCGTCCAGTTATATCAAAACATTTCTGAAAAACTAATTAGCGCATCACTTTGTAAAACCAGGAGTTTATAACCATGATTCAGTCGTCGTCGAGAAACAGGAATAACAATAATGAACCGCCAGATACTCGCAACAGAAAAAATTCATAGCCATATACGGGAACAGATTGCCGGTAGTCATTTGGATATTGTGCAAGAGGTGCAAAAAGCAATTGCAACGCACCAGTTAGTGGTCGTGGGCATGGCGCAGAATCCTTTTCCGCGCTATGCCAGAAAATTACTGGATGCAGCAGGCATTCCCTACCGGTATTTGCAATACGGCAGTTATTTAAGCGGCTGGCGTCGCCGTACAGCGTTGAAAATGTGGACGGGCTGGCCTACTTTTCCAATGATCTTCGCCAACGGTATGCTGATAGGCGGCACCAGTGAGCTGCAGGCACTGGTGAAGAATGGTGAGCTGCAGCATTTACTTGTCTAGCAATGAGTGGTCTGGCAATGAGTGGCAGCAATGACCGCATGAGCATTGGCAAGCACAGTTGGTCAAAATCCAGTGACGAGATTGCCTATGCGCATGATATCTGGAAAAAACATATGAACAGAAAAGGAAATAACATGAAAAAGACAGTACTCATCACCGGCGCATCGTCAGGCTTTGGACTGATGCTTGCCAATAAGCTGCATCTGCAGGGTTTCAATGTCATTGGTACCAGCCGTGAGCCTGAAAAATATGCCGGGAAGCTGGCATTCAAATTGCTGCGCCTGAATATCGATGACGACAATTCTGTCAAGTCGTTCACTGAAGAGTTGTTCCAGCACACTAAACAGTTAGATGTATTGGTCAATAATGCGGGTTACATGGTTACCGGCATCGCAGAAGAAACATCTATTGAACTTGGCAGGCAGCAGTTTGAAACCAACTTCTGGGGTACGGTTAAAGTGACCAATGCCTTGTTGCCATACTTCAGAGCTCAAAAACATGGACAAATCATCACGGTCAGTTCTATAGTGGGTCTGATAGGCCCGCCGAATCTGTCCTATTACGCGGCCTCAAAACATGCCGTGCAGGGTTACTTTAAATCCTTGCGTTTTGAGCTGGATCATTTCAATATCAAGGTCAGCATGGTTGAGCCAGTCTGGTTCAAAACCAATCTTGGAAATAATTCGGTTTCAGCTAACAAGGGCAGTATCGCCGACTATGATTCGTACCGGAAAAAAGTCAATGCAGCTACACAGAAAGGGATGGATGAAGCGGAGGCCCCCGATGCCGTTGTTAACACCATTTCAAAACTGATCAATACGAATGAACCCAGATTCAGCAATCCTGTGGGAAAAATGACGGGCATGATTTTGTTCCTGCAAAGCTATGTTCCCAAAATGTTTGAAAATTCGATACTGAACAGCGTGAGAACGGCGAAATAAATTTCATCGCCTATTATTAACGGCAATGTGACCAATTTTTAATGAGGTGTAGCGATGAAATACTATTTGTGCAAATTTATTCCGCCGCGTGCGGATTTCCTGGCAACGATGTCTGACGAAGAAAAGAAATTGATGGGACAGCATGGGGCTTTCTTAAATGACCTCCTGGAGAAAGGGCTGATCGTCGCCCATGGCCCGGTGATCGAGGCCAATGGTGGCTACGGGGTTTCGCTTTACCAAATTACCGACGACCAGGATATTTCCTCGTTAACGTCGGAAGATCCCATTGTGAAGAACGGTGTTGGTCATTATGAACACTACGTCATGCTTCATTTGGCATCGCGTCATTAATACTCCTGCCTTTTTATTCCAATTGAAGGAAATCATCATGAAAATCCAAGGTTCAGTTGCACTCGTCACAGGCGCCAATCGGGGGCTGGGCTCTGCATTTGCCCGCGCACTGCTGGCTGCTGGTGCTGCCAAGGTCTATGCTGCTGCGCGCGATCCTTCCACCATCACGTTGGAGGGCGTGGTGCCGGTGCGCCTGGACGTGACCCGCCCTGATCAGATTGAGGCACTTGCCCGCGAATTGGGTGATGTGACTTTATTGATCAACAACGCTGGTATAGGTGGCTCCGGTCCTGTGCTCGACCCCATGGTCATCGACCGGTTACACCAGCAATTTGAGACGAATGCAATCGGTCCGCTACGCATGGTGCAGGCCTTCGCACCGACGATGGCTACCCAAAGCAGCAGTGCTGTTATCAACGTGATCTCGGCGTTGAGCTGGGCCACGCTGCCAGGTATTACTGGCAGCTATAGCGCCTCCAAGGCCGCAGCCTGGGCCTTGAGCAATGCGATGCGGCAGGAACTGAAGGCCCAGGGCACTGAAGTACTGTCGCTGCACGTGGCTTTCATGGATACCGACATGGCACGGGGAGTACCTGGACCCAAGTCTTCCCCCGACGAGATTGCGCGTTTGGCAATTGCCGCACTGGAAGCGGGAAAAAGCGAACTGTTGGCCGATGAAGTGACGCGCAGTGTACACGCAGGTTTGACCGCAGAACCGCCGATGTACCTTGGAATGCTGGGATGAATGACGCACGACCAGGCACGCCCTGGCCTGTGTTTTTTGTAGCCAGCATTGCTGTATTTCTGGTCTCGATCGACACAACAGTGCTTTTTGCTGCCTTTGGCGCAATGCGGGCGGGCTTCCCTGACAGCACTGCTGCAGACATGTCATGGGTTCTTAACGCCTACACGATTGTTTATGCTGCACTGCTGGTACCCGCCGGCAAGCTGTCGGATACGCACGGGCGCAGGCGCATCTTCCTGCTTGGTCTGATGCTCTTTCTGCTTGCATCGGCAGGCTGCGGCTTTGCCACGGGCGTGGGGGTGCTGGTGAGCGCGCGAGTGCTACAGGCAGTAGGCGCTGCGTTGCTCGTTCCGTCATCGTTGGCACTGGTCCTGGGCGCTTTTTCAATCGAACGACGCGCGGTGGCGGTCAGTTTGTGGGGGGCGGTCGGTGGATTGGCTGCTGCATTGGGGCCGAGCGTGGGCGCAGCCATGGTGGCTTCGCTGGGTTGGCGTTGGGCCTTCTTCATCAATTTACCGCTGGGGCTGGTGGCCTGGGTATACGGCCGTAACCGTCTCACTGAGTGGCGTAACGCAAACATGGATACGTCGTTTGACCTTCCAGGTACGGCGCTGTTGATGGCTGGTGTTGGTTTACTGGCCTTTGGCATCGTGCAGTCAGAAGCACTGGGTTGGCGTTCGCCTGCGGTTGTGGGGTTGATGTTCGTAGGTTTTTGCGTTCTGTTGGGCTTCGTGGCCTGGGCACGGCACACACCGCACCCGGCGCTGGATCTTTCGCTGTTTGCTGACCCTACTTATCGCAATGTGAACATAGCGACTTTGGTGTTTGGTATTGCATTTGCCATGATGTTCTTCGGTCTGTTCTTCTTTCTGATGCAGATTTGGCATTATTCGCTGCCTATGGCAGGGCTGGCAGTGTCGCCTGGCCCCTTGCTCGTCGTACCAGTAGCCATCATTGCGGGGCGTCGGGCAACACGTATCGGACACCGCCCGCTGCTTGTCGGCGGCTCCGTGCTTTACGCGGCGGGAGGTCTTTGGCTCTACCTTCTTGCAGGGAATGTGCCCAACTTCCTTGGTATCTGGCTGCCAGCCATGGTCTTGACTGGCACCGCAGTCGGTATGGTGTTGCCCTCTCTAAGTGGCGCCGCAGTGGCGCAGCTCGCACCTGAGCGTTTTGGTATCGGTAGTGCAGTCAACCAATCGGTGCGTCAGATAGGGGCGGTGCTTGGGGTGTCCGCGACTGTTGCATTTGTGGGCCACAATGCGCCGCAATTGGCTGACTTTCAGCAGCTATATCTAACGCACATAGGCCTGGCAATACTTACAGCATTGATTTGTCTAAGTGTAGACACGCGCACGAGAATTCAAAACTGATATTTGACTTTGCAAAATGCATTCCGGTGATGAAGAGTAAACAGCGACTTTGCTATATTGTGTAGCGATTCTGCAGGATGCTGATCATGTCCCGCGAATCGATGGTGAAGCTCAGGAAGACCGGAAAGTCATGGAAATATGTGGATGGCCGATTCTGCACCTCTTCGATGCCAACTTGAAGTCCCGACGGATTTCAGTCGAAGCTCAATCAAATCCAGCATACCTTTGGTCGCAATTGAAAGCGAGCGGTCCTTTTGTTTGACAATCAGAATCGGGCGCACCAATTGCCTGGCTTCAACCGGTATGGCAACCAGATTAAGGCTTCTGAACTGAAATAACGTCAATTCCGGTACGAGGCTCACTCCTAACCCATGCTCGATCAAGCCTGCGACCGTGGCGAGATGCTCAACTTCAAGACCGGTATGAGTGACTGCAACCCCTCGCGTGAGCAGATCAACATGCTGGCGTACGCTGGTCGATTTGGCCAAATGGATCAATTCACAACCCGCCAACTCCGTCAACTTGATGCGGCGGCGCTTTGCCAGTGGGTGATCGCGGCGGCAAACGAGATAGAACGGATCGCTACACAGTGTCCTGGTGTCGAATTCAGAGAGATTCACACCCGGCGCAGTCAGCGCAAAATCCACTTTCCCTTCGCGCAGTAAGCCCAGGCATTTGTCTGAAAGTGCATCGAACAGTTGCACTGTAATGCCGGGGAACTGCGTCTTGTACTCTGCAATGACACCAGGTAAGCCGTTTGCCGCCAGCGATGGCAGCGCTGCAATCGAGACCCTTCCTTTGCGGCGGGCGATGTAATCCGCCATATTGCTTAGTGCGGCATCTATGTCGGACACCAGCGCACGGGCCACTTCGACAAACAATTCGCCTTCCGGCGTCAAGGTAACGTTGCGCGTATCGCGCTCGACTAGTTGCACGGCAACCGCCGCTTCCAGCTTTTGAATTACGGTACTAAACGCCGATTGTGATAAATGGCAGCGCTCAGCAGCGCGCGTAAAGTGCTTGACCTCCGCAAGGGCAAGAAAGGCATGAAGTAGTTTTGTCGAAATATTGGCTTGCATAATTAATTGAAAAATCAGGTTAATTAATTGCAAAAATCAATTTTACTATATAAATGGCTTGGGCCAGAATCGTTGTATTGACTACACAGATAGTCATCGTCAATTTTTAATATAACGGAGACAAACATGCTGGCACTGCTCGGTTTCATCACGATCGCAGTCTTACTCGCGGTCATCCTCACCAAAAAGATGTCACCTTTAGTGGCACTTATTGCGATTCCGATTATTGCTGCATTGGTCGGCGGATTCGGTCTTGGGACATCCAAATTTATCATTGCTGGGATTACCAATATAGCGCCGGTGGCAGGCATGTTCGTGTTTGCGATTTTGTTTTTCGGGATCGTCACCGACGCGGGTATGCTCGATCCTGTTATCAGCGGTATATTGCGCGTCGTCGGAAGCCGCCCGACGCGAATCGTGCCCGGCACTGCCTTGCTGGCGCTGTTGATCCATCTTGACGGTTCTGGCGCAGTGACATTTCTCGTGACAATCCCCGCCATGCTTCCACTGTACACCCGGCTTGGCATTGACAAGCGCATTCTGGCATGCGTTGCGTCGCTTGCAGCTGGTGTTAACTTTCTGCCCTGGACAGGACCGGTGATCCGTGCCTCGGCTGCGCTTCATATTCCGGTAAGCGAAATCTTTACGCCTTTGATCCCGATTCAGTTGATCGGTCTGGCTTATGTCTTTGGAGTCTCGTATTGGCTGGGACGGAAAGAAGAAATCCGGCTTGGCTTGACCAAGGGGGCACCTGTCGGCTTCGTTCACATGCAAGAACTGACTGAATTAGAAAAACAGATTCGCCGACCCAAAAATTTCTGGATCAACATTGCGCTGACAGTCGCGGTCCTTGGTGTAATGATTAGCGGCAAGGTAGATCCGGTTGTAATGTTCATGATTGGTGTCGTTTTGGCGTTGATAATTAACTACCCTAATGTCGACATGCAGCGGGCACGTGTTGATGCCCATGCGAAAGCTGCCCTCCTGATGGCCAGCATTTTGTTTGCCGCAGGTGTCTTTACCGGCATCATGACCAAGTCGGGCATGCTTACCGCCATGGCGAAGACAGCTGTTGGTTTTGTGCCGCCAGAGATGGCGGTGCATATCCCCGTCGCATTGGGGTTTTTATCGATGCCTCTGTCCTTGTTATTTGACCCGGATTCGTTCTACTTTGGTGTGCTGCCAGTCATCGCCGAAGTCGGACATCTATTGGGCGTACCGTCGATTCAGGTTGGACAAGCCGCACTGCTTGGACAAATGACCACTGGGTTTCCCGTCAGCCCACTGACACCGGCCACTTTTCTGGTTGCCGGTTTGGCCGGCATTGATTTGGCCGATCACCAGAAATATACATTCAAGTACCTGTTTGGCGCATCAATCGTGATGACCATTGCCTGCGTTACCTTCGGCATTTTCCCGCTTTGATGTCATTCGAAACTGAAAGAAAAAGACCATGAAAAAAAACATACGCATTGGGGCTGGTGCGGGCTACTCGGGCGATCGTATTGAGCCAGCAATCGAATTAGCTGAAAAAGGGGAAATCGACTATCTGATTTTTGAATGCCTGGCCGAACGTACCATTGCCCTCGCTCAGCAATTGAAGATGAAAGATTCGACGCTTGGCTATGATCCTTTGCTCGCGGACAGGATGCATGCAGTTTTACGCATCTGCAATGAAAAAGGCATCAAGATCATTACCAATATGGGTGCTGCAAATCCGCTTGCGGCCGTGGAAAAAATCAAGGAAATCGCCAGAACGCTAGGCTTGGAAAAACTGAAAATAGCAGCCGTTTCCGGCGATGATGTCCTGACCGTTGTACAAGATGGAAACTATCTCGACGATACTGGATCGCTTGTAACAGAATTGGGGAGCAGGTTGCTGTCAGCGAATGCCTATCTTGGTGCGCAACCTCTTGTGGATGCACTGGCTCAAGGTGCAGATGTGATCGTGACAGGACGCGTGGCGGATCCTGCCTTGGTGCTCGCACCGCTCATCCATGCATTTGGTTGGCCGATGGACGACTGGCACCGCCTTGGCCAAGGCACACTGGTGGGGCATTTGCTGGAGTGCGCAGGACAGATTACCGGTGGATATTTTGCCGATCCTGGTTACAAGGACGTCGCCAATCTGGCGCGGTTGGGCTTTCCAATTGGCGAAGTCTCTGAAGATGGCAGTGTCATCATTACCAAGGTCGCTGGTTCGGGCGGTAGCGTCACGGCAGCCACTTGCAAGGAACAATTGCTATATGAAATTCATGACCCGGCTGCCTATCTCACTCCTGACGTAGTAGCGGATTTTTCCGGTGTAACTATCACCGAAATTGGCAGGGACCGTGTTGCCATTCGAGGGGCGACAGGTCATCCAAAAACAGGCATGTTGAAAGTATCGATTGGTTATGTCGATAGCTATATCGGCGAAGGTCAAATGTCATATGCCGGCCCGGGTGCATTGGCGCGTGCCCGGCTGGCACTAGACATTGTTGCCGAACGTCTGAAAATTGCAGACGTGAAAGTCGGGGAAATTCGTTACGATCTGATAGGTGTCAATGCAATCCACGGCTCCGCATTGAGTGCCTCGAATCCAGAACCCTATGAAGTTCGCATTCGCGTTGCTGGTCGGACCAGCACGATGAAAGAAGCTGTACGAATAGGTAATGAAGTCGAGACGCTTTACACATGTGGGCCTGCAGGTGGTGGTGGTGCGACAAAATCGGCCAAAGATGTGGTCGCCGTTCGGTCGACTTTATTGCCGCACGCCTTGGTGCCGACTACTGTTCATTATGAGGAAATCTAACATGTTAATTCGTGAGATCGCGCATTCTCGCGCTGGTGATAAGGGAGACATTTCAAATCTTTCCGTTATAGTATATGACATCAAAGACTACAGGCACCTGGAAAAATACCTGACAGCAGAATGTGTGAAGACGCACCTATCTGATGTTGTGTTGGGGGATGTGGTGCGCCATACGCTTCCCGGGCTCGGGGCGATGAATTTTGTATTACAAAAGGCGCTTGGTGGGGGCGTCACACGTTCACTTGCTCTCGACGCACACGGAAAATGTTTGGGCTCGGCTTTGTTGAACATCACGATACCAGATGCCTGACGTTGAGATGGCGCATCGCGGTCCATGGGTTCGCCATGTTGAAATGATGCGACTCGCCAACGGATTTCTGGTCAATGAGTGTCAAGGATGGCATCAGATTATGGACTCTATAGCTTGGTTAATTTCTGGTGGGATAACTGGAGGCATAATGGTCAGGGATAGCTTAAACCTGCTCACGGATCACCGTATGCACTTCTTTTTCCAAATGATTGCAGCGAAATTGTCTTCGGTGTAACAGAAAATACACTGCTGGCACCACAAACATTGATAGCAGTGGCGCGGTGATCATACCGCCAATCATGGGAGCAGCAATTCGTTTCATCACTTCTGAGCCGGTACCAGATCCGAGCATGATAGGAACCAGGCCGGCGATAATGACGGTCACAGTCATCGCTTTTGGCCGTACCCGTAGTACTGCACCTTCACGAATGGCATCCAGTAGATTTTGCTCGTCAACTTTTCCTGCTTTGAGTCTGTCATCCCAGGCATGTTTCAGGTACAGCAGCATGATGACACCGAATTCAGCAGACACACCTGCCAGGGCGATGAAACCGACACCGCTGGCGACGGACAGATTATGGCCCAGCGCCCATAGCAACCAGATCCCGCCCGCCATGGCAAATGGCAAGGTGGCCATGATCAGTACTGCTTCATCGACACGTTTGAAGGTCATGTACAACAATACAAAGATGATCAGCAAGGTTGCTGGAACGACGATTTTCAGTTTTGCTGCCGCACGTTCCAGGTACTCAAACTGACCAGACCAGGCAATCGAATAGCCGGCTGGTAACTTCACTTCCCTCGCCACGACTTCTTGCATTTCATGGACTGCCGAGCTGAGGTCGCGATCCCGGATGTCGACATATACCCACCCCGACAAACGCGCATTCTCGCTCTTTAACATGGGCGGTCCGTCGTTGATACGAATATCAGCAACATCACCCAGACGGATTTGCGCGCCACGTTCGGTCAGTACCGGTAACTGGCGCAACTTCTCGACCGAATCACGCAGCTCTCTTGGATAACGGACATTGATGGGAAAGCGTTGCAAGCCTTCTGTCGTTTCACCAATATTGTCACCACCAATGGCGGCGGAAACGATGCTCTGCACATCGGCGATGTTGAGACCGTAACGTGCTGCGGCGTCCCGGTTGATATCAATATCGATGTAGCGCCCCCCGTTCAGTCTTTCGGCCAGGGCTGATGACACGCCGGGCAGGTTTTTGATGACACCTTCAATATCGCTGGTAATCCTGTCTATTTCTTGCAGGCTGGTTCCAGCCACTTTAATACCAACAGGGCTCTTGATACCCGTCGCCAGCATGTCTATACGGTTCCTGATGGGCGGTACCCAGATATTGGATAAGCCAGGAACCTTGACTACGCGGTCGAGTTCTTTCACCAGCTTATCGGTAGTCATGCCCGGACGCCATTGGTCTTTGGGCTGGAATTGAATTGTCGTCTCGAACATTTCCAGGGGGGCAGGGTCGGTCGCTGTTTCGGCGCGGCCAGCTTTGCCGAATACGCTTTTGACTTCCGGAACAGTCTTGATCAGGCGATCTGTCTGTTGGAGCAATTCTGCAACTTTACCCGCACCAGCACCTGGTAAGGCGGACGGCATGTAGAGCAAGTCACCTTCATCAAGTGGCGGCATGAATTCGCCACCCAAACGTGTCAGAGGCCAGACCGTAAAGACGGCTATCAGCGTTGCAAGCACTAATGTCCGTTTAGGGAAACGCAGTACGACATCAAGCAGGGGACGATACAAAGCGATCAGGAATCGATTCAAGGGGTTCTTGTGTTCATCAGGAATCTTTCCACGTATAAGATAACCCATCAACACAGGAATCAAGGTTACGGCCAAACCTGCGGCAGCCGCCATGGCATAGGTTTTAGTGAAAGCCAGGGGCGAGAATAGTCGCCCTTCCTGTGCTTCCAGCGTAAAGACGGGAATAAAGGACAGGACAATAATCAGCAAAGAGAAAAACAGGGCTGGCCCTACTTCGGCAGCAGCATCGCCGACCACCCGCCAATGCGCTTCTCCCTGAAGTTTTTCATCTGGATGGCTATGATTCCATGCCTCAATGTGTTTGTGCGCGTTCTCTATCATTACCACGGCAGCATCAACCATCGCTCCAACGGCAATCGCGATGCCTCCCAATGACATGATATTGGCATTCACGCCCTGATAATACATGATGATAAAGGCGATCAAGATACCAATTGGCAGAGTGACGATGGCGACTACGGCTGAACGGAAATGAAACAAGAAGACAGCGCATACGATGGCCACCACAATGAATTCTTCTATCAATTTCTCTTCCAGGTTTTTTACCGCGCGATGGATGAGTTTGGAGCGATCATACGTCGTGACGACTTCCACACCTGGAGGCAGGCCGGCTTTCAGTGTCTCCAGCCGGGCTTTGACGGCAGTGATGGTTTCCAGTGCATTCTTGCCAGATCGCATGATGATGACACCACCAGCCACTTCGCCTTCACCGTTCAGGTCTGCAATACCGCGTCGCATTTCAGGCCCGACCTGGATACGTGCCACATCGCCCAGACGCACAGATACACCGGCATCTGTCGTCATCAAAGGTATCTTGCGAAAATCATCCAGTGACTTCAGATAGCCAGAGGCGCGCACCATATATTCGGCTTCACCCAGCTCCAGTACTGAACCGCCACTTTCCTGATTGGCTTTTTGTACTGCTTCGATGATTTTTCCGTGCGGTATGTTGTAGGCACGCATTTTTTCGGGGTCAAGCTGGACCTGATATTGACGCACCATGCCACCGATGCTGGCCACTTCGGACACGTTGGGGACGGATTTCAATTCATACTTCAAGAACCAGTCCTGCAAGGCCCGTAACTGTGACAAGTCCATCTTGCCACTGCGATCCACCAGTGCATATTCATAGACCCAGCCGACCCCGGTTGCGTCGGGGCCGAGCGAGGCTTTGGCTTGTGGTGGCAAGCGTGACTGCACCTGATTCAGGTATTCCAGCACGCGAGAACGGGCCCAGTAGAGGTCGGTACCATCTTCAAACAACACATAGACAAAGGAATCACCAAAGAAAGAATAGCCGCGTACCGTCTTGGCACCGGGTACCGACAGCATGGTGGTGGTCAATGGATAAGTGATTTGATTTTCGACGATTTGTGGTGCCTGGCCAGGATAGCTGGTGCGGATAATCACCTGCACGTCCGACAGATCCGGAATGGCATCCAAAGGCGTGCGAGAAAGTGACCAGCTACCCCAGGCTGTGATAATGAGCGTGGCCAGCAAGACCAGGAAGCGATTGGTAATCGACCAGCGTATCAGTTTGGCGATCATTTTTTTGCTCCTGCCGTTGGTGAAACGGAGACAATCTGGTAGCGTCCGTCCTGCACCTGGCGTATTTCAAAATTCACCGTGTCACCGACTTCAACATTCCGTGGCAAACCGCTGGCGGATAGCTTGAAGCTCATCGTCATCGCATCCCATCGCAGGCTGGCGATAGGGCCGTGCGATAGCGTGATTTCATCCTTATCTATTTTTTCGACTTTGCCACTACCATGATGCGTGATGCCGGCAGTTTTGCTCATGTCTGCTGTATTGGTTGCCGGTGCGACACCCATGCGCGTGGTGCTGGCTTTTAAGCTGGCCTCGGAATCGATCAGGAACTGGCCGGAAATTACCACTTTTTGTCCGGCTTCCAATCCCTTGCGGATTTCAGTCTGACCACTTGCCTCTGCACCGGTTTCAACATCAACAGGTTTGAATTGGCCATCGCCCTGGGCCAGCATCACCACATGGCGTGTTCCGGTTGCAATCACCGCTTCAGACGGTACCAGCAACACATCCTTGTGTAGTCCAGAATTAAAGTTGAGCGTGGCAAACATGCCGGGTACCAATGCGCCATTGGGGTTAGTCAGTTCTATGCGTGCCTTCAGGGTGCGGGTAGCGGTGTCGACTTGTGGCAGGATGGCGCTGACCTTGCCCTGGAAAGTCACGCCAGCCAGAGATGGTGTGCGTGCTTCCACGCTATTGCCCGGATGCACCTGGGCGGCCATATTCTCGGGTATGTCAGCATTGACCCAGATCGTGGCCAGACCGTTGATACGGAATAAAGGCGCACCTGTTGCCACCGTCATGCCTTCGCGCGCAGTCAATTCCGAGACCACTCCTCTGACTGGTGCGGTAATGGTGATGCGCGGGCGCACTTTACCACCACTGGTCACCTGACGGATCTGCTCATCATTCATGCCGGCGAGACGCATGCGCTGTTGGGCAGCCTCTTGCAAATCTGCGATACCGGCAGTTTGCATGCGGCTTGCGGTCAGGTATTCTTCCTGCGCTGCCACCCAGTCAGGGACATACAATTCTGCCAGTGGCTGGCCCTTCCTGACTGTATCCAGGGGCGCACGCACATAGAGTTTTTCGATAAAACCATTGCTGCGGGCCTGCACCAGGGCGACATCACGCTCATTGTAGGCAAGGGTACCGACAGTGGTCACAGGAGTAGACAAATTGCCTTTGCTGACCTCGGCGGTACGGACGCCTAAATTCTGTTGTACGCGCGGGCTGATGCTGACGCTGCCTTCATTTCTACTATTAGTACCGTCGGCACCATCGGCACTATCAGCACCGTCGGCATACACCGGCACCAGTTGCATATCCATGAAGGGTGATTTACCTGGCTTGTCAAATTTTTGACCTGGTGCCATGGGGTCATGCCAGTACAAGACCTTTTTGCCGCTGCTACTGTTTTTCGGCATTTCTGCGCCGCCTGCTGTTTTGGGTGAGGCTTGTATTCCCTGCCGCAGACCCAATTGATATAGCCCGTAGCCACTGATGGCGAAAGCACTGGCAAGGGCAAGGGTGAGGATGACTCTTTTATTTTTCATGGCATATCCTTGTTCACGACATCAGCAGGAGTCAGGAAATTCAGTTGCGCCCACAGACGCGCAGCATCGGCTTGCAATTGCAGTGTTTGCAGACGGGTGTCGAGTTCATTGCGACGGGCTGCCAATACATCAATGAGACTGGACTTGCCACCGCGGTAGGCGGCCATCACAGCCTGACTGCGTTCCCTGGCCAAGGGGATCAGTTCATGCTCGTAGCGAGTGGCGCGCTCGCGATTGCTTTGCCATTCGGTAATCATGATTTGGGCTTCGGCAATATGGGCTCTCAGCATGTCGTCACGTTCAGCCCTGGACTGTTCCAGCATGGCCAGTTTGGACGACAGTTCACGTTCTTGCCGGTTCTTTTGGTCCCATTGAAAAGGCAGGGACAGGCCTATGGATACCATATTCGAATAGGCCGGCCCGCGCTGCTGGAATGCCACCTCCACTGTCCAGTCGGTTTTTTTATTAGCTACAGCCAGCCTGGTATCAAGCTCGGCAATTTCTGTTTGCCGGTTCAAAATGGCGATCTGTGGGTGATGTGCCAGTGAAGTCTCCAGCGACATCTGGTCCAGCCTGATACTGTCGATATCGGGTTTTCCAGCTAAGGCGATATCGGATGTGTCACCGGTCCAGCGAGCTAATGTGGTCCTGGCATTTTTTAGTTTTTTTTGAAATTCGCTGGTGCGATCATCCGCCATGGCGAGTGCGCTGCGTGCACTAAATACATCAGCCTGGCTGCTGCGGCCTCCGCGATAAGCGGCTTGTGTGGCTTCGATTTCCAGTTTTGCCTGTTGGATCTGCTCAACCGCCACGGCCAGCATTTGTTCGGCATAATAACGATCCAGCCAGGCGATTGCTGTCTCGCGCTGGATGGCGGCGATGGTTGTGGTTTTCTCTGCCAGGGCCTTGTCGGCGGCACGATCATAGCGTTCGGTGCGCAGTTGTCGTTTGTCTGCCCGCGTGATTTCCTGCATGACGCCGACACGACGCATGGTCATGAAATCGCTGGTGAGGCTGCCACGGTCAGTGCCACTGACTGGCAGGTTATCGACGCCGACTTTCAATATTGGATCTGGCAACTGACCAGCAGCGACGGCCATTTCGCGCGCAGCAGTGACTGCCTGGTCTTGCGCACTGAGCTGGCGCGAGCGTGCCACCGCCAGTTGTTGCGCCTGCCCCAGCGTCAGAGGAAAATCCAGCGCCAGAGCAGTAAATGAAGATAAAGCCAGCAGGCCTGCAAGTACGGCAACGCGAATAGGATGTGGCCGCCCACCACGTGGGGCGATGACAGGAAATAACATGGAAACTCCAGACAGCAATAAATAACAGGGCACGCTGGAAAGCGTGGCAGTCAGAAAAGCCTGTCTGGAAATTTAAATACGGAAACAGCAGTTGCGTATGGAAATGGGGGGCGCTGTCTGATGCCGTAACAAGCGGGAAGCAGGTGCTGTTTGCGGCACGGTCGCCGTAAAATCTGCGGTCCTTATCACCAGCACTATGCCTGCTGGTGTAAATGCCTGCACGTCAGGTATGGATGGCTTGTCGAGAGACTGCTTGCTCCATTCGTTCTGGGCATGGGCATGGCAAAGACCGGGCTGTTCCTTGTCCATTCTTTCGCAGCCTGGCATCGGTGCATTGTCAGTGGACAGGGATACCTGAGCGCTATCCTGACCACCTCCCGTCGTCATGCCCGGACAGGCATACGAAGCCAGGGCAAGCTGCATGAACAGCATGCTGAACAGGGCAATGAACACTGCTGCCAGGCGGGATGGACGGGATAGTTTCATGGAAACGTCATATTTTCAGTCTATGCATCATAAGGAGGAAGGCTTTTTGCGTCAAGTTAAGTCAGTATGCACTTGAGCTATGTCATGCTTGCGCTGAAAAACCTTACAGGCTGCTGACGGTCACATCCTGACCAGCGTAGATTTGCCAAACAGGCTTTCGATCAAATCCACGGCCAGTACGGCGGTCTGGTTGCGGATGTCGAGTGCCGGGTTCAGTTCTACCACGTCCAGCGATGCCAGCAAGCCGGTATCGGCCACCATTTCCATGCACAACTGGGCTTCGCGATAGCTGGGGCCACCCAATACGGCGGTGCCGACGCCGGGGGCGATGCCGGGGTCGAGGCAGTCGAGGTCGAAGCTCACATGCAGATGGGTATTGCTGTCGAGATTCGCCAGGGCTGAGGACATGACATTGCGCATGCCATATTCATCGATATAGCGCATGTCGAATACCTGCATGCCCATTTCGTGGATGAAGCGTCGTTCACCATCATCCACACTGCGTATGCCTATCAGGCGGATGTCGGCAGCTTGTATGGCCGGTGTATGGCCGCCATAGTTGATCAATTCTTTCGGGCCGTGGCCCATCAGGCAGGCGACTGGCATGCCGTGGATATTGCCGGTGGGGCTGATGGTGGACAGATTGCTGTCGGCATGAGCGTCAAACCACAATACGCGCAGTTTTTTACCAACGCGGCGGCAGTGGGCCGCCACCGCGCTGATAGAACCTATCGCCAGACAATGATCACCACCCAGCATCATGGGCATGTGGCCATCACGCAAGGCCTGGTCAACGGCGTCATACACCGCCTGATTCCAGTCTATGGCTTCTTTCAGGTGACGCAGACCATTGACCGCTTGTTCCCAGGGGTTGGCAGGACCATGCAGATTGCCATGGTCGATGACTTTTAATTGACGCGCTGCCAGTGCCTCGTTCAGGCCGGCCACACGCAATGCGTCGGGCCCCATGCCCGCGCCTCTGACGCTTGCGCCTACATCGGTTGGCGCTCCTATCAAGGAAATGGTTTTCATTCGCTGGTTTCGTTCTTGCTGTAATGCCTGGATCAGGCGTTTATCGGTACGGCAAATGCAGTTGTGCTGCGGGCCGGATTAGACATTGTATTACCAGCCATTCCCATGCCAAACAAATCTTTTGGATTCATCATTTCAGGTATCAAATCCAGTACAGGTGAATTGGCGTGCATCACATATTTTTCCAGATACCGCATGGCAGAAAAATCTTCCAACGCAAAACCAACAGAATCAAATACCGTGATCTGTTCTGCGTGCGTGCGACCAGATGCCTTGCCTGCCAGAATAGTCCATAATTCTGTCACCTGGAAATCTGCCGGCATCTGTTGCAATTCACCTTCTATTCTGGATTGTGGTTCATATTCAACCACGACATGGGCCCGATGCAAAATGTCGGCATGCAATTCAGTTTTGCCGGGGCAATCGCCACCAACGCCATTGATGTGCATGCCAGGTTCTATCATTTCTGGTGTCAGTATGATGGCATTGGTTTTGTCTGCCGTGACTGTGGTCACGATATCCGCACCTTTGACTGCTTCGGCAGTGGAACTGGCGCGTATCACCCGCAATTCAGGATACATGCGCAAATTATGGATTAATTTGTCGGTTGCTGCAGGGTCTATGTCATACACACGCAACTCTTTGATGCCCAGCATGGCATGGAAGGCGATTGCCTGGAATTCACTTTGGGCACCATTGCCGATCAAGGCCATGCTGCGGCTGTCTGGTCTGGCCATATAGGTGGCTGCCAGGGCCGAGGTGGCTGCCGTGCGGATGGCGGTGGTCAGTGTCAGTTCAGACAGCAAGCGAGGGTAGCCGGTATTGACATCTGCCAGCACGCCAAAGGCGGTGACCGTCAGCAGGCCAGCCTGGGTGTTCTTGGGATGGCCGTTCACATATTTGAATGAATACTGCACCCCATCGGAAATCGGCATCAATTCGATGACGCCAACTTCAGAGTGGTTGGCCACCCGTGCTGATTTGTCAAACGCCTGCCAGCGCAAATAATCTTCCTTGATCATGTCAGCCAGACGCGCAATCGCATCTTCCAGCCGGGTTTTCTTCAAGTGGTTTTGCAGTTCTTTTGTGCCGATGAAGGTCACCATGATGTTCTCCGTGTATTTTCTAAGGACTTACCGGAACACATATTGAGAGGCTATTGCGAAATCACCCTGGTCTTCCTGATGTTGCGAGATTTCAGATGTGCGCCGGCTTGAAAGTAGACAAATAAGCAGACATATAAGCAGGCAAATACCCTGAAAATCCACCAGACCCATTTCGCATCAGGCTCTTGTGCACCTGTTGTGCTATGTATTCTGTATCCATTGTAGCCAGCGACAGCTAGAATTAGATTGCTAAATAGGATGATAATTTCATATAAATAGAAATTTAATTTCTTATTTATGAAAATTATGTGTTTAAATTTCTTATTTATAGTAATTGATAAAATATCCTGAAAATACGCATTGACTGATAGGCTCTGACCGCAGCAGAATCGGTGCCTGGAATCCTGGATGAAAAGGGGAAGCAAATGGACGTGTATGACCGCAACATCCTGCGTCATCTTCAGCAAGATGGCCGCATGAGCAATCTGAGCCTGGCTGAGCGCATACATCTGTCGGCACCACAGACATTGCGGCGTGTCAGGACGCTGGAAGAAAAAGGCGTGATACGCGCCTATGTTGCGCAGGTGGCACCTGAAGCCTTGGGCCTGGGGGTCATGGCATTTGTGAACCTGTCATTGGACCGTGAACAGTTTCGCAATGTGCGCGAGGTGGAGCGTCAGTTGAAGGCCTTCCCCGAAATCATAGAATGTCACACCATTTCGGGTGATTTTGATTACATTCTGAAAGTGGTGGCCTGTGACTTGAAGAGTTTGTCGCAGTTTTTGACCGACACCCTGATGCAGGTGCCGGGTGTGGCATCCTTAAGGTCGATGATTTGCATGGAAGAAATCAAACCGGTCAGTGGTTTGCCCATAGAGTAAGCACGCACCTGCTGCAGCGGGATTGAGGTAATCCCGGTCACGTTCAGACGCGGGCGATATCACCCCATAGATGACGCATGGTAAATTTAACCGGTACCTGCTCACGATACATGACTTCACGAATGGCGATTTTTTGCGTATCCCGCTTGAGTGGCACCGTCAGCGCCACCCCGCGCGGCCCCAACAAGGCATGCACAAACGGTGTTGTGGTAGTTGCTCCCTTGGCGCTTACCACGCCCACTTCGCCATTCTCAAGCTTGACGAAAGTACCTATGGGATAGGCACCAAGCTCACGTATAAATACCGCAACCAGCGTGGGATCGATTTTTGATTTTCCTTCTATCAGGATGTCGCGCAGGGCGACATTGGGCAGCATGGATTTGCGATAACTGCGGGGGCAGATGCGGGCACAGTAGCGGTCAGCAACAGAAATAATCTTGGCATTTTGAGGAATATCGACGCCATTTTTTTTACCCGGGTAACCACTGCCATCTTCACTTTCGTGATGATGCAAGACCCAGGATAACCAGTCTTCGTGGTCTATGCCAGCTGCGCGCAACATGCTGACAGCAGCCTCGGGGTGCTGCATGATCAAATCCTTCTCACCTGCAGTCAGTGCCTCGCTCTTGTCTTGCAGGCGTTCTTGTTGACGCAGCATGCCCAGGTTCATGGTCAGTGCTGCGGCTGCCAGCACCAGCATTTCATCCTGTGGTTTTTTTAATGCGCGGGCGATCAATAGTGCCACCATGGCGGTATCGACAGAATGACGTATGCCGTAAGTGTCTTCCTGATTCAGCAAGATGCCACCGAGGGCGATGTCGGGCGACATGAAAACGGCTGAACCTACCTGTCTTGCCAGCGCGAGAATCTGCGCCTGGGCATTTGCTTCAGTATCCAGCTTATACAAGATGCGCCGCAATTCAGTGCGGGCCGAATTGACCATGCGCACTACAGAAGGAGATTCGCTGGCTTTTTCTACTGGTTTGCCCTCGCGCAGGCTAGCATCACTACGCTCGGTATTGGCGAACAGACCACGTTCTATCAGTGAGGCGACCTGGCCAGTGTTACTGACAATAAAACCCTTGCGTAGCAAGAGACTGCCGTCACTGCCATAGACATCCCAAAGCAAGGGCTGCCCTATGATAATGTCAGACATTCCTATGCGCCTTGTTGACATACGTACCTCAGGTGGGGGTAGATGGTGGCCTTTGCAGAAAAGGCAGATGAATGATGCTAGCAGAAAAATCTTGCTTGGCACATTATCAAATGTCAATAAAGCAGTTTTTTATTGCCGCATTGCAATATAAACGCTGTCTTTTATTTAAGAGTCTATATTCACACGCTATCTTCACACGCTACGTTTTGCACCCGCCAGAGCACAGCCAAAGAATACAAAGGTGGCAGCACCGATTTTATTCATGTGCGCGCCTCCTTTTTCTGAAGTCAGCCAGGTTTTTGCCTTGCCTGCGAAAATGGCGTAACTGCTATGTATCAGGACGATCAGTGTGCTGTAAGAACCTGCTTACGATCTGACGCTGATACGGAATTTATCGTCGAGACAATTTTGTATGTTGGGGGAGATGGGCAGGGGACATACAATCGCCTCCCTGCATGTCGCCCTTTGCCCACCATGGATACGAGCAGCCTTAATTCACGCTAACAAAGATGGGGTTGGAATAAAACCATAAACTGGCGTAGTTGCGGTCGTTGATCTGGTTGTGGCGCGTAGGATTGTCCGTGGTCGTGATTTTTGCATCGGCCAAAGGCTCGCCATTGTCCGTCATGTCGGCAACGTTGATACCCAGGTTGGTGCCTCGCAGGCGCAGGTACTGGTTTTTTTGCACGAGCATCTGGTACTTGATGACGTTGTAACCATCGGCATCGGTTTTCCAGTCAGCGCTGGTGAAGCGTTTCAAGACCTTGGTGCTGGGATTGACCGCCACGTTGTAGGCACTGGAATCCGGTGCCGCCTTACTGCCAACATCGCCCACGATCAAGTCCACATGATCCACTTTTGGTGCCTTGTTGCCGGATACGCCACTACCGACCGGAAACTCATAATTATTCTTTGCCGGGCTCTTGAAGCGTATGGTGACATCGACCATGCCGCCGTTAGTCACCTTCAGTTCTTGCCCCATGGTTTTTACATCACTGGTGTTGCTGACATTGTTGACGGTGAATTCCATGGCATTGATAAGGTCACCAAAGACGCTGAATAGTCTTCCTGACTGCAGACTCTTGATCAATTCATTGACGCCAGCTTTCTTGTCGTTCATCCACACATAGTTTTTGGCATATTCACCGGGGAAGTAACCGCTGCTATTGCCGGCATCGTCGATTTTAAAATGAGAATCAGAATCGGCGATATTCCAGATACGGCGACCTTCACCAAGCAAGGCATCCCAGACGCCGCCCACCTGGGCCACGATGGCATCAACACCCCCGTAGACACGATTGGGCTTATTGGCATCGATATAGCTGGAGGTGTAACCGCCACGATCAGGTTCCATCTGGTTGCCGACCATGCCTTCTATCGAGAACATGATGTTGGGTGCCATGTCGTTCATGGTGCGGAAATCGGCAATCGTGTATTTGCCAGGATTGCGCGAAGGGTGGTTGACGGTGATAAAACTGCTGTCAGGATAATTTTTCTTCAACCACGAGATGGCTTGCAAGGCATCTGCTGCCGTGCTGTTGAAACGTTGCGGATATTTTGTTTTCCACTTGCTGATATCTGCAGCGTCAAATTTGCTGTCTTCCAGTGTGGTGAACAGATATTGAAATTCCTTGGCCGCCGACGTAGACGAAACCAATTTGCCATCAGCTACATCAAAAATACTGACACCCAAATGATCATGCGTGGGCATATCCCATTCAAAACCGGAGAAGATGGTTTTGTCTGCATAGCGACCAGAGGCCTGCAGGGCTTTGATCCTGGGGATTTCATAGGCTTCCATGCCATACGCAAAAGGCACCGGGTTTACCAGCAGGGCGCCGTTATTGTCATATTTTGAAGAGCGCAAGTGATTGGTGATGGCGGTCCAGTCCAGGCCATAGCTGGTAAATGCCTTATCCAGCACCGTATCCAGTGTTTGCGTTGTGCGGGCATCGTCTGACTGTATGGTGTGCACATGCAAGTCACCGGTCGTCCATCCAGCCTGTGAAATGGCAGGCAGGTTCGGGTTTTGTACTTGCGTAGGATTGTCAGACGAACTACCGCAGCCATGCAGTAAAAAGACGGCGGAAGGAACAGCACAAAAAACAGCAATCAAACTCAAAAAACGGGGGCGCATGGGAAATCCTTTTCTCTGATGCATTGAAATTTTCATACACGGAAATTAAATATATTTACCGTATATGAGTGCATTGTAAAAGTTGACTGTGACGCCACAATTACAATCGATTTCATTCAGGAATAAGCATCGCTGGATTTCGAGTGCGTTTTTTTTTGGGGGGGGATGCGTTTTGACTTGGTGCGCGATACACGAATTAATGCGTCATGATCATGACGGACAAGCGTCTATTGCGTGGGAGGATACTTGAGCAGGCTGGACTTTATGCCAATACTGACGATGGGGCCAGTGATGAAATACGAGTCGTGCTTGTCGGCATAAACCATCAGCCATGAGCCACGACTCGTCAAAGGTATAACTTAGTGAGCCTTGGCGAAGCGCAGGGCAAATTTCTTGAAGTTGCGATAGCTGGCGCCCAGGTCTTTCAGTGAATCGAGGGATTCGGCAATGGAGGCACCTTGTTCGCTGAAGTTGCTTTTGAATTCTTCAAATGCCGCTTCCAGCACGACAGCCAGTTGGTGGTTGTACAAACGGCCATAATTCAGATGACGTCTCTTGATGCGTAATTTCATGGTGTTTCCTTTCAGGTGAAGGGCGGATTATAGAGTAATCCCTGCCTATGCTTCATTTCTGTTCTTGCCGCAGCGGATATGGATGGCTGAAAATGTTCAGCGCCAGCCATACATCATCTGCTCGGCCAGCATTTTTTTTGCTGGTTTGACCAGATCCAGTGCACCTAATCCCATGCCCAGCAGGGTTTGGCTGAAAGCGCCGTCCGGGGCGCTGGCAAAGGCGCGAGCCATGCTGTCGGTGATGCGTATGGTCAGTTTTCTGTCGGCCTGGCGTTCAGCCAGATAAGCTTGCAAGGCGGTAGCGGGATCAGTCATGGCAGCCAGCGTGCGTGCCAGTACAACACTGTCGCGCAAACCCAGGTTCAGGCCTTGGCCCGCTACCGGATGCAGGGTCTGGGCGGCATTGCCGATGGTAACCGTGCGGGCCGTGGCCTGTGCCTGGGCATTCAGTCCCAGCGGGTAGGACAGGCGGGCAGAGGTCTTGATGAAATTGCCAAGACGATTGCCAAATGCTGTTTGCAGGGCTTGCCTGAATGCGGCTTCATCCAGCGCCAGCAAGTGACTGGCCTGGTCCGGCCTGACACACCATACCAGGGCATAGCCATCTTCCTGTGGCAACAGGGCCAGCGGGCCTTGTTCAGTAAAACGTTCAAATGCACGCCCGGCGATCTGGGCGTCGGTATTCACGTGGGCAATGATGGCTGTCTGCTGATAATCGTGGTGCTGTGTTCTTTGCTGCTGGTCACCAAAGGTGCCGCCTTCAGCCTGTATCACGATGCCAGCGCTGACATGGCTGATGGTTTGCGTATTCATGGCATCAGCGCGGTGCAGGCTAAGACGCACATGGTCGGGCATTTCATCAATGGCGGTAATGGTGTGTGGTCGCGTGATGGTCATGCCAGATTGCATGATTGCCTGTTGCAGCGGGCGGATGATGTCGCCATAACGTGCCACATAACCCAGTGCCGGTAAATCATAGTCGCTGGCGCGCATCAGGCTGCGGCCAAAATGGCCACGGCGTGAGACATGGATTTCGCTGATACTCGTCGCTTTGATGGGCCAGGCACCAGCAGCCTGCAAAATTTGCCGGCTGCCATACGACAGGGCGATGGAACGCGCATCATGCCCGGCCTGCTCAGCGGTTTTGCCATCGAACAGGGCAATGCGGTCCGCTTTATAGCCCTGTTGGTATAGCAGCAGGGCCAGTGCCTGGCCTACCGGGCCGGCACCGCAAATGGCGATATCCACATCATTGATGATTTGATCCATAGTTTTTATGCCTGATGCTTGCGCATTTCTGCTTCAATTTCTGCCACGGTCTTGGGCGTGTCACGACTCAGGTTCAGGTGACCGTCTGCGGTGATCAGGATATCGTCTTCTATGCGTATGCCTATGTTCCAGTATTCTTGCGGTACGCCTTCGGCAGGCCGCACATAAATGCCGGGTTCTATGGTGATAACCATACCGGCCTGCAACAGGCGGTAAGGCTTTTCGTCACCGACTTTCTCGACTTCACGATAGTTACCGACATCATGCACGTCCAGCCCCAGCCAGTGGCCGGTACCATGCATGTAGAACTGACGGTAAGCAGCACTGCTGATGGCATCATCAATACTGCCAGTCTTGTTTTTATCCAGCAGGCCAGTATCGAGCATACCCTGGGTCAATACGCGCACGGCGGCATGATGCCCATTCATATAACGCGAGCCAGGGCGGGCGCAATCCATGGCAGCCTGCTGCGCAGCCAGCACGATCTCATACAGGCGTTGCTGTGCCGTGCTGAACTTGCCATTGGCCGGAAAAGTGCGGGTGATGTCGGATGCATAGCTATCGTATTCGCAGCCAGCGTCGATCAGCACCAGATCGCCATCCTGTATCAGCGCCTGGTTGCTTTGGTAATGCAATATGCAGGCATTGCCACCGGTGGCAACGATGGAACCATAGGCAGGTGATTGCGCACCCTGACGACGGAATTCATGCAGCAGCTCGGCTTCCAGTTCATATTCATATTTACCGGGCTGGACACTGCGCATGGCACGTGCATGGGCCATGCCGGAAATATTGGCGGCACGCTGCATCAACGCGATTTCAGTGGCATCCTTGAACAGGCGCATTTCATCAATCAGCTCTCGCACATCCACCGTGATGGCTGGTGCGCGGATGCCGCTGCGGCTTTTCGCACGCACGGCTTGCAGGCTTTGCTGCAACTGTTCATCGATATGCGGTTCCATGGCGCTGCTGTAAAACAGCTTGTGGGCATCGGCCAACAGCCCTGGCAATTTTTCTGCCAGGCTGTCTATGGGGTAGGCGATGTCGAAACCAAATTCTTTTTCTGCCGCCTGCGGGCCATAGCGAAAACCATCCCAGATTTCACGTTCGGGATTTTTTTCGCGGCAAAACAAAATAGCTTGCTGTTGATCTGCATTGGCGACGAGCACGATGATGGCTTCCGGTTCATTGAAACCGGACAGGTAATAAAAATGGCTATCGTGCCGGAAAGGGAAAGTGTTGTCGTTGTTGCGTATCAATTCACGTGCAGTGGGGATGACGGCCACACCACCACCTTGCGCCAGCATGTGTGATTGCAGTTGCTGGCGGCGGCTAATATAGGCAGGCAGAGCAAGGATGCTCATGCAGATCCTTTGAAGTTCAGGGGCGCATTCAGCGCTTCCAGTTGATCAGGCGTACCCAGATTATGCCACTCGCCGCGATACAGTTCACCACCAACGCGGCCGGCATCGATATATTCGCGCAGCAAGGGGCCCAGCTTGGCATGGTCACCGGGGCGTATGGCATTGAACATCTCTGGGCGGTACACGCCGATATTGCCAAAGGTATGGCGCGGTGACCCTTCGTTTTCCAGACCCATCAGGGTCAGCGCAAAGTCACCACCAGGATGGAAGCTGGGGTTCTTGACCAGATACAGCCAGGCAATATCGCGCTTGTCTGTCGGGTGCGGATTGCCCCATGGGTCATGTTCTTCCAGCGTATTCAGGCATTCGGAAAAATTGAAATGCGGGATATAAATATCGCCCGATACCACGATGAAGGGATCGTCGCCCAGCAAGTGCAGGGCCTTGGCTATACCGCCTGCTGTTTCCAGCGCCTGTTCTTCGGCGGAGTACTGAATTTTTGCACCGAAACGTGAACCATCACCGAGGGTATCTTCTATCATGTGACCCAGGTGCGCATGGTTGATGACCAGGTCGGTGATACCGACTTTTACCAGATTCAGGATATGCCAGACGATCAGCGGCCTGCCACGCACTTTCAGCAAGGGCTTGGGGCAGGTATCTGTCAAGGGGCGCATACGTTCGCCGCGCCCGGCGGCAAGTAACATGGCTTTCATGGCGCTGCCTCAGAAGGTATAGCCAACTTGTGGCGTATTGTCTTGCAGTTCATCCAGCAGGCGCAACAGCGGGATCAGTTCCTTGTAGCGGTGTGAAGTTTTGCGTACATATTCCATGACAGTAGGGATATCGCCTATGTAATGATGTTTGCCATCACGGTGTGACAGGCGGGCGAAGATGCCAAGAATTTTCAAATGACGCTGCAAGCCCATCCATTCAAAGTCACGGTAGAAGCTGTCGATGTCGGGTGCCACGGGCAAGCCGGCGCGTCTGGCTTTTTCCCAATAGCGTATGGCCCAGTCCAGCACGATTTCTTCATCCCACTGCACGTAGGCGTCGCGTAACAGCGATACCAAGTCATAGGTGATGGGGCCGTATACGGCATCCTGGAAATCGATAATGCCGGGATTGCCCTTGTCCATCCACATCAGGTTGCGTGAATGGTAATCGCGGTGCACGTACACTTGCGGCTGTGCCAGTGCACTGGCCAGCAAGTGGTCAAATACCTTGTCCAGTGTGGCGTTTTGCGCATCAGTCAGGGTCACGCCCAGGTGTTTGGCGACATACCATTCCTTGAAAATATTCAATTCACGCAGCAGGAAAGCTCTGTCGTATTCAGGCAAGACATCCGGCTGGCTTTGCGCCTGGAACAGGATCAGGCTGTCTATGGCATCCAGATACAGCTTGTGGGCATTGTCGCTATTCAAGACCTGGCCATACGTATGCATGCCCATGTCGGTGACCAGCATAAAGCCCTGTGCTATATCATGGGCCAGCACTTCAGGCACAGTCAGGTTGATGCTTTTCAACAGATTCGCCATCTTGATGAAGGCAGCGCTATTTTCGGTCGCGGGTGGCGCATCAACAGCGATCAGGCTGTCACCGTCTTCGGTATCAATTCTATAATATTGGCGAAAGCTGGCGTCGGCAGAGGCCGCACGCATACTGGCCAGCTTCATGGCATGTCCGTTGACACCAGCAAGCCAGGTTTGCAGCGCCTGCTTGCGCTGTTCTTTTTCGGGGGAGATCGCTGCAGATGCTGCAGAATTCACTGGGATTGCTGTGGGGGACATGTATAAATAGTAATAGAGTTTAGTTTGTCTGCATACTTCAAGTGGTTTTGCCAGCATTTCACCTATAATAGGCGACTGATTTCTGGCGGATTGTCTGTATGACATCGTCCAGCATACTTGGCAAAACGCTTACTGACCACTGAATTCATGCGCAGGAAACCCGTATTATCTCATTCACCGCTGTTGTTTCCTACTATCCCGGCGATTCTGGTGTCGGTTCTTGTGCCTGCCTATTTTTCCCAGGCCATGGCGCAGACCCAGGTTTCAGGCATGACTGCCGAGGCGCAGGAGCAAAATCGGCAGGACGAAAAATCGCAGAAAGAGAAACTGCAACTTGCCAAAGCAAAACAGGACGATAAAAACGCGCCTGTGACGATACGCGCCGAATCCTTCAATGGCCGGCCAGAACGCTTTATCAAGTTTGATCGCGATGTGGAAGTCATCAAAGGCGGCACGAAGTTAAATGCGGATGAGGCCACTTACAGCAACCTCGATGATGAGGTAGATGCATCTGGCAATGTCCGCATGAATCGCTATGGTGACTGCTACAGCGGTGACAATATGCGCCTGCAACTTGATTCTGGTGCCGGTTTTGTCAGCAATCCGATTTACCGGCTGTTGCGCAATAATGCCCAGGGCAATGCCAAACGCATCGATTTTCAGGATGAAGAGCGCTCTCTCATTACCAGCGGTACTTACAGTACCTGTGAAGGCCTGAATCCGGACTGGTATTTGAAGTCAGACACGCTGAACCTGGATACCGGCCTTGACCGTGGTGTGGCAGGCAAATCAGTGGTGTATTTCCTCGGCATGCCTATCCTGGCAACCCCTTCGCTGACTTTCCCTTTGTCGGGCGCACGCCATTCCGGTTTGCTGCCGCCTATCATGGGGGCGTCATCCAAGGGCGGGCCAGAACTGACGATGCCGTATTATTTCAATATCGCCCCCAACCGTGATTTGACGGTCTACCCTAAGATGATCGCCAGACGCGGTCTGCAACTGGGGCTGGAAGGGCGCTATCTGGGCGAAACTTATTCCGGTGAAACCAGTGTTGAAGGTTTGCTGAATGACCGCGTGACGGGCACCAACCGCTATGCAGTGGCTTCCGTGCATCAGCAAAAGTTGCTGCCGCAACTGGATTTTTCATGGAATATCAATACAGCGTCGGATGATAACTATCCCACCGATTTTTCCCGCACTATCACCAAGACCGCCCAGCGCCTGTTGCTGCGTGAAGCCAATCTGACCTATTTCGGTTCGTTCTGGAGTCTGGCACTCAGGACCTCGAACTACCAGGTCCTGCAGGATCTGGCCTCGCCGATTGATCGTCCTTATGACCGTTTACCACAGTTGCAACTGCATGCAGAGCAGCATGATGTGGCGGGTCTGGACTGGTCGATGGACACCATTGTGACGCGTTTCTGGCATCCGACCCTGGTGCGTGGCGACCGCACGGTGATCAATCCCAGCGTGTCTTTGCCCATGGTGCAGGCGGGTGCTTTCATTATCCCGAAAATTTCCTTCCATGCGACCAATTACCATCTGGTGAATCCGGCACCGGGACAGGAATCTGATTTCCATCGTGCCGTACCAACTTTTTCTGTCGATAGCGGCCTGGTATTTGAACGCAAGACACGGATGTTTGATACCGACCTGACGCAGACGCTGGAACCGCGCCTGTTCTATGTGAATACGCCTTACCGCGACCAGTCGAACATGCCAAATTTTGACAGTGCGGTCGCCGATTTCAATTTTGCCCAGATTTTCAGTGAAAACCGCTTCACCGGTCAGGACCGCATAGGGGATTCCAACCAGATCACGGCGGCCCTGATTTCGCGCTTTATTGAAGGCAATGGCGATGAAAGTCTGAAACTGGCGATAGGCCAGCGCTTTTATTTCAATACCCAGAAAGTCACGCTGGACAATACCGTCAGCCCAAGTCGTTCTGATCTGTTGCTGGCAGCCATAGGCAAGTTATCATCCACCCTGAGTGGCGAGATGGCCTTGCAACTGAGCCAGACTGACCGCCAGTCGGTGCGCTCCAACTATGGTATCCGCTGGCAGCCATCGCCTAAAAAAGTGTTGAACCTGGCGTATCGTTACCAGCGCAACTCGCTGGAGCAGGTGGATCTGTCGGCGCAGTGGCCGATGGCAGACCGCTGGTATATGGTAGGTCGCAGCAATTATTCGATCATGGATAAACGCATGGTGGATGGTTTGCTGGGCTTTGAATACAAGGCAGATTGCTGGTCTTTGCGTTTCCTTGCGCAACGTTTTGCCACGAACAGTGTCAATAACACGTCGGGCTTCTCGATTCAGCTGGAATTGAATGGCCTGGCTCGTCTGGGCTTTGGTGGCAATCCAATTGATGCCTTGAGGAAAAATATTTCGGGTTATCAGCCGATCAATGAACGGTAGATATTTTTTGCTGTAATAACAATTGTAGTAGCCGTCACCGGCGATTGAATGGCCTGCGCTGTTTATGAAACGGGTGCTAACGTGTATATTGCAACTTTTGCCCGGTGTCGATGTTCAGACACGTGACCAGGCGTAACAGGATTTTGGATCGATATGCGACATTTATTGCAAATGAAACAATGTAAATTTCTCTCAGTATTCGCGGTTTCTGCCGGCTTGCTTGTCAGCCCGGTGGCATGGTCGCAAGTTAAAATCAATCCAGTCGTCCCGCCTGCACCTGCCGTCAAGCCCAAGCCAGCACAGACGAACGGCAAGTCGCAAGTCATCAATACCATCGTGGTAGTGGTGAATGATGAAGTGATTACCCGTCAGGAATTGAATGAGCGCTTGCTGGCCGTAGAAGCAAACCTGAAAAAGCAGGGCACACCCTTGCCTGACCGTGCTGATCTGCAAAAGCAATTACTTGAACGCATGATTGTTAATCGTGCGCAAATGCAGCTGGCAAAAGAAAATGGCATGCGTGTTGACGATGTGATGCTGGACCGCACCATGTTGCGCCTGGCGGAACAAAACAAGATGTCCATGACCGAGTTCCGCAACCAGATCGAACGCGAAGGTACGTCCTACGCCAAGTTCCGTGAAGAAATGCGTGACGATATCCTGATGCAGCGTATCCGCGACCGTGAAGTTGACAGCAAGATCCAGGTATCTGAAACAGAGATCGACAATTACCTGGCTGCAGAAGCCAGTTCCAAGTCAGGCAAACAAGAGTTGAATCTGGCACACATCCTGGTCAGCATTCCGGAAAACGCCTCTTCTGAACAAATTGCCCTGCGTCGCAAACGCGCTGAAGAAGTGCTGGAAAAACTGCGTGGCGGTGCAGACTTTGCCAAGCTTGCGGTGACTTATTCTGACAGTTCCGAAGCACTCAAGGGTGGCGATATCGGCTGGCGTGAGCAAGACCGTTTGCCACAATTGTTTGTTGATGCCATCAGCAAAGTGAAGGTTGGCGAAGTATCCGATATCGTGCGCAGCCCGAATGGTTTTCATATTGTCAAAGTCAATGGCAAGCGTGCCATGAATGACAGCAAGGCTGCCGCCGTTGAGCAACAAACCCGTGCCCGCCACATCCTGCTGAAAGTCAGCCAGATCGTGACGGAGGCTGAAGCACGTCAGAAACTGATGGAATTCAAAAGAAAGATAGAAGCCAAAGAGGCGACTTTTGAAGACCTGGCCAAAGCCAATTCCGTCGACGGTTCTGCTTCCAAAGGCGGTGATCTGGGTTGGATTTTTCCAGGTGTCACCGTGCCTGAATTTGAACAGGTTATGGATAAGCTGGCCATCAACCAGATCAGCGACCCAGTCACCTCACAGTTTGGCGTTCACATCATTCAAGTACTGGAACGAAAAACTGACGAGCTGTCGAAAGACCGCCAGCGTATTGCTGCTCGTCAGGCTGTGCGTGAACGCAAGGCTGATGAAGCCTTACAGGATTGGTTACGCGAAATTCGCGATCGCGCATACGTGGAATATCGCCTGGAAGACAAATAATGCCACAGCCCAGTTTGCCGGTGATCGCGGTGACCGTAGGGGAACCAGCCGGCATCGGGCCTGAAATATCCATTGCCGCAGCCTGGCAGTTGCGGCAAGAAGTAAGACCGGTCTTGATAGGCGACGCCGCTTATCTGGCCATGCTGGCAGCGGAGATCAATCCTGATATCAATCTCATGGGGGTGTCTTTGCAGGCTTTGCGCAATCAGGGCCTGCCCGCCTGTGGCACAGACAGGCTGACAGTGATTGACTGCCCTCTGAATGCCCATGTGATTGCCGGCCATCTGGATGCGCGCAATGGCCGTTCTGTCTTGCAAACCCTGGATGTGGCAATTGAAAGTGTGCAGCAGCACTGGTGTGATGCCATTGTCACCGCACCGCTGCAAAAAAGTACCATCAATGATGCCGGTGTTCCTTTTAGCGGACATACCGAATATTTCGCCGAAAAAACCAATACTGGTCGCGTAGTCATGATGCTGGCGAGTCAAGCCAATGCCCAGTTGCCGCAGCCCTTGCGGGTCGCCCTGGCAACCACGCATCTGCCCTTGCGACAGGTGGCAGACGCTATCCAGTTTGATGATTTGCTGCGTACGCTGGAAATTATCCATGCTGATCTGCGCGACAAATTCGGTATCGCGGCACCACGCATACTGGTGGCCGGGCTGAACCCGCATGCGGGTGAGAATGGCTATCTGGGGCGGGAAGAAATTGACGTTATCACGCCCGTCATCAGGCAGGCGCAGCAAGCAGGCATGCAAGTCAGTGGCCCGTATCCGGCCGATACCCTGTTCCAGCAAAAATACCTGGAGCAGGCCGACTGCGTGCTGGCCATGTATCACGACCAGGGTTTGCCGGTATTGAAACATGCCAGCTTTGGACTGGGCGTGAATATCACCCTGGGCTTACCCCTGATACGCACCTCGGTCGATCATGGTACGGCGCTGGACTTGGCGGCGCAGGGCGTTGGGCTCGCAGATATCAGTAGTATGATGGTGGCCATACGTGTTGCGGCCAGCATGGTAAAAACGCATTAGCAGAATTGGCACGATCTTGCCTTGTCGATTCGGCAGGGACAAGCAGGTTCCAGCCTCAAAGAAATAATATGAAACATATCCCACGTAAACGTTTTGGTCAGAATTTTTTGACTGACGATCTGGTATTGAGCCAGATCATTCGCGCCATCCATCCGCAGCCCGGCCAGAGCATGGTCGAAATCGGCCCCGGCCTGGCGGCCATGACACGCCTGTTGCTGGCGGACCTGGATCACCTGCATGTGGTGGAACTGGATCGTGACCTGGTGGCGCGCCTGAAGAAGAATTTTTCCGCAGAAAAACTGACTGTGCATGAGGGCGACGCCCTGGCATTTGATTTTTCCAGCATTACCGTGCCAGCCGGGCAGAAGCTGCGCGTGGTCGGCAATTTACCGTATAACATTTCCAGCCCGCTCTTGTTCCATCTGGCCGAATTTGCCCATCTGGTACAAGACCAGCATTTCATGCTGCAAAAGGAGGTCGTGGAGCGCATGGTGGCAGACCCGGGCAGCAAGACCTATGGCCGCCTGTCGGTCATGCTGCAGGTGCGCTACCACATGGAGTTGATGTTTATCGTGCCGCCGGAAGCGTTTGATCCGCCGCCACGGGTCGAATCTGCCATTGTGCGCATGATACCCAAGCCGGGTGCCTTTCCTTGCGATATCAAAAAACTGGAAGAAGTCGTCACCAAGGCGTTTTCCCAAAGACGCAAGGTGGTACGCAATTGCGTCGCCGGCTTGCTGACGGAAGCGGATCTGGTCGCCTGCGGGGTGGATCCTCAGGGCCGTCCAGAGACCTTGTCGCTGGAAGCTTATGTTGCCATGGCGAATCTGCTCAGCGCACGCGGATAGCGCAATCTGGCATGGCGTTTGACTCAGCTTTTTGTATTATGCCAATTCCTGACGCACCTTAAAACCCCGGTTGTTTCCAGTTCTTGCGGCGATCAATCAAGTACTTTAGCGGTCTGTATGACTTCGTCAGCAGGTTGTTCATATTCTCCAACACCGTTGCCGGGTTAAAAGGCTTGACGATGAAACCGCTGGCACCACTCTTGATGGCTTTGATCACGGTTTCTTTTTTGTTGCTGCCTGTAACCATCAGTACCACGGTTTCCGGTGATATTCTCTTGATGTGGTCGAGGATAACCAGCCCGTCAATGTCGGGCATCATGACATCCAGGCACACCACTTCGGGAATGGTTTTTTCTATCCACTCAATGGCAGTGAGGCCATTGTTGGCTTCACCTACGACATTGAATTGTTCGCTCTCAAGGATATGACGCAGCATCGAGCGACTGATGTCATTGTCATCCACAATCAAGATACCGATATCCTGTTTACTCAGCATGACCATCCTTTTCTGTCAGGCTAATCTTGTTGACATTCTTGCCCTATGTCATTTTCGCTACAGAACTACCGCGATGTAACATAGGTTAACACAGCCTAATGTTTATTTTAACAATAATTAGCCTCGCCGCATGCATAATTGTCTTGAATCGTGCTGATGCTGTCACAGCCCAGGCTTCCTCCAGACCATGCTAATCTAGTTAAAGTGCGTAGAAAGCTCACCTTTACAGGCCCAGGAAAAATATGAACATTACCCACACGCCCGAATGGCAGGCATTGCTGGCGCATCAACAGCGTCTGGAGCATAAGCATTTGCGCGAGCTGTTTGCTGCCGACGCCGGCAGGTTTGCCCATTTCTCGGCGGAGCTGGATGGCTTGCTGGTGGATTATTCCAAGCAACGCATAGACCAGCCCGCACTCGATAGTCTGATGTCGCTGGCACGCCTGTCGAATGTAGAAAGCTGGCGTGACCGTATGTTTGCCGGTGAAAAAATCAATATCAGCGAAGACCGGGCCGTGTTGCATACGGCCCTGCGCCATTCCGATTTCACACCTTTCCCGAATGCTGAACATGATGTCATGCCGCAAGTCAGGGCCGTGCGCAAGCAGATGCGCGATATCGTCGAGCGTGTACGCAGCGGCCTGTGGCGCGGTTTCAAGGGCGATGCCATACAGAATATCGTGAACATAGGCATAGGCGGCTCTGACCTCGGGCCCAAGCTGGCCACCCGTGCGCTATCTGCCATGCAGCATCCGGGGCTGACTTTTTACTATGTGTCGAATCTGGACAGTGCTCATCTTGCCCCCTTGCTGGAAAAACTGGACCCGCGCACGACCCTGTTTATCGTCGCCTCCAAGACCTTCACCACGCAGGAAACCAGCATCAATGCCCAGACCGCCCGCACCTGGCTGATGGCGGCAGCGATGGAAGAATGGGCGGTGGCCAAGCATTTCATTGCGGTAACATCCAGTCCCGATAAGGCGCATGAATTCGGCATCCCTGACAGTAATATCTTGCAAATCTGGGATTGGGTGGGGGGGCGTTATTCCCTGTGGTCTGCGGTCGGCCTGTCGGTGGCGCTGGCCATAGGCATGAGTGGTTTCGAGCGCATGCTCGCAGGTGCCGAAACCATGGACAAGCACTTCCGCCAGGCACCGCTGGAAAACAATCTGCCGGTGCTGCTGGCCCTGATTTCGATCTGGAACACCAATTTCCTCGGGGCTGAGACCACTGCCATCCTGCCGTATAACGAATCGATTCGCCATTTGCCTGCCTTTTTGCAGCAACTGGAAATGGAATCAAATGGCAAGACCGTCAGCCGTGATGGCGAAGCCCTGACTTGCCGTGCCAACCCCATCGTCTGGGGTGAGATTGGCGTCAATGGCCAGCATGCCTTCTTCCAGTTACTGCACCAGGGCGGCTGGCTGATCCCTTGCGATTTTGTGGTGGCAGCTTCCAGTGATTACCCTTTGCCGGGTCACCAGGCACCCTTGCTGGCAAACTGCCTGGCGCAGAGCGCTGCGCTGGCATTTGGCAAGACCGAAAGCCAGGCACGGGAAGAGTTGTCACAGGCCGGCCTCAGTGACGCACATATCGCCAAGCTCTTGCCGCACAAGGTGTTTGCCGGCAACCAGCCATCTACTACCATCCTGATGCCCAGCCTCGACCCTTTTCAGTTAGGCATGCTGCTGGCCTTGTACGAACATAAAGTATTCGTGCAGGGCGTGATCTGGGGAATCAATTCTTTCGACCAGTGGGGTGTGGAACTGGGCAAACAATTGGCCAATAAGCTGTTACCGGCGATCTTGGGGAACCAGGAATACGATTCCAATCTTGATACATCTACCAGCGGCCTGATTGCCTATTTCCGCCGGCATGGGCACGTGTAGAGTAATGTGTGGATATCCGTTTATGAACAGCACAGACAGAATGCAAGATTAAGTTAAAACTCCTCGAAAGCCAGTTTGTAATGTTGACGCACGGCATCTCGATTGATATAAAGAAACATCATTAATCAATTCGGAGGTGGGCTTATGTGGACCGGTATTTTGAGTGTCATCTCTGCGGTTATCGTTGTTAGCATGGTAGTCCTGATTCGCGCCATGAATAAGGAAGCACGTCGTCCTGACTATAAAAACTGAATCTTTGATTGATGAAGAATTAAAAAACGCAGACCAGGGTCTGCGTTTTTTGTTTGAGCGCCAGCAGCCAGTGTTACTAGTTACCAGTTACCAGTGTTTTGCATTGATGCCCATGGTTCAGCCGGGGCCAATGGCTCGCCCGCCTGCAACAGTTCTATCGAAATATTGTCTGGTGAGCGGACAAAGGCCATGTGACCGTCGCGCGGTGGGCGGTTGATCACAACGCCATGGTCCGTCAGACGCTGGCAAGCCTGGTAGATGTTATCCACGCGGTAAGCCAGGTGGCCGAAGTTGCGGCCGCCGGTATATACTTCCGGGTCCCAGTTATAGGTCAGTTCCACCTGTGCATCATGGTCGCCCGGCGCTGCCAGGTACGCCAGGGTAAACCGGCCTTTTGGATATTCTTTTTGATGCACCAGTTCCAGCCCCAGCGCATCGCGGTAAAACCGCATCGAGGCGTCGAGGTCGGTAACACGGACCATGGTGTGCAGGTATTTCATGTGTGCTTTCTGGAAATAAATTCTCGTAATAGGTGTTGAAAATAAGTTTAAAAAATGAGTTTGAAAATAAGTTCTGAAAATGAGAATGGCTGCGATCTCAAATCAGAAATTGTAGCCTATGCGCAAAAAATTATTTGATGCACACTATCCTGACCTGCTTCATGTCAGTCAGGCCGGACAAGACTTTTTCTATGCCATCCATTTTCAGCGTCAGCATGCCATCTGCCAGCGCTGCTGTCAGCAATTCTGAAACACGCGCATGGTCCTGTATCAGCTTTTTGACGATGTCATTTGCCACCATCAGTTCATGCAGGCCCAGCCGGCCTTTATAGCCGTTGGAGCAATGCTCGCAACCAACTGCCTTGTACAGGGTGAATTTACCCTGCTTGTCGGCATACAGTGATTGCCAGGTGGTAAACACCTTTTTCTTGGCTTCCAGCGCGTTCTTGGTAAATGCCTCGGTGTTGAGCAACTCTACACAGTATTCATCGAGCAGGTCCTTCATTTCTTCCTTGCCCGGGTTGTACGCCACTTTGCATTTGCCGCACAGCCGCTTGGTCAGCCTTTGCGCCAGGATGCCCAGCAGGGCATCGGCAAAATTGAAGGGGTCCATGCCCATGTCCAGCAGGCGCACGATGGATTCCGGCGCGCTGTTGGTATGCAGGGTCGCCAGCACCATATGGCCAGTCAGAGACGCTTCCAGGCCGATGGCGACGGTTTCCTTGTCACGCATTTCGCCGACCATGATGATGTCCGGATCTGCCCGCAAGAAGGCCCGCATGACGGTGGCGAAATCCATGCCGGCCTTGCGGTTGACCTGCACCTGGCGCAAACCTTTCTGGGTAATTTCTACCGGGTCTTCTGCCGTCCAGATTTTGGTTTCAGGCGTATTCAGGTGGCTCAATACAGAATGCAGGGTAGTTGTTTTACCCGAGCCGGTGGGGCCGCAGACAAAGAACAGGCCATAGGGTTTGCTGACCACCTGTTTCAGGCGTTCGAGGTTGTACGGCAAGATGCCCAGTTTATCCAGCGGAATAGGTTCACCGGCTGCCAGGATACGCATGACCACGTCTTCCATACCGCCTGAAGACGGAATGGTGGCTACCCGCAATTCGATATCGTAAGGGCCGTATTTTTTGAACTTGATCTTGCCATCCTGTGGCTTGCGGCGTTCAGAGATATCAAGATCACACATGATCTTGATACGTGCCAGCAGTGAATTGCGGTAACTGGCAGGTATCTCGATATAGGGTGACAGCGAACCATCCTTGCGGAAGCGAATCAGGGTTTTTTCTTTGCCGGGACGAGGTTCAATATGGATGTCGGACGCTCCTTGCTGATAGGCATCGATGATGATCTTGTTGATCAGCTTGACCAGTTCGTTTTCAACCGCAGCCGAAATTTCCACGGCGGATTGGCCACCGCCGTGTTCGTCGTCCTCATCTTCCATGCCCGACAGCAGATCATCAACCGAGCCGGTATCGGCCACGCCACCAAAGAACTGGTCTATGGTCTGGCGGAATTCTTTTTTGGTGGTGACCTTGTAATTGATCTTCGAGGTGGCAAAGACATGATTCACCACGTGGGTGGTGTTGATATGCTCGGGATCAATTGCCAGGACGGTCAGGCCATTCTGGTCTTCCGTGATGGGTAACCAGGAATTTTGTTCCACGTACTGGCGCTTGAGCCGCTTGACCAGGTCGACCGGTACCAGGCGTTCAGGCTTGAAAGGTTCGTAAGGCACATTGAAATATTTTGCCAGTGCCTGGCCAAGGCTGGCAATAGGGATATCAAACTCGTCGGTCAGCACGTCTTCCAGATCCAGCAAATTCCTGCGGGCAGAACTGACGGCCAGTTCCAGTTCTGGTGCCGCAATGATTGCCTCGGATACCAGAAAATCAAATTTGGTGCGCGGGGTGTTGGTCGGCAGGGCCTTGCTTTTTTGCGAAAACGCAACAGCCAGGGTTTCGCACAGGGCTTGTACACCTTCCGCCGCAATATCGGTAAACGCGTCGCCAAAGCGGTGATTGATGAATTGCACCACGCCCAGCAATTCCTTGCTTTGCCCGTCGACTATGGGTGCCACCAGCATTTGCTTGGTGCGGTAGCCAGTGCGCTGGTCAACCGCACGCTGGAATTTCAGCGTTGGCGAATGCGAGCGCAACTCGTTTTCGTCATACACATCGCGCAGGCTGATCATGCTGCGGGTCAGGGCAACATGGCCGGCAATACTTTGTTCAGAAATCGACAGGCGCAGGTCCTTGAAGGAATTCAGGCCAGTCTTGATCTTGGAAATCAGCGTGGTTTTGTCTTGTGCCACCACATAAATGGTCAGGCGATCACAGTCAAAGAGGTCGCAGATATCCTGGGACACGTCCAGCATGATCTGGTCAAGCGCATCCGCACCATGAATTTTATTGGTCAGCGCCTGGAGTTTTTTAAAGAACAGCAGGCGATGATCGACGCCTTCTTTGGGTGCATGTGCGATGTTGCCGGTAACCGCCATTCTTTTTCCTTGATTTGACTAATTCGTCAGCTAAATTATGAAGCAGAGAGCGATTGTCTGACCAACAATCCAGCTACTGTTGCTTACAAGTGCTACACCTGAGTGCCAGTTTGTACAAAAATGTATCATGGAAGTGCATGTATGACCAGAATGCAAAAGATTTCCCCAGCGCTGAAGACATAATTTTGCCGGTTGAGGTGGTTTTTTCCAGAATACAGGCCTATTCCTTGCCTCTTATTGTTCTGGCATGATGGGAAATGCGGCAAGTCCGTGGTTTGACCGCCACTAAATTTCGTTGTCCCCAAAGAAAGTGTTAAGCTAGGTTAGTGCAGTTTGCTTAAAAGACAGGTCAACACGCAGTAGAGAACTGTTACAGACCACCCGTCTTTTTCTTGAGGCTGCCTGTTGTAAATAGAGTGGTCAGTACTTACGCAAAATCGTCCCGGCAAGCTTATCGCTTTAGGAAACATCCCTTGAAGGGGATATTTGTTAAGTCGGCAGACAACGTGTTGTCTGAAACCCCGACTACACCGCAACTGGGGCGGTTTTGTGTAAGTCCTGGTGGTTTTAATTCACTGCCAAAACAATGGCTCACTATTTCTGTGTCTATGAAATTAAAAATTCTTGGCTGCGCGGGCGGTATCGGCGGAAAAGAGCCAAATACAACCTGTATGCTGGTGGACGACGATCTGCTGGTGGATGCCGGCACCGGCCTGGCTAACTTGAGCATAGAGCAACTGGTTGCCATTGACCATGTGTTCATCAGCCACTGCCATCTTGATCACGTTGCCGGGCTGGCGCTGTTGATGGATGCCGTGTTTGGCAAAAGAAGCGCACCAGTCATCATTCACGCCAGTCCAGAGGTGGTGCTGGCATTGAAAACCCATATCTTTAATTGGGTGATCTGGCCTGATTTTGCCAGTTTGCCCAATGCAGAACAGCCATCCATGCGGTTTGAAGAAATGCCGGCTGGCAGTACGCTGACTCTGGGCGACCGCATTATCAGCTCGCATCCGGTCAACCATACCCCGGGTTCGGTAGGGTATTGGATCAGAAACAGTGATGCCGGCTTCCTGTTCACCGGTGACATGGCGACCACCCCCGATTTATGGGACGTAATGAAAAATGAAACAGCCTTGCGCCAGGTGATCGTGGATTGTTCTTTCCCGGATGCAGAAGCAGAACTGGCGCACATATCCAGACATTTTTGCCCGAGTGCATTGTTGCAGGATATTCAGGGCATGCCTGAAGCCGTGGATTTTTTGATTTACCACCTCAAGCCAGGACAGGAAACACAGATCATGTCCGAACTGGAAGCGACACGTCCAGGCAAATTTACCGCATTGAGAGCGGGCGACAGTTTTCTATTTTGATGCGACAGGTCAGCCGATAGTCGCTTACAGTTTTTGATTTGGAGAAAGTGAACATGACTGCATTGAGCAGTAGTGAGATTGCACAACGTCTGGAAAAACTCACCGAGTTGAGTCTGGAATTGAGCAATAATCACGACACACCTTTATTGCTTGAAAATATATTGCGTTCAGCGAAAAGCATGACCTATGCTGACGGCGGTACTCTGTATCGCACCAGCAAGGACAAGAAGAGCCTGTGCTTCAATATCTCCTTGAATGACACACTTAACATGTATCAGGGCGGTGTCAAAGGGCAGGCGGTGGATATTCCAAATATCCCCCTGGTCGATGACAACGGCGTCAAAAACCTGAGTGCTGTGGCAGCCTACGCGGCCAACTATAAACTGTCAGTGAATATCCAGGACGTGTACACCGTTGGCGTGTTCAATTTCTCAGGCACCCGCAATTTTGACCAGCAATTCAATTACCACACCAAATCCCTGCTGACCGTACCCATGCATGATCACGAGGGCGAATTGATCGGTGTGCTGCAACTGATCAATGCGACAGATCCCGAAACCGGTGAACCATGCCTGTTTACCGAAACCGACCAGCGTTTTATTGAAGCCCTGGCATCCCAGGCAGCGATTGCCCTGACCAACCAGCAACTTATTTCGCAACTGGAAAATCTGTTCGTATCCCTGGTGCACCTGATCAATATCGGTATTGATGAAAAATCGCCGCATACAGGCAGGCATTGCCAGCATGTACCTGAACTGACCATGATGCTGGCCAGTGCCGTGCATGAAACCCGGTCTGGTCCGCTGGCCCATTTTGTCATGACAGACAAGGACCGCAAGGAACTATGGATGGCTGGCATCCTGCACGATTGTGGCAAGATTTCCACCCCGGTACATGTGGTTGAAAAATCGACCAAGCTGGAAACCATTTTTGACCGCATCCACTTGCTGGATACCCGTTTTGAAATATTGAAACGTGATGCCGAAATACGGATGTTGAAGAGCAAATGCTTGCTGTATCAGGCCGATGTCAAGAATGAAGTCCTGGCGACAGAACTGGAGCATGATTTACAGACCGAACTGACCAGGATAGAAGAGGCGCGGCAATTTTTAAAAAAGTTGAATCTTGGTTCGGAAAGAACCAGTCAGGAAGATCTGGACAGAGTTGCTGAAATCGCCAACTGGCAATGGACCAGCCCGGATGGCACCAGCAGCACCTTCCTCAGTGCCGATGAAATGGAGAACCTGTCCGTCCGTGGCGGCACCCTGAATGCCGCAGAACGGGCCATCATCAATAACCATATCGTCACCACCATCAAGATGCTGGAAGCTTTGCCCTGGCCCAAGCATTTGCAGAACGTACCTGAATACGCAGGGGGACATCATGAACGCATGGATGGCAAAGGGTATCCGCGCGGCTTGCATGGCGAACAGATGTCGGTACAGGCCAAGATCATGGCAATTGCCGATATCTTTGAAGCCCTGACCGCTAAAGACAGACCCTACAAGGACGGCAAGACCCTGACCGAATCCCTGCGCATTCTGGGTAGCTTTGCCCTGAACGGCCATATTGACCCAGACCTGTTTGATATCTTCGTCAGGAAAAAAGTCTACCTGACGTATGCCGAAAAATTCATGGACCGGACGCAGATCGACAATGTGGATGAAAGTGGAATACCTGGTTACAGACCGTGAGACTTGATGAGACAGATGGTTTTTGATGCGGAGGCGGTTTGCTAAAAAATATCAGAAAACAGGTTCCCTGGATCATCGGCCTGGTGGTGACGGTGCTGGTTGCCCTGCAGGCCAATGCCATTTTTCCGGTAAGACTGGTCAACCTGATCGATTTTTTTGCCTATGACGTCAGGATGCGGCTGGAAGTCCCGCAACGCAATAAAGATATCATCATCGTCAACATCGATGAAAAAAGCCTGACCGAGGTTGGCCAATGGCCATGGAAGCGCTCTGTGGTGGCCGATCTCATCAAAAGACTGACGGATGATTACCATGTGCGGGCTGTGGGTGTCGACGTCGTTTTTCCCGAGCCTGATGGTAGTTCCGGTTTCCAGATACTGGAGGGATTGGCAAAGAAAGAATTAAAAGACAGCAAGGGTTTCGTCGAGCAGGTTGCAGGCCTGAAGCATCAACTGGATTTTGATGACCGCCTGACGAAAGCATTTGAAAGCCGGCCAGTGGTGCTCGGCTATTTTTTTTCCGACGATAAAAAAGCTGTCAGCAAGGGAGCTTTGCCTAAACCTGCCTTGTTGCAGGCAGAGTTGGGTGGCCGTGATGTCGAGTCGGCAGAATATTTCAGTTTTATCGCCAATATGCAGCAGCTACAGGATGCTGCCATAGCCGGTGGTTTTTTAACCCCTACGCCAGATTCTGATGGCGTCATACGCAGCATACCCTTGCTGGCGAAATACAAATCAAATTATTATGAGGCATTATCGCTGGCAACTGCCAGAGTTGCGCTGAATGCGACCAGGCTGAAACCAAAATTTTCCAAAGACGCTGCAAATTTACAGGAAGATACCAGCAAGGACGATGAAATCGAGGCCATCGTACTGAACTCGTCACCGCGCAAGACCATTCCCCTGGAACCGCTGCTAAGAAGCCTGATTCAGTACAAAGGCAAGGGTGGTCCGGATGGTGGGCGTTTTACCTATATATCTGCCGTCGACGTTTTAAAAAAGCAATTGCCTGAACCAGTGCTGGCAGACAAAATCATCCTGATTGGTACCACCGCGGTAGGACTGAAGGATTTGCGTACCGCCCCCGTGGGTATCGATTACCCCGGCGTTGAGATGCATGCCAACGTCATCGCTTCAATCCTCGACAATGATTTCAAGATCAGACCCAGTGATAGCCGCAGCATAGAATTGATACAGGTTATTTTGCTGGGTATTGTCCTGACCTTTGCGCTGATCCGTCTTAAACCTGTGGCGGCAATTTTATTTACCTTATCGAGTTTACTGACAGCTGTCGCCTTTAATTACTGGATGTATGAAAGCTTTGACAAGGTGCTGCCGCTGGCGACGCCGCTGTTGTTGATTTTTTTACTTTTCCTTTTTGTCTTCGGCTGGAATTATGTGGTTGAATCGCGCCGCTTGCGTGGCGTGGTCAGGCGTTTTGGCGAATATGTGGCACCTGAGCTGGTGGCCGTCATGGCTGATGAACCTGACAGCTATACCATGGAAGGTGAAAGCCGTGAACTGACCGTCATGTTCTCGGACGTGCGGGGTTTTACCACCATCTCTGAAACGCTGAGTGCGGTTGATTTGCGCGAATATATCAACATCTACCTGACCGCCATGTCGGAAGAGATTCGGGGTAACCGGGGTACGCTGGATAAGTACATAGGTGATGCCGTAATGGCGTTTTGGGGCGCGCCAGTCCGGCTCACTGATCATGCCAGACGATCGGTAGAAAGCGCCTTGAAAATGCAGGTGACAGCACACCGCCTGAGCCAGGAATTTGTCCAGCGTGGCTGGCCTGCCCTGAAAATAGGCATAGGCCTGAATACCGGTGAAGTGCGGGTGGGCGATATGGGCTCTAAAATCCGCCTGGCTTATACCGTGATGGGTGACGCCGTCAACTTGTCATCCAGACTCGAAGGTGTGACCAAGCTGTACGGCGTGGGTATTATCGTCGGTGAAGCGACAAAAAAGGCTGCGCCGGAATTTGCCTACAGAGAGTTGGACAGAGTCAGGGTGAAAGGCAAGACACAACCCATTTCCATTTTTGAACCTGTCACGGAATTGACAAACCTCGATGCAGACACGACAGCAATACTGGACCTGTGGCATCGTGCGCTCAACATTTTCCGTGCCCAACAATGGGATGAAGCTGAGGCACTATTTCAGGACTATCTGAAAATGCGTTCCGCTGATGTTTCAGCCCAGGTTTTCCTGGAACGTATTGCGTATTATCGTGACAATCCACCCCCTGCTGACTGGGATGGCGTTGCCACCTTTGTCAGCAAGTTCAGTGAGTAATTTATTTACCGGCATGTGAGGTGGCCTTGACACGCAACAGGTAATAACTCAACACACCCAGCGCTATCCCCCAACAGGCCGAACCCAGGCCCAGCAGGCTGATATTTGAGGCAGTGACGATAAAGGTGATCAGTGCCGCCTCGCGTTCCGAGGTTTCCTGCATGGCATTCACCAGGCCATTTTGTATCGCCCCCAGCAAGGCCAGGCCAGCCACCGTGGTCACCAGCGCATGCGGCAGATGCAGGAACAGTGTGGTCAGTGAGCCGGCAAAACTACCTATCAGCAGATAAAACACACCGCAGGACAGACCGGCGACCCAGCGTTTTTCTGGTTGCTGATGGGCTTCCGGCCCGGTGCAGATGGCGGCAGTAATTGCTGCCAGGTTGACACCATGCGCGCCGAATGGTGCCAGCAACAGGCTGGCCAGACCGGTAGCGCTGACCAGTTTGCTATTGGGTGCATGTTCGTAGCCAGCGGCACGCAGGACGGCCACACCAGGTACCTGCTGGCCAGTCAGGCACAGCAGGGCCAATGGCAAACCCAGGCTGATGAGCGCGCTGACAGAAAATTCTGGCGTAGTCCAGACCGGCAAGGTCAGACCTGCCTGCCAGGTAATGGCGGCTGCATTGGCTGCAGTATTGGTTGCTGTATTGGTTGCTGTATTGGTTGCTGTATTGGTTGCTGTATTGGCGGCATCACCCCAGCCCAGCAAGCCCCACAGCAGTACGCCGGTCAGCAGGGTCAGCACGATGGCATAACGGGCAGAACGTTTCTTGTACAGTAAATAGGCAATGAACATCAGGCCTACCAGGTAAGGCGCACCGTGGGCTTCGCTGCGGGCGCTGGCAAATACGTCGACCCCAAAGCGCATCAGGATGCCGGCCAGCATGGCGGCACACAGGCTTTTCGGGATATGTGCCATCAGCTTTTCAAATATCCCGGTAGCGCCGATGATGAAGATGATGGCCGCCGCAAACAGATAGGCAGCAATCGCCTGACTGTACGGTAGTGTCGCCAGTGCCGTCACCAGCAGGGCTGCACCTGGTGTGTTCCAGGCACAGATGACCGGGATTTTATAACGCCAGCTCATCCACGCACCAGACAGGCCAGACCCGATGGAAACCGCCCATATCCATGAACTGGTTTGGCCCGCAGTCAAATGGGCTGCCTGTGCTGCCTGCAACATCAGCAGCATGGGGCCAGCATAGGAGATCAATACGGCAATCAGGCCAGCCAGCACTGCTGGAAACAGATCGGCAGCAATCTGGGCAATACCCGGCTTTACCCTGACTGCAGGGCGGATAACGGGGGCGGTATGTGATGTAGTCATATGCCTGAAACTTATCTCTATTGATGAAGTGAGTTACAGTCTAATGCAGCAGTGACTGGCATTTGCTTACAGTGGCAGACTGATTTATGCTGTACAGATTCACTATAAAGGTATCTGTTATGCAGCACAGTTATATGCAACTTGCCCAGGCTTTAGGCAGCGATATCCGGGCTGGCCGCTATCAGGTGGGTGAACGTTTGCCTTCAGTACGTGAATTTGCCAGCTTGAAGCAGCTTAGCGTTTCCACCGTGATACGCTGTTATCGCTATCTTGAAACCCAGGGGCTGGTAGAGGCGCGCAACAAGTCTGGCATGTATGTGGCCGACTGGAAAATACGTGCCGGGGACCAGGCCAGGACAGTCACGTCAAAGGCAAAACAGGCACCGCCAGCGGTTGAATATGACAAACTGGTGTCGCTGCAGCACCGAATGACAGAACTGTATTCGCTGACGGCGCAACCCCTGCAACTGGGCTTGCATCTGGCCAGTGCCGCGCCTGAATGGTATCCCTGCGACGCCTTGTCAAAAATCGCCCAGCGCCTGCTCAGGCAAGACCCCATGCTCATCGGCGTATACCCAGGCGGCACCGGCTTGCCCGCATTGAAAACAGCATTGATACAATGGCTGAAAATTGCTGGCGTTGACCTGGAAGCGCCAGACCTGTTGATCACCAATGGCAGTACCGAAGCCCTGAGCGTGGCCCTGCGGGCAGTGGCGCAGGCGGGCGATGCCGTGATTGTTGAATCGCCGGTATATTTTGGCTTGCTGCAAATGCTGGAAAACCTTGGCATCAAGGCGATAGAAATACCCTGTGTTCCTGGCCAGGGTATCAGCCTGGAAGCCCTGGAATATGCACTGGAACACCAGACCGGCGTGCGCGCTGTGGTGGCCATGCCCAGCTTCCAGAACCCGCTCGGTTGCAGCATGTCCGAAAAAAACAAGAAGCGCCTGCTGCGACTGATAGAACAGCACGACCTGGCTTTGATAGAAGATGATGTATTTGGTGACCTGTCGCATTTGCAGCATAGGCCACAAGCCATCAAAGCCTGGGACAAGCAGGGCAGAGTGATCTATTGCGGTTCATGCAGCAAGAGCCTGGCACCGGCTTTCCGCATCGGCTGGATCGCTGGAGGACGTTACCAGTCCCGCATCAATTCGCTGAAACTCAGTACCTCCCTCATCACACCGCTGTTTGAACAGGCGGTACTGGCAGAATTCATACAGTCGGGTGCCTTGCCCTCACATTTGCGCAAATTGCGTGAACGACTGGCGGCAACCATACCGCTGGCGACGGCGGCGATACATCGCTATTTTCCGACCGGGACGCAGGTTATCAGCCCCGCAGGCGGATGGTGGTTGTGGCTGGAATTGCCTGATCATATTGATACCCTGGTGCTGTTACGCCAGGCAGTCGGCGTCGGTATTGCGTTTACCCCGGGCAGCCTGTTTTCCGGCTCGGGTAAATATGCGAATTTCCTGCGCCTGAATATAGGTCGCCCCTGGGGGCGCGAGATGGAACAGGGGATGAAAACGCTGGGCAGGCTGGCGCAGGATGTCACCTGATTCAGAACCTGTTTACGATCTGTAGCGAGCGAGCGTCAGCGGGAGTGAAGAGCAGCACAAAAAGCGGAATGTACTCTAGTACATGAGCATTTTGAGCAGCGCATGAGCCCCGCGTGGACTCCGATTGCGCACGCGCAGTAAGATCGTAAACAAAGGTTCTCAGATCAGCCCGGCGTCTATCAGCTCCTTATCCCATTCCGGTACCGGCTGGTATTCTTCCACCAAAAAATCGATCAGGGCCCTGACTTTCGGTGCCACTTTGTGGGTAGCCGGATACAGGGCGGTAAAGTCGTTCAGCGGTAATGCCCAGTCTGCCAACACGGGGACCAGACGACCTTCCAGCAAATCACGCCATGACAGGAAGGTCGTGTCGTAGACGATGCCCAGGCCACGCAGCGCAGCCTGATGTAAAACCTTGCCATTATTGGACGAAAAGCCCGGCGTGATGTCGATGGCCAGATGCTGGCCTGCCTGTTCAAAATGCCAGGTATTGCCCTGGGTAAGGTGGCTGAAATGCAGGCAACGGTGTTGCAGCAATTGTTCTGGATGCGCTGGCATGCCATGGTCTGCCAGATAAGCCGGGCTGGCGCACAGAATGCCACGGCAAGGTGCCAGCCGGCGCATATGCAGGCCACGGCTGTCCGGTATGCCGCCGACCCGGATGCTCAGGTCAAAGCCGTGCTTGAACGGGTCCAGCAAATTGTCATCTACATGCAAGGTGGGCTGCAGCCTGGGGTGCAACAAGGCAAAGCGGGCCAGGGCATCGGCCAGCCATTCACTGCCAAAACTGCTGGGTGCCTGTATGCGCAGGCCACCCGCCAGTTCATGACCGGCCTGGCTGATCACCAGACGTGCCTGGCGCGCCTGTTCGACGCTGGCGCTGCATGGCTCCAGATAGGCCTGGCCCAGTTCGGTCAGGCTGACTTCACGGGTGGAGCGGTGCAGCAGGCGTGCGCACAGCTCTGCTTCCAGCTGCATGATGTGCTTGCTGACCATGGCGCGGCTGATGCCCAGATGGCGTCCAGCCGCACTGAAGCTGCGCTGGCGCGCCACCTCGACAAAGATTTCCATTGCTTTTAATTGGTCCATGCAGTGATTGTCTATATATTGGAGACAATCTGTCAACCATTGTTGATGTTGTAAGAGACAAGCGATATTCGCTACACTTGATACATGTCAAGGTGCTGCGTCAATACCGGTCAGTCTGCAGCACCCAATCCAGCCATACACCCACAGGAGTTACCATGCTGAATGCCGAACAGATCAAGCAGTTTCATCAGGACGGTTATATCGTCGTGCCAGATTTTAAAAACAAGGCCGACATCGCTGCCCTGCGTGAACGCGCCGCCAAAATTGTGGATGATTTTGATCCTGCATCATCCCGGTCCATCTTCACGACCAAAGAACAGGAAAAGAAGATTGATCATTATTTCCTGAATTCGGCCAATAACATCAGTTGTTTCTTTGAAGAAGAAGCCTTTGATGAACAAGGCAAGCTGCGCCAGGCCAAAGCCCTGTCCATCAACAAGATAGGCCATGCCATGCATGACCATGATCCGGTATTCAGCGCTTTTTCTCGCGGCCCGGCCTTAGCCAAAGTGGCAGAGCAACTGGGCTTGCAGCAGCCACAGATATGGCAATCCATGTACATCTTCAAACAGCCTGGGATAGGCGGGGAAGTACGCTGGCATCAGGATGCGACATACTTTGAAACCGATCCGGTCAGTGTCACTACTTTCTGGTTTGCGCTCGAAGATGCCACGCTGGAAAACGGCTGCATGTGGGCTGAACCAGGCGGGCATCGCAGCCCCATGCGTGAACGCTTTGTGCGTGAAGGTGATCAGGTACGCGTAGAAAAACTCGATGCCATGCCCTGGCCCGACGACAGTACGGCCATTCCGCTGGAAGTGAAAGCCGGTAGCCTGGTGTGCTTCCATGGTCTGTTGCCGCATTACAGTGCACCCAATCGCTCGCCGATTTCGCGCCATGCGTATACCCTGCACGTGACTGATGGCAGTACGCATTATTCACCACTCAACTGGATACAGCGTGACGCCAGTTTCCCTGTGCGTGGCTTTGTCTGAAAGGCCAGTAATGAGCATATTGATTTTTGCGCCACACTGGGGCAGCGCCCACCTGAGCCGTGACAGCTTTATCGCCCGTGTGCAGGAAGCCGGTTTTGATGGCGTGGAAATGTCCCTACCACTGGATACCAATGAACGAGATGCCTGGACGCGGGCCATCGCTGATGCCGGCTTGCACTTGATCGCCCAGCAGTGGGAAACCGTATTCCATAGTGACTTCGTTGCCCACAGACAGGCGCTGGCAGACTTGTTGCGCAATGCCTGTGCCGCCAAGCCCTTGTTTGTGAATACCCATACCGGCAAAGACTTTTACAGCCACGCGCAAAATTCAGAACTGCTGGATCTGGCCGATGCCATTGCTGCCGAAACCGGCATCGCCATCGTGCATGAAATTCATCGCAGCCGCTTCAGCGGCCACCCCATGCTCTTGTTGCCTTACCTGGAACAGCGTCCGCAACTGGCATTGAATGCCGATCTGTCACACTGGTGCTGCGCCTGCGAATCGCTACTGGAAGATCAAGCCCATATACTGCAAAAGGTATACCCGCATGTACAGCATATCCATGCGCGTGTCGGCCACAGCCAGGGGCCACAGGTGAATGATTTCCGTGCGCCTGAACATGCGGCAGCGCTGCAACAGCATTTGTCGTGGTGGGATGCCATCATCAACCAGCAGCGTGCGTCCGGCAAAAAGCAAATTACACTGACGCCAGAATTCGGTCCTTCGCCCTACACCCAGACCTTGCCTTATACCAATCAGATGGTTTCAGATGCATGGGAACTGAATGTGGCAATGATGCAGTTGCTGCGTGCACGCTACCAGAAGGAAAAATTGTAGCGCAAGGTTTTTCATGACATCATGCACATTGATTGCAATATCGACTACTTCGACTACTGCCGCGCAGATGGAAAGGCCTTATGCAGGATATGCGTACAAGTTATGTGTTTACACGGATAAAACGCCAGCTGCTCATGATAGAAAAGCTGGCTTATCTGGCGCTGGCCATCAGTGTGGTGGGAACCTTTTTCTGGTTCATGCATTTGAACATGCTGAGCGTGCTGAGTCTGGAAAAGTTGAAGGGTCTGTTTTCGCTCCGCAATGTAGACCGGTGGGTGAGCCTGGTTTTTGGTATGGCGTTTGTGCTGGTGCAATTGGTGATGCAATGGTCTTACCGTTCCGCCAGACTCATCGTTAATGCTGATGGCTTACGTCTGGAACAAACTTCCACCTCTTTGCTGGCCCATCTGACTTTCTATGAAAGAGAAATGCGCTGGGTTGATCTGAAGAATGTATCTTTCATTCCACGGTTTGGCGTGTTGCAACTGCGCTCGCATAAGCAGTGGCTGCCATGGGGCATACGCATTAAAGACTGGCAGTTGCAAAATGCCGATGCTGTGCCTGCAGCAGACAACGATGCCGAACATGTGCTGATACGCTTATTCCGCGAACACGGTGTGTTCGACAGCTTCCCCACGGACAGTAAACTGGATGCGGCAATGTTTGATTTGACGAAGCATCCTGCCACCAAGACCGCCCTGATAGGCATGGCGCTGTTGCTTACCTATAGTTTTGTGGACTTTATGCTGCAAAATGAATCCTGGGTTTTCATTAACCCGGACTATGGCATGCCGCATGTGCTGGCAGGCGTCTTTGCCAGTCTGTTGCTGGCTTTTGGTTTGTACCAGGCCGGACGTGACCCCGTTGTGCCTGTGCGTATTATTTTAGGCCTGGCCGTCCTGGGTGGGGCAATGTTTGCCGCCACCAGTTATGTCGGAGGCATACGCATTAACCAGGCGCTGGGCGGCCCCATGCTGGAAGCCCACTATCACAGGAACATACCCTGCAGTGCCTTGGTGCCTGAAGACAAAAGCCTGCCCGTCATTGAATACACCAATCTCGCCAGAGCCTACTGGTGCAGCAAGACTGTTGATGACGTAGTGATCGTCAAAGTGCGTAAAGGTTTGTTTGGCTTGTACCAGGTTGATCTCAGGGAACAGCGCAACGCCATTCGCGACTACCGTCAACTTCATTAGACGTTTCTCAGCGCAATTTGACAATATTAAACTTGACTAAAGTTTAATATTGTCAAATAATCATTCTGCATTCCTGAATTTTCATATTTGCCTGCTTCCGCCTTTTGGCCGGGCACGGCAAATCCTTGCCTATGCAATTTGTCAGTCCAAGAATAATCAAAGGGAGATAGTATGAGCAAAGACACCGACCCGATACCACCCTGTTTTGACCAGGCCAACCAGGCACCCGAACGTTTGACCGAGATGTTTGTCGGCATCGCCCAGGAAGGCCGCATCAAACTGGGTCAACGTCCCGCCGAACGGGCAGTCTTCCGCAAATTGCATGGGGTGGCCAGCGCCAGGCTGGTGATGGAAAAGAATATCCCGGCCAAACTCAAAGTGGGCGTCTTCAGTCATGACAGCCTGGATGCCTGGGTCAGGTTTTCCAGCGACACCACACCGACTTCACCCGACCTGTATTCCACTTTGGGTATAGGTATCAAACTGTTTGGTGTACCTGGGCCCAAGGCACTGGGTGACGACGGTGATACCGCCGACTTCATCATGCAAAACTTCCCGGTCTTCTTTGTCGATAATGCCAAGGAGATGGTGGAATTTACCTATGCAGGCGTGGTCGCGCAGGATTATCCCGGCTATCTGAAAAAACATCCCAAGACGGCAAAAATACTCGACCAGATGGAAAAGGTCGAAGGCAGCACATTGACCACGACATACTGGGCCATCCTGCCTTTTCATGCCGGCGAAAAGAACTATGTCAAATATCGCCTGGAACCAGTGACACCGCCAGAAAACGTGCCGAATAATGAAAGGGATTATCTGGCCGTGGACATGTGTAACCGCCTGGCCAGGCGTGAATACCAGTTCCGCTTCATGGTGCAATTAAGGACCAATCCTAAGACCATGCCACTGGATGAGGCAACGGTGGAATGGCCAGAAACAGAAAGCCCCTTCGTCCATGTAGCAACTTTGATCTTGCCGCAACAAGACATCAGCGTGCGCGGCCAGTCTGACTATGGCCAGGGTCTGGCCTTCAATATCTGGCGCGTACCGCCAGCGCAGGCACCGGCAGGTTCCATCGCTGAAGCCCGCAAGATCGTGTATGCCGCTGGCGCTGATGCCAGGCATGAAGCGAATGGCCAGGGCCTGCAAGACCCGCGTGCGCCGCGCCCGGCACCTGCGGGCTGTCCCTTTCATGCAGCAGGGGTAGCAAAAGCTGAAGCAGAAAAACCCGTCAAAGACACCTGCATCGTCAAGGCCGTGATTTATCCGGCCATAGGCGTGGCACGTGTCGGCACCAGTGAGAAAGAATGGCTTCTGGGGCCGGAAGTGCCTTACCCCAAACCGGAAGCACCAGGCTATTACCGCGATGCCCACAAAAAACTCAAACGTCAGGGTGCCAGGTTCCGCGTGTATGGTGTCAACGCCAAGGGGAATATCGTCAAGGAACTGAATGCCGACAATGCCAAGATAGAATGGCAGGTGCAACTGGCCAACACCAAATCAGCCTGGTACGGCTTCCAACTGGCGCTGGATATTCCCGAAGCGGCGTCAGCACCACCGACCACCTTGCGTAATGCCGTCGTCTCAGACCGGGACATGCTATCGATCACGCCCAAGCAAAGAAAAGTCAGCGGTAAAAAAGCCAAAGCCCAGCGCTTTGATGACGGCAAGTTCATGGGCAAGCCTGTGTACCTGGGTGAGGCTTTCACCGATGAGCAAGGGCACCTTATCGTGCTGGGTGGGCATGGCGTGTCTGCTTCTTATGACAATAGCCGCGCCATCACCTTTGCCAACAATGAAGGCTGGTATGATGACACCTCAGACGGCCCCATCAATGCCAAGGTCGTTTATGAAGGGCTGGAACTGATGGTGGAACCGGCCTGGGTGGTCGTCGCACCACCCAACTATGCGCCACAAAGAAAATCCGTGCGCACCATGTGGGATTTGATGCGCGATGTCGCCATTACGGCTGGCACCTTACCCAGACCCAGGCGCCCCAGTTTCACCTTCGATATCTTGCCCCTGTTTGAACGCCTGAATGGCCTGCAATGGGTGAATGCCGGTTTCTTTGCCGGTTTTGGCTGGAAAGGGGCAATTGATCTGACCAGTGCCGATGCCTTGTCGCGCCTGGCCAGCAATAACACCGCCTATGTGGAATTGCGCCGTACTATCGCCAATCAATTCCGTAATTATAAAGTTGATTCATGGTCACCCAAGCCCTGGCCCTGGTTGTATGGCGATGCCATGGCCATACCGGCTGCGCAGACACCCAGGCAAAATGCCTCATTGACGGCGACACAGTTGGCCATGCTGATGGAATGGGCCGAAGGTAATTTTGTGGAAGATTATGACCCGGAACGCAAGCATGCAAGCAGCATAGACCAGGTGCCGCTGGAACAGCAGGGCGATACCCTGACGCAAGCTGCGCTGGATTTTTGTCTGGCCGATGCCTTCCACCCCGGTTGCGAAATGACCTGGCCGGTACGTGCCAGCACCATGTATATGGCCCCTTTCCGCTTCGCCCATGCACTGGATGGCTGGATTGCCCCTGGCCTGGGTGAAGTGCTGACCAGCGATGGCGTCACCATACCGAATGGCCCCTTGTATGGCCAGCAGGCAGGTGGTATTACGCGCTGGATGGCGGTGCCATGGCAAACCGATACTGCAAGCTGCCGCTCTGGCTATGACAAATCCTACGACCCCTATGTACCCAGTTTCTGGCCAGCACGTGTGCCGAATCAGGTCATGACCAAGCAAAACTATGCCGTCGTCATGGATGATAAAAAGCCGCTGGGTGAAAGGCTGGCGGCATTTGCCAACCGCGCTTCCTGGATCAACCCTTTGGGTAGTACCAGCTACACCGACCAGATCAACAACATGATTCACCATTTTGATCATCTGGGCGTGGTGGAAGTGCATCCCGGCCCGACGGATGATACCCACTTCCCGGCAGAGTTTGAAGTAGAAGACCAGCATATACCAATAGCCAACATGCCAGCGCCGAATGCCCAACATGAGGCACATCATGATGGCCAGCATGCCAGGGTAGGTGCGGCTGAAGTGGTGAATGCCGATTCTTTGGATTTGATGACGATAGAAAAAGTACGACGCTTCCCGCGCGGGCTGCATCGTTAATAGGTATCGTTAATATCCATTGTTAATATGAATCGCTTATAGAAACCACCAGCATGCGCAAGTTGTACGTGGATGTTCTCGTGGCAGGGGCGGGGCCGGCAGGCTCTGCTTTTGCGTTGAACCTGGCACCGTTTCAAAAAGTGCTGATGATAGAAGCGCAGCCGCAGGCAAGCCTGCGCATAGGCGAATCCCTGCCCGCAGCAGCGGGCAGATTGCTGGCTGACATGGGCTTGTATGAAGATTTTTTGCAAGAACCACACCAGCCCGCTCACTTGCATGTCAGCAGTTGGGGTGATGCCAGTCTGGTTGAGCAGGATGCCATGCGCAATCTCGACGGTCATGGCTGGTATCTGGACCGGCATCGTTTTGATACCTGGCTGCAAGACGTGGCGCAACAGCGCGGTGCCGGCTTATTGAAGCAGACCAGGCTACAGTCTTTCCAGCCAGCCCAGGACTATCCCAGACATTGGGATATACAACTTGATGTGCAGGGCAAGCCCTTGCAGGTACACGCAAAAATGCTGATCGACGCCAGTGGCAGAAAATCCCTGCTGGCCAAACGCCAGGGTATCGCCCGCAAAGCCCTGGACAAACTGGTGTGTAGCTGGACAGTCGGACAGGACCATGGCCACAGCCAGAACCACAATGCAGCAGCCAGCAGTCTGATCATCGCCGAAGCTGGCGGCTGGTGGTACACCTCATCCTTGCCGGGTGGCGGACGTATAATTGCTTTTTATACCGATGCCGATTTGCCTGAAGCAACAGCATGCAGCCAGCAAGCAGGCTTACTGCAACGTGCTGCCAGCAATACCCAGTTATCTGCACATTTGCAGGAAAGCAGTTTTACGCCTGGCAGCCATCACGGCTATTGTGTTGCCCATAGCGCCATACTTGATACGGTCGCCGGGCCAAACTGGCTGGCAGTCGGTGATGCCGCACTGAGTTTTGACCCACTATCCTCGCAGGGTATGTTCAATGCACTCTATACCGGGCTGGCTGCAGCAGAAGCAGTGTCGAATTATGACGACGTGGCACAAGCCGCCTATGTGGCCGAGCTGGCCTCCATTCAGAATGCCTACCTGAACCATCTCAAGGTCTGGTATCAACAGGAACAACGCTGGCCGGATCGGGTTTTTTGGCAACGGCGGCACATCCCTTGAACACTTGCCCTGTTGAAAAAACGGAGTAATCGCTTCAAAGCTGTTGCAGAATTGAATGTGAGCTGCACGAATATCCATGAGCAAAACCATGGGGACCAACAGCGATCAGTTAAAATCTCTGTTACTCCATCAAGAAAATTTCCCTCGTGCAATTTCGTCTGTCCTTCATCAAATCCCTGGGTTCGCTGCTGTGCCTGCTTGTGTTGGCGGCATGTGGGCGGACAGAATCCGTGCAGACGCTGGAACGGCGGGATTTGATGCGCCTGGTGTTTAAGGGTTGGGATGGCGAGCAAAATGCCATCGTCAGGCCACCGCAGTTGAAGGCAGAATTTCCCGTGTCTGTTCCCGCTGATTCACAGACTGGTCTGCGCATGGATGCCTTGCAGGTACAGCGATTGAATGAAGACAGTGCCGTCTTGCTGGTCAAGGGCGATGCATTGGACGCCGGTATGCCAACGCTGCTGGCGGCTTACTGGTTTCGTCGCCGTGGCGAAGCCTGGTCACTGGTCAGCCGGCAGGATGTGATTGAATGGCTGGATAGTGCCGGTCGCGATTCTGCCATAGGCAATACCCGCATCGTTGAATTGTTCCCCGGTCAGTTCGCGCTGGCGCTGGAACACAGCCCACTGAAGCAGGGGTTAGCACGTACCCGTTTGCTGTTGTTTCGTCTTGATGCCGACAACCTTGTGCCCTTGTTGGAAAAGGGGAGTGAACCGGACTTGACTGTACATGAAGAAAGCGGGCCGGAATGCGTGAACATCATACGAAATACCGGTAATGCCAGCAGCGCCCATACCAAGGGCAAGCACATACGCCTGCGTTTGCGTGAAACTGAGGCAGAACCGCCGCATTGTTACGATTATCTCGCCAAATGGGACATCGCCATGGGTGGTAATACGCCGGGTGACATCACACTTAATTTTGCGGATAAACACTACCGTTATCAGGAAATTGCCCACACCGTGGACAATGACGGTGAACGCACATCAAGCTATGAATTGCAGGTCAGCGCGCAAAAAGGCAAGAAGCTGTTTCGCTTCAATGCTGAGCAACAAAAATATGTGATCGTTCCTGACAAACCAAAACAGAAAAAATAAGTGCCAGCCTGTTCGGGTCGCAATTACTACATTTCAGCGCCTGCCAGCAGCAACCCAGCTAATCAATTCATCCAGTGCAGGCTTGGCTTTGATGCTGTCTTCATGATTGATGGTGGCCACGACGATCCATTGCTGATCATTGATATCCCTGACATAACCAGCGATGGCAACCACATCTTTCAACGTACCGGTCTTGATGCGCGCACGTAATTCTGCCGGGCTGCCTTTCAGGCGGCGGCGCATGGTGCCATCAAGCGAGGCCACCGGCATGCTGCTGGAAAATTCTGCATTCCAGTTGCTGCGTGCACCCACTTGCAAAATAGCAGCCATTTGCTGCGGGCTGATGCGCTCTATGCGTGACAGACCGGAACCGTTTTCCAGCACCAGGCCAGCATCATTGATATTCTGTTTGCCCAGCCATTGCCTTACGCGGATATTCGCGGCTTCAAGGCTATTGTCGACGGGCTTGTTGGTTGATTCACTGCCCAGTGTCATGAACAACATGCGTGCCATGGTATTGTCAGACTGCTTGTTGATGATGCGGATAATGTCTGCCAGCGTTTCCGATGTGCGTTCTACCACTACGACAGCATTGGCCGGCACTTTGCCGTCATGTACTTCACCTTGCCAACTGCCACCCATCTCTTGCCACAAGGCCCGCAGTACATGCGTGATGTAGTGATTGCGGTCAAGCACATTGATGCTGCTATTGATCTTGCAGCGACGCGGGAAACCACCGTTCAGCGTCACTTCGGTCATGCCGGCCGGTGTGGTCGCATAGTCGATCACGGGCGGTAGCCATTCTTTTTCCCAGGTGGAGCAGGGCAGTTCATTGAAATGCAGGTGGCTGGTGACTTTCAGTTTATCCAGCGGTGTGCCCAGGCGCACACCAATTTTGTCGGTGCCGGCATCAATACTCAGGCTTATCAAATTATTGTTGACCAGCATGGCATCCGGTATCACGTTGTAATACGCATCCGGATATTCATCAAAAGGTGGGGCACCGACATCCGGGCGTTCTGGTTGCAGGTAGCTGCGGTCGATAATGATATCGCCACGGATTTTACGAAAGCCCTGCTGACGCAAGGCACGCAGCATGCTGCCCAGTTTTTCCAGATTCAGGTTGGGGTCGCCACCGCCACGCAGGTACAGGGTACCGGTATAGCTATCCTTCTTGACTGTCTTATCGATCAGTATCTGGGTTTTCCAGCGAAAGGTCGGCCCCAGTTCTTCCAGCGCAATCAGGGTCGTCAGCAACTTCATGGTCGATGCAGGATTCATCGGCCTTTCCGACAGATGTGCCAGCACCGGCTGGCCACCACTGGCAGGTATCACTATCGCACTCATGGCCTGTTGCGGCACCCCGGTCTGGTTGAACACGGCTTCCACCGCCGGTGGCAGATTGCCCTCGGCACTTGCCAGTGCTGGCAGTAAAGAGCCAAGTAAGCCAAGTAAGATCAAAGACTTTGGTAACAGCGGGCGGGCGTAAGATAGGCGCATAGGTGCGTGTATTTGGCTCAAGTCGGTATAGCAGGCATTGTAGAGCAGGCAAGACCCTGGAAACGTCTGCATGTTTCTTTTATCAATGAAATTTTGTCAGTACGGCATATCTTCTGGTTATCTGTGCAGACTTGGCTACACTGTGGGATGAATCAATGAACAAAAGCCGCCAGCTACGGCAAATGTTGCCTGAAACTTACTATCCGTAAATGAATCGGCCAGACTTTCATCAAATGGCATCGTTTTATGTCTTGATAGCGAATACAAATAAGACATAAGCCCTTGATTTCGTTATAATTTCGGCCTTCCCATGTCACCGGTGTACACCATGACCTTGCTTGCCAACCAGACTGAACTTTTATCGCCTGCCAAAACTGTAGAAATTGGCCGTGAAGCGATCTTGCATGGCGCAGATGCCGTGTATATCGGCGGTCCTTCGTTTGGCGCACGTCACAATGCCAGTAATGAAGTCAGCGAGATTGCTGCCCTGGTGGCATTTGCACACCGCTACCATGCGCGCATCTTCGTGACTATGAACACCATCCTACATGATTCAGAACTGGAACCGGCACGCAAGCAGATACATCAACTGTACGATGCCGGCGTCGATGCCCTGATCGTGCAAGACATGGGCATTTTGGAACTGGATATCCCGCCCATCCAGCTGCATGCCAGTACCCAGTGCGATATCCGTGGTGTGGAAAAAGCCAAATTTCTTGGCGATGTCGGTTTTTCGCAATTGGTGCTGGCGCGTGAACTGACGATCAAACAGATACAGGCCATCAAGGCAGAAGTCGCCACACCGCTGGAATATTTTGTCCACGGTGCACTGTGCGTGGCCTTCTCTGGCCAATGCTATATCTCGCATGCTGACAATGGCCGCAGCGCTAACCGTGGCGATTGCTCGCAAGCCTGTCGCCTGCCTTATACATTGAGCGATGGTGAGGGCCGGGTAGTCGCCTATGAAAAACATCTGCTGTCAATGAAAGACAATGACCAGAGCCGCAATCTTGAAGCCTTGCTCGATGCCGGTGTACAGTCATTGAAGATAGAAGGCCGCTACAAGGACATGGGCTATGTCAAAAATATCACCGCCCATTACCGCTTGCTGCTGGATGAAATTTTAGAGCGCAGGCCAGAATTTAGCCGTGCTTCCAGTGGCCATAGCCAGGTGGCATTTACACCCAATGTGGATAAGAACTTTCATCGTGGCCATACCGATTATTTTGCCAATGGCCGCCTTGAAGACATAGGCGCTTTCGATTCACCCAAATATGTCGGCCTGCACCTCGGTTATGTGACCCGCCTGGCAGCCAATTTCTTTGAGATTGAAGCCAATGAACCCATGTCGAATGGCGATGGCCTCAACTACATGGTCAAACGCGACGTCGCTGGCATACAAGCCAACACCGTAGAGCGCGTAGGCGCATCAGACAACGGTGAAATCTGGCGCGTCTTCCCGAATGAAAAAATGGCTGAGCTGACAGGTCTTAAAGTAGGCACCCTGGTCAACCGCAACCGTGACCATCGCTGGGAACATGCGCTGACCAAAAAATCCGCCGAGCGCCGCATCCCGGTCTGGCTGACTCTCAGCGAACAGGCAGACGGCCTGCGTCTGAAGATCACGGATGAAGACGGCGTAACATCTGCGGTCAGCACCCAACTGGCGCTGGAACCAGCGCAAAATCGCGACAAGGCAGAAGCAGGCCTGCGCGACAACCTCGCCAAGCTCGGCAACACCATGTTTGAAGCCGTCCAGGTCAACCTTGATTTGCAGCAGCCATGGTTCGTGCCATCTTCCGTCATCAACGCCCTGCGCCGCGATGCCGTTGCCGCGCACGAGCTAGCCCGCCTGGCCGCATGGCGGCGTCCGCAACGTACGCCAGCAGTCGAGCCACCAGTGGCGTATCCGGAAACCACACTCAGCTACCTCGCCAATGTGTACAACCACAAGGCCCGCAGCTTTTATGAAAGACACGCCGTACAACTGATCGCCGCCGCCTACGAATCCCACGAAGAAGCGGGCGAAGTATCGCTGATGATCACCAAGCACTGCCTGCGCTTTTCCTTCAACCTCTGCCCCAAACAAGCCAAGGGAGTGCAAGGCGTGCAAGGCCAGGTAAAAGCCGAACCCATGACCCTGGTCACAGGCGAAGAAAAATACACGCTGAAATTCGACTGCAAGCCCTGCGAAATGCACATCATAGGCGCGATGAAAAAACATATCCTGCAGGCACCGCCGCCATCATCGGTACCGTATAGCCCGGTGACCTTTCATAAGACCAGACCGCTGATGAGCTAAGCACGATTAACTTTTCTGACTATGTAGTCGGAACATAGATAAATGGTATTTGATACTAGTTATACAAAAAATTTCGACAGCATAAAGTCTTTGAATTTGATTTCTGTAAGAGAAATACTTGACTCGCTTTACCCGATAGACTTATCCTGCAAGTGGCGGGGATGTTTATTTTGCAATTTTATTTGAGCAAAACTTGAATATTGAGACATAGTCAAAATGGGTAAAAATAATATGGCTGAGTCAATTGAGTCTCATGAACCAAGTCGAATTCAAATTACTTCTGTTAAATTTTCCGAGATACCCTTTAGAAGGCTCGGTAATATAATAATTAACATTGCTCCTCGCTTTACGTTGATTGCTGGTCGCAATGGAGTTGGGAAATCCACTTTATTGGGTCTTATTGCCAACGCTTCTGGAATCACTCGAGGTAAAAATTTAACCTATTTTGGACGGCTGCCCCAAGGTAATATTCACGAGATAATTCAACTTTCGATGGATAAGGATTTCGTTGAGTCCGAAACAGAAAAACCAAATGTTTACTTGTCTTACAACGTAAATAGCAAGGAAATATTAAAAAAATGCAATATTACCCTTCGTAAAGGATTTGGTTTAAGAGTGGTTCCAAGGAACGAACCAAAGGAACCTGTATCTGTTGGAAATATTACTATTAAAGCTGACGGCAAAATACCTTTGCCGACTATCTATTTAGGCATGATTCGTATGATGCCAATTGGTGAAGTGGAGCCGGGGACACTTGAAAGCAATAGTTATACTATTGCAAGCCATAGTGATGCTGTCTTCATAGAGGAATTTACAAATAGGATAATCTCTACAGGTGTTTCTTCAGCTTTAAAACAGCAACCGAACATTACATACCAAGCAGTTAAAGACACAAAGAAGAGGTCGTTGCATCCCCCTTATAAGGGCTATGACAGTAAAGCCGTATCGTTAGGGCAAGATTCGCTAAGTTCCATCGCGACTGCTTTGGCTTCATTTCAAAAAATCAAAGAAACGATGGGCACGGAATATCCAGGTGGCTTGCTCGTTATTGACGAGATTGATGCAGGTTTTCACCCTCAGGCTCAAAAGAAATTATTTCAAGAGTTAAAAAGTGAAGCACGAAGACTGCGCTTGCAAATAATTGCAACAACACATTCGCTAACGATGTTATCCGAAGCCCACCAAGAAATCGCAAAAATCCCCGCCAATAACGTGCAGCAGGATTCTATTGTTTATCTGCAAGGTGGTAATCCTGTACAGCTAATGGATGCATCGAACTTTGAAGCAATTCATGACGATATGTTTTTGAATTTAAAGAATAAACGAATTCAAAATACCATAAAGGTGTACGTTGAGGATGCTGAAGCTGCACTTTTTTTAAAAAGAATTATTTCAAGAAAGCATAGTAAATTAATTGAAGAGGAGACCGGTAAGAAAATTGAAGTACTGACATGTCACCTCGGGTGTACAAATTTAATGGCACTTCATAAAGCAGACAATTATTTTAAAACGGTCATTGTCATCGTAGATGGGGATACTTCTGCACGAGGAATTCCAAAGGTCAAAAACATTATTCGCCTGCCTACTGATTCGCGAATTCATGTCAAGCAAGCACCAGAGCCAATAATTGAAGCAATGAGTAAACTCCTTGTCGACAGTGACGATGAGTATCCTGAAACACGTAAGTTATTAAAAAAAGCTGGGTATTCAACAGACTATATTCAATCACATATTTTGGATCTTCAAGGAGATGAATCAACACCGTCTAAGAGTGTTGCGGATGATCGAGAACATGCAAAAAATTGGTTTAATCGAAGGCTTACTCAAATTCAGGAATTAAAGTTGATTGAAGGTTGGGTGGTTGACAATGAAGAGGCTGTAAATGTATTTATTGCTAAAGTAATTGAGGCAGTTGAATTCGTTAAGAATGAAACGAACTTACAAAGCTAGGCTAGTCATCGTTAGAAGTCGTTATTTAATTGTTTATCATGTATTCAAATAGACTGTATTCACCATTACGTTATCCAGGAGGCAAATCGGCATTTGCACCTTTTGTAGCCAACTTAATGGAAAAAAATGATCTGGTTGGCGGGCATTACCTAGAGCCTTATGCCGGCGGTGCCGCTGTTGCCTTGGAACTGCTTTTCCACGGTATAGCTAAGCATGTGCATATCAATGACTACGATTCTGCAATTTATGATTTTTGGATTAGTGTCACGCAGCATCCAGAGCCTTTTTTGAAGCTCTTACGCGATACCCCTGTCACAATGGAACAGTGGTTTTACTGGCGTGATGTATTGAGGGAAGAGCTAGACGTCGGTCAGGTTGAAAGAGGTTTTGCCACCTTATTTTTAAATAGAACTAATCGATCAGGTATTCTGAAAGCGGGTGTCATAGGTGGGAAATCGCAGTCGGGCGATTACAAGTTGGACGCGAGATTTAACAAAAAAGTGTTATCTAGTCGAATCGAAAAAATCGCGTTGAACACTAGTGGTATTTCTGTCTATTGTGAAGATGCATTGTCTCTTTTGACGCGTTGTTCTGCATTTTTACCGGCACAATCATTAATCTATTTAGATCCTCCATATTTCATCAAAGGACAAGGGTTATACCGAAATTTTTATGAAAAAAGAGACCATGAAAATATTGCGAAATTACTGCAGAGTCGAAAATTTGCTCGGAATTGGCTCGTCTCTTATGATAATGTAGACGAGATTAAAGAAATGTATATTGTTGCTCATTCGTTGCACTATGGCCTTAACTATACCGCGCAAACACGCTATGTTGGTTCGGAGGTTATGTTTATTAGTCGTGGTTTGCAAATGCCTGAAGATGGTTTGCCGAAGACAGCTTTAGTAGCTTAGCAAGTAAATTTCCACTAACAGATACACTGGTAGCTTTGGTTACAATTTTTGATCTTTGGTGCCCAGAAACTGCAGGCAACAAGATGACCAAATTGATCTGAGAGCGAAAATTCATATTGATAGCTGGTGAAATCATTTGAGACTGCAGCGTCGTAAGGAAAATACGATGTATGCATGAGCATAGTACCTGATACGGTTACAGTTTCTGTGACACATCTTGAATTTTCACGAAGTTATGACTACCTTGTTCGCCCGTTGCCATACCCAACCGGTGTACAGATGTATAGCCACAGCCAGGCATCCATTGATGATCAACGCGGTGCGAACGCCTGTGAGATGCACCGATATGCCGGTGAGCAGGCTGCCTGCGGACAGGCCGCCGCGCATGGCCAGCATGTAGAGGCTGACTGTCTGGCCGCGCAGTTGTGGACTGGCGCTGGCCTGTAACAGCGAATTGGCTGCGGTGTTACTGGCTGTCATGCATAGTCCGGCAAAGACCAGCAAGACAGGCAGGCCCCAATTCCACGTATTCAATCCGGCGAGCTCCAGCGTTAAACCATACAGCGCGGCCAGTTTTGAACTAAAGCTGCGCAAATCAATATGTCTGCTTATCAAGAGCAAGCTGAATGCGCCCAACATGCCACCAACGCCAAATGAAGCCATGCCTATACTGAAATGGCTGGCATCGCCATGCAACGATTCTTTGACCAGAACCGGCGTGAAGGTGATCAGGGGGCTACATAAAAAACTGGTGGTCAGTACCGTGATCAGGGCACCGCGTAAATTGGGGTCTGCGACGATATCGCGTGCACCGGAAAACAGACCCTGGCTATTTGTCGCAGCACCGGCATCTGCCGTAGCTTTTCCGCGTGGAAGTATCCACAAGGCTACTGCAATGAATGGAAGATACGATACGGCACTGCTGGCAAAGCATCCGGCTGCACCCATGCTCACCAGCAGGACGCCTGCGATAGATGGACCCAAAATGCGCGACAGGTTGAACTGTATCGAATTCAGTGCCAGTCCCTGAGCGATTTGTGAACGTTCGACCAGACTCGGTACAATGGACTGGAAGGATGGCATGGACAGCGCATCCGTCACGCCCACCACCAGCGACAGGCAGATGATGATCCAGGGATGCACCATGCCAGTGAGCAGCAACACGACCAGCAGGGTCGGGCACAGCATCTGTATCGACTGGAAGATGCTGGTGATGCGACGCCGGTCTGCACGATCAGCCAGTACACCACCAAACAGGGTCAGAAAAAATGCCGGAGCACCCAGTGCAAAAGCATCCAACCCTATCATGAATGAGGAAGCGCCAAGACTTAGCAAGAGCCATGGCTGTGCTACCTGTTGCGCCCACGTACCTATATTGGACAATAAACTGGCAAACAGAAAGTACCAAAGCGCCGCGTTTTTAACAGGGCAAAGGATGCCGAAAAATGAGTTGCTTCTGAGTGCGTTGTTTCCATGTCTTCATAACTAAGGGTACTCCTGCTGCCTCAACAGGATAGCGCTATGCTATCGCAGAAGACATGGTTAGGGGTGCGGTCGTTACATTCTGAAATTTGACGTGTTATTTATTTGGTCTAGTTATCTCAAAATTACGCTCGACACATCTCCTGGTCATTAACCCGCATGATCTTTGGCGATACAATATTGATTTTCAACTGCCTAAATTTCGGTAACTAATATAAATGCAATTGCAAAAAGGGGATAATCAGACCTACGAATTTTCGTTTTTAGGTTCATTGCCAAGTACTGAAGTTGACCACATAATGCGGATTTTTTTTCCTTCTGCATCTACAATAAGTTGCATCTCATCCCTACCAAGATAACCATCGTTAGGAATATATTTGAAGCTACCATCGGGAAGTTGCTCAATTTTCCCGTGTTTGGGTAATTTCTCTACTCTGATTACTTTGCAGTTTGGTATCTGTAATTTAAATCTCTCTTCACGAAACCAACCCATAGAGCGCAGCTCGTCGCAAGCTTCCGTCGCAGGATTCCACTTAATGCTTTTTTCCATTGAATCTAGGAGAACGTAACCTCCAGTCCATAAAGTTTTTTTAACTTTGCTACTTTCTTTGACACTTGCAACTATTTCTGATCTTTGGAATTGCTGAATTGGATCATATTGCATGTCGACTAAGATCATTTTTTCTCTCCTTGGATTCGGAAATTTAACACACAGAGGTACGATTCTCCCTGCATAGTTGCGAGTACGTTGTACTTTGGAATAACAATATCCTCCCAAAAGCTACTTGAGAGATAGCTTTCAAGTTAGGTGAAAGATTTTACTTCGTCACAATCGCAAACGTCCCCGGCGCCTTGTCTATCAGCCCGAAGAAGCGCACCAGATCTATCTTGCTGCCGTCGACTTTCAAATCATCGCTGAACAGCGTGTCTTTGACACCTGCTGTGCCTGCCATCATCTTGATGAAGATGGGTTTGGTCAGGGTCAGGGTGGCATTCGCGTCTTTGGCCGGTTCGGTCTTCTTGTGATGCAGGACGGCGTTTTCTATCCATAGTACATAAGACTCTTTGGTGTCGGTCAGCACCAGGTTGACTTTGAAGTCTTTGCCTTCGGCATCCGGGCCATTCAGGCCGGCGGCCATGGCATCCAGGAAGCGTTCTATCGGGGTGTGGGCCAGCATGTCTATCATGGCGGCGCGGTTCACGCCTTTGGCGGGTGGGCCATTGCGCAATTCATTGGCTGCAGTCAGGTAGCTGTTGCGCCAGGTGGATGCTTCGGCCATGTAGCCCATTTGTTCGTAGGTACGGGCCAGCAATTCCTTGGCGGTCTTGTTATTGCTATCGGCGAAAACGATATGGTTCAGCAGTTCTGCCGCCCAGCGATAGTCGCCCTTGTCGAAGGCGGTTTGGGCTGCTGCAGTGGCTTTGTCTGCACCGCCTGCCAGTTCAACATAGTGCTTGGCCGATTCTTGTGGTGGCAGGCGGTTCAGGTTGGCCGGGTTGCCGTCATACGCGCCGATATAAAACTGATACACGGCCTTGACGTTATGGCGCAGGTCGCCATAGTAGCCGCGTGCACCGAAATAGCTTTCCAGTGATTTGGGCAGTTTGATCTTGTCGGCGATTTCATAGGGGGTGTAACCGGCATTGATCAGGCGCACGGTCTGGTCATGCGTGTATTGATAAACGTCGCGTTGCTTGGTGATGAATTCTGCAATGCGTGCCTTGCCCCAGACTGGCCAGTTGTGCTGGCCAAAATACACATCGGCATCGGCACTTTGGGCCAGCGCCTGTTCCAAGTAAGACCCCCAGCGCTGCGCATCGCGGGCTTTGGCACCACGCACGGGTAAAAGATTGTGCATGGTCTGCGCCAGGATTTCTGCGCCGGCATAGGCCTTTTTATCGGGGATGCTGAAGGTCAGTTCTGCTGGTGCTTCTGCACCGGGCACGTTATGAAAAACGAAGTTGACGCCATCCAGTGTCAGTTCCTGCGTTGCTTTGGTGATGAGCTGATTCGGCTCCAGTACACCGACACTGCCATAGGCGACGCTCTTGCCCAGGCCCGTATCGACCAGACCTTTGGCTGATCGTTCCAGGTCTTTGCCGAACTGATAGCCAGAACGTCTGGCCATGGCGGTGCCAACCAGGATGTTTTCGCTGGTGGCTTCTTCCATGAAACCATCGGGGGCGACGACGGGTATTTTCTTGCTATTCACTTCTTCCGGCGAGATGACACCGAGTGCACCACCAAAATGGTCAGCATGGCTATGGGTGAAGACGATGGCGACGACAGGCTTGTCGCCCAGATGCTTGCGGGCAAAGGCGATGGCGCTGGCGGCGCTTTCTTTGGAAGTCAGCGGGTCCACGATGATCCAGCCGGTCTTGCCTTCGATAATGCTCATGTTGGCGATGTCAAAGCCGCGCAATTGATAAATGCCATCAGTCACTTTGAACAGGCCAATTTGCGCATTCAGTTTGGCATGGCGCCAAAGGCTGGGGTTGACGGTTGCCGGCGCAGGTCCTTCTATAAATTTCCAGGCGTCGAAGTCGATCAGCACTTCACCTGTGGGGCCAAGGATTTTTCCTTCGGGCCTGGCGATCAGACCGCGTTTAGCATCTTCAAAATCTTGCGGGTCGTCCAGCGCCAGGGTCTTGCCCATGTCGGCATTGGCTTTTTGCGTGGCTTCGCTGGCTTCACTGTTACTGTGGATGGCGGCTTTTTGTCCGCATGCTGTCAGTATCAGACTGCTGGTCAGTAGGGTGAGCAGGATGAGCAGGGTGAGCATTAGGGCAACAGGGGATATTCTTTTTGCAGAATCTGGCGCGAGCGACATGAGCAGTCTCCGATGATGTATTTTGAAGAAGAGTGTAGGACCAGCAGGTTTGCGTGTCCAATGCATTCTTAAACCAAAATCCATGCATTACCTGCATGGGAGTGATACAAAACCCAATGCTGATGGTAAGTCATGTTTGAGCTCGGGTAACTCTTGTAGCTCGCTTAGCTTACACAGCTTGTCCGCATTTTTGAGGAAGTACGGTAATGGCGTTGAAACGGCTCAGGTATGTGCTGGTCTGCCGGGCGATTTTTTTGTTTGTGCAGCTGCCTCGTGCATTGATCGCAATCAGCCCTGAGCCATAGCATACAGGCCGCAGAGGCTGAATTGCAGGTGCAACTGTTCGATTGTGGCACGACAGAGTTCGTCCTGACAGCGGTAGGCAGGAATTGCTGTTCAGGGGCCTTGCCGGTCTGCCGGATTCAACTCCAGCTCAGGTCGGTATGCAACAGAGGTAACTGGCGCACACGTTTGCCGGTTGCCGCAAAAATCGCATTGCAGACCGCCGGTGCCAAAGGTGGAAAGGCAGGCTCACCCAGGCCGGTCACCGGGAAATCGGTTTTCAGGAAGTGCACATCCACCCTGGTCTTACTATCCTTGATACGCATCAGTGGGTATTCGTGGAAATTGCTCTGCACGATACGGCCTTTTTGTATATCCAGTTCCGGATACATCAGGGTGCTGATGCCATCCAGTACGGATCCCTGCACCTGGTGTTCTGCACCACTGAGGTTGACAATCTGCGCGCCGATATCCGTAACCACCACCACGCGGTCCACCGTCAAATCGCCTTGCTTGCTGACCGTGACTTCCGCTACTTCAGCAATATAACCACGGTGGCTGAAGTGGAAGGCAATGCCCTGGCCCTGTCCACGTGGGAATTTCTTTTTACCCCAGCCTGATTTGTCGGCAACTTCCTGCAAGACTTTTTTCATGCGGCCTACGTGATACGCCTGGCCGCGTTCACCAGTGCCGGGCACGATGTCCTTGTCGCCCAGTATCTCAAGGCGGAATTCAAGCGGGTCACGCCCCGCCGCGTGCGCCAGTTCATCGATAAAGCTGTGGAACACCCAGGCAAATACATTGCTGCCCGGCGCGCGCCAGGGCCCCATGGGGATATTGCATTCGATGGGGGTTTGTTCCAGCAGGCAGTTTTCCAGCCAGCGACCGGGGAATTCATCACCCGACAAACCGGCACCACTGCCTGTTTGCAACATGGCTTTGCCGTCACGCATTTGCTTATTGGCAAAGGTGACGAAATGATTGTGCCAGGCGATCAGCTTGCCTTTGCTGTCAACACCACCACGCAAATAATGAAAACCACCGGCACGGAAATGGTCATGTTGCATATCATCTTCGCGTGACCAGGTCAGTTTGACCGGTACCTTGGCCTGCTTGGCGATGGCGGCTGCCTCGACCACAAAATCAGAACTCAGGCGGCGGCCAAAACCGCCACCGCTGCGGGTGATATGCAGCTTGATGCTGGCCTTGGGGATGTTGAGGGTCTCTGCCACCAGGTTTTGTCCGGCTTCCGGGTTTTGTGTCGGTGCCCAGATTTCCATGCTGCCGTCTCTGGCGTTATAGGCTGCCGTGCAATTTTGTGGTTCCATGCTGGCATGCGAAATAAACGGGTAGCTATATGCAGCCTCTACCGTTTTCGCCGATTTGCTCAATGCCTGAGCGACATCGCCATCCTTGCGCAAGACATTGCTGCCAGGCTTGCCCGACAGTTCTTTTGCCTGGGCTGCAAAGCCAGCCCAGCTTTCCGTTGCTGCTTTACCTTCGTCCCAGGTAATGTTCAACTGCTTGCGGGCGCTGAAGGCAGCCCAGGTGGTTTCTGCCAGGATGGCAACGCCAGGCACGAGGCCGCGGATATTCTCTGTGCCCTCGACAATGAAGGCATCTTTCACACCAGGCAAAGTCTTGATGGCATCCAGATTGGCGGTGACGATCTTACCACCAAATACCGGGCATTTTTCATACACGGCATACAGCATGCCGGGTAGTTTGACATCAATACCAAACAGGGGTTTGCCAGTCACGATGGCCAGGTTGTCCACGCCACCTATACGTGTGCCCAGTAATTTGAAGGTGGCCGGGTCTTTCAGTTTGACGTTTTTTGCATCCGGTACTGGCAAGCTGGCCGCTTTGCTTGCCAGTGCGGCATACGTCAGCTTGCGTTTGCTGGCGGTATGATGCACGGCACTGTCTGCAGCATGGCATTCATCAGTATTCACGCCCCAGGTCTGGGCGGCAGCAGTGATTAGCATGGTGCGGGCAGTGGCACCAAGACGATGAAATTCATTGTAATTGGTGGGCGTGGATGTCGAGCCACCAGCCCCCTGGCTACCATAGGCGGGGTTAAGGTCACCCTGGACGATGCGTACATCTTTCCAGTTGACTTCCAGTTCTTCGGCAATCACCATCGGTAATGAAGTTTTGATACCCTGACCAATTTCCGGCTGTTTTGATACCAGCGTGATCGTGCCATCAGCACCTATGCGTATCAGTGCATGCGGCGTGAAATCGCCGGCAGCCGGTGCGGCATCTGCTTTACTGACCTGGGCAATCGCCTCACCGGCCTGGCCAGTCAGGTAAGCCAGCACCAGTCCACCACCGCCGACGGCGGAATTGCGTAAGAAAGCGCGGCGTGAAGCTTGTTGAATAGTCTTGGTCATCGCGGTTCCCCTTATGCTTTCTTCTTGCTGTTGGCCAGCTCGGCTGCCCGGTGTATGCCGGCGCGTATGCGTAGATAAGACGCGCAGCGACACAGGTTGCCAGACATGGCAGCATCAATATCGGCATCCGTAGGGTGCGGTTTATTCTTCAGTAATGCCGCCGCAGTCATGATCTGGCCAGCCTGGCAGTAACCGCATTGCGGTACATCCAGCTCTTGCCATGCCTGTTGCAAGGGATGCGTGGCCTTGGCATCCAGGCCTTCTATGGTCGTGATTTTTTGCTTGTCCAGGGTCGACACAGGCGTCATGCACGAACGCGTGGGTACGCCATTGATCTGTACCGTACAGGCACCACACTGGCCTGCCCCGCAGCCATATTTGGTACCGACCAGGTTGAGTGAGTCGCGCAAAGCCCATAACAGCGGCGTATCTGGTGCGACGTCTACGGTTTGTATCTTGCCGTTGATGTTCAGGCTATGTTTGCTCATGGTGCTCCCGTGCAAGGATGAATTCAAGATGCAATATGGTGTACGCTTGCACATTGTAGTAGTTATTCACACAATCGGTGAAAAGTACATTTGGCACCTGACAAAAAGCATATTTTTGGCTATTTGAATGCCGGACCCCCTGGCCTGTGTGTAGGAATTGCTACCTGTGTTTAACCCGCACTCCCTATCGATGAAATATGTTTTAAGGCAGGATCACCAGACCAGAGTGCTGGTGAGAATTACGGTCACCGCGCCGGTAGCTGCGAAATGCGTGCTTGCCTTCTGCTGTCATGCTACACATGGTGCATGGCGTGACATGATCAATGTCCTGAATGCCAGTCTTTTGCAAGGCACGATTGGCCAGTGCATTCAGGCTGATATGGCGATGTGTGGGGCGGAGTGTGTTTGCATCAAGATCCGGAAATTGCCTGAGAAAATCGTCAGCCAGTTCTTCGCTGACTTCAAAACAGCATGGCCCGATATGCGCACCGATGGCTGCTACCCAATGCTGCGGCTGTTCCCCCTGCGCTGCCAGTTCTTGCCACAGGGCTTCAATTACGCCACCGACTATCCCGCGCCACCCTGCATGGGCCGCAGCGATCACGCTGCCATCACGTTTTGCCATTAGCACCGGCACGCAATCCGCCGTGATGATGGTCACGGGTATGCCCGGCAGTCGCGTAAAAAATGCATCGGCATCGCCACACTGTTGATTCTTTTCAGTAATCTCGACCACGCGCTTGCCATGCACCTGGAGTTTCACTGGTACCGTATCCCAGTGTGCACTCAGCGCAGCAGGTACAAATTCCCGGGCGTTCCCGAAGCCGTGGCGGATATGAGGGATGGTGGCGAGTAGGGGGCTGCTGTGCAAGGGGTGCTCCGGTGTTCGATTGCGAAAACAGGATTTTAGCGAGTTTTTTTGTTTGATGTTGGAGATAACGGGAGGGATGGGCATCTATCGATTAGAGGCAATCATAAAATAATGTCGCTCCAGCGTAGGCTGGAGTCCACCGGCGTTCGTTGCATGTCGTACTTTGATTAAAGCGATTGCCCTTCGTGGAACCAAGCCGGGTCTCGGCCCGGCGGCCGAATTCCTTTCTTTGCTTCGCCAAAGAACGGAATCAAAGAAAGGCGACCGCAGACTCGCTCCCTGCGGGAGTGCCCATTTATGTAGTGCAAAAAATGGGAAATGCCCGCAACTCGCTGCGCTCAAACATCGGTCATTTCTGATCCATTTTCTGCACTACACAAATGGCTTCGTCCCAAGCGGATTAGAGTCAACAGCGACCCCAACCGCAACGTCAAAAACTACCCCAACGTCAAAAACAACTGCAACCCCAACACCATGGTTAATCGATGGCATTCAAATAAATATGACTAGTGGTTGTGTTGACGTTGGTTTTGACTTTGCTGTTGCAGTTGACTCTAATCCGCTTGGGACGATGTAATTTGTGCGTCACAGAAAATGGAAAAAGAAGAGCCGGTGTCTGAGCGTAGCGAGTTTCGGATCTTCCCATTTTTTGTGATGCACAAATTATGCTGAAGCGCAGCGTAAGCACCCGAAGGGCGAGTCTGCGGTCGCCTTTCTTTGATTCCGTTCTTTGGCGAAGCAAAGAAAGGAATTCGGCTGCCGGGCCGAGACCCGGCTTGGTTCCACGAAGGGTAATCGCTTTAATTGACGACGAATGTATCCAAAGAACGCCACTGTAGCGACGTTAATATGATTGCTGCTTATTGCGCCTGTTTCGCAAACGATTGAGATCGGTATCCCTTCCCCTCACCGCACCAAACTCAACCACACCGGCAAAGTCAGCACCGACAACACGGTGCTTGCTGAAATCAGGAAAGCCACAAATGGCCCGTTGCCCCCCATGCGTGCCGCCAGCACATAGGCACTGGAGGCAGTGGGCAAGGCGCAGAAGATGACGGCGATTTGTAGTTGCAGTAGTGGTAGTTCCATCCAGCGGCCTAATAGCAGCGCGATTAAGGGCAGGGCCAGCAGTTTGACGGCCAGGAAATAACTGGCAATGCCTTTGGCTTGTTTCAGGCCGGACACCTGAATGCCGGCACCCACGGCCAGCAAACCGAGGGCGATGGACGCATTGCCAAGGCGTGACAGGGTGGCGGCGATGCCTTCGGGCAACTGGATTTGCAAGACGCTGAACAATACGCCACTGGCAGTACCAACCACCAGCGGGTTGCTGGCGATTTCTTTCAGCAGCCTGCCGCTATTGTGTGCCAGTGCATACACGGCTGCCATATTGCATAAGGGGACCAGGAAGCCAATCAGCAAGGCCATCAGCGCCGTACCTTGTTCACCGGCCAGGCGTGATGCCAGCGCCAGTGCAATATAAGAATTGAAGCGAAAGGCGGTTTGTACGCCGGATTCAAATATGCGTGGTGCCGTCTTGAACAGGAACTTTGCGCACCAGCCCAGCAACATGCCGCAGGCTGTGGCAAATACGGCTACCTGCAGCAGGTGACGGGTGGAATGGAAATCAAACTGCGTGCGTGCCGTGGTGTAAAACAGCAGCGCCGGGAACATGATGAAATAAACGATTTTTTCTACACCAGCCCAAAAATGTCCACCCCAATGTGCATGACGTGCCAACAAAAAACCAAGCAGTATCAGGGTGAAATCAGGGAAGAGCAGGGTGAAGATGGACATGCCCGGGTATTTTCTCTATGGTCAGAACGGTCTCTTATTTAAGGATGCCAGCCAGTTCGACGGCGGTCTTCACTTGCATCTTGTCAAAGATATGGGCGCGATGCACTTCAACGGTCCGCATGCTGATACCTAGCTGATCGGCAATGACCTTGTTCATTTTTCCCTGCAGTATCAGTTCCAGCACTTCTTTTTCACGGCTGGAGAGGGTCGCCAGGCGTTCATGGATGACGGCGGCGCTACCGGCCTGGCGCGATTGTGTCAGTGCTTCCTGCACGCGGTCCATGAGTTTGTTGTCGTTGAAAGGTTTTTCAAAGAAATCAAAAGCACCGCGTTTGAGGGTATCGACGGCCATCGGTACATCGCCATGGCCGGTCAGAAAAATCACAGGCAGACGTTTGATCAACTGCCTGGATGCCAGCATTTCAAACAGGCTGGTGCCGCTCAGACCGGGCATGCGCACGTCCAGCAATATGCAATCACCCTGGGTGTCGAAGGCCATGGGGCGGTCGAGTGCGGCCAGGAATTTTTCGGCGCTTTCATAACTGTGGGCGGCAATCTGCCTGGACCTTGCCAACCATGACAAAGCGTCGCGTATGACTTCTTCGTCATCAATAATGTGTAACATGCTGCCTCCCAGACGGTAATCGGCGCTTCAGTTGTCTGCGCTCTGCTGTTGTTGATAGATCGGTAATGCAAACTGGAAAATAGTACCACCCACAGGGTTATCCCTGTGTGACAGCTTGCCGCCATGGAATTCCACCGCTGTGCGGCAGATATTCAAACCCATGCCCATGCCCGATGATTTGGTCGTGAAAAACGGTGAAAACAGTTGTTCTGCCACTTCGGCAGGAATGCCATGCCCACGGTCTATTACGGCGACGATGACTTGCTGCATTTCTTCGTCATAGCTGGTTTCTATACGCAGGATACGATTTTCTGGTGGTGTTTTTTGCATCGATTCAATCGCATTCCTAGTCAGGTTCAATAATACCTGCTCCAGCAAAACGCTATCGGCCAGCACCATGGGCAGGCCGGATTTGATTTGCCATTGCAGGGCGACATGGCTGGTCTGAGCCTGCAGTTCGACCAGCGGCGTGACACTGTGTATCAGGTCGGTGATTTGTACCGGTTCCCGTGTGGCTTCGCGTTTTTTGACGAATTCGTGCACGCTGCGGATGATATGGCCGGCCCGCTGGGCCTGGGCATTGACTTTTTCCAGGGCGCTTTGAAACAGCGGGCGGTCCATGATGCCGGATTGCAGCAGGTTGATGGCACCCGTGGTGTAACTGGAGATAGCGGCCAGTGGCTGGTTCAATTCATGCGCCAGCATGGACGCAATTTCACCCATGGTGGCGAGTTTGGCGCTGGTATGCAGTTTTTCTTCCTGTTGCCGTGTCAGGTCTTGCGCACGTCGTAGTTCGGAAATGTCGAGGATGGAACTCATCCAGCCGGTTTGTCTGCCGTTTTCATTGATCAGTGCGGATTCGTAGATTAGCACCGGTATGCGTTCGCCGCTGGCATGCTGGTAGACGGTTTCAAAACCTTCGGACGGTACCGAGCCGGCCAGCAATTGGGTGAACCTTTGCTGATATTCTTCAATGGCTTCCGGTGCCCAGTAAGGCATGGGCGGTACCCGTCCTATGATTTCTTCTGGCGGGAAGCCCACCATCCGGCAAAATGCCGGATTGACATAGGTCAGCCGGCCTTCCATATCGCGTGCCCGCAAGCCGGTGACAAGAGAGTTTTCCATCGCGGTACGAAAGGTAACCTGCTGCCGCAACGCGCCTTCTGCTGCCAGCCGGCGATTGATATCACGCCACAGCGCCATCAGGCTCCAGATCAGGCCTGCCGACAACAGGATGACAGACAGCACCAGCAGGTTGGACAGCAGCTTGGGCTCGCTTTTGATGCTATTGGTGCGCAAGATCAGGGTCAGGCTGGGCAGTTCCAGGGCCCGGCTGTGGGTATACACGCTTTTGCCACTGCCACCGGCAGCGCGTTCGGCCAGTATGCGGTCATCAATGTCGGTGATGGTGATCTGGTTATCCTGGGCAAACCACCAGGGCACCAGTTCCTCCAGGATGCCGCTCATGCGGTAGCTGATCATCATGCTGCCTATGCGCCGTTCATCCTTGATCATGGGGATCTGGCAATGCAGCAGATAGGCATTCTTGGCATTGATTTCCAGCACCGGCCTCAGGCAGACGGTTTCTTCACTGACATCCAGTGAACCGAATTCAAATTTGGGTACCGGCAAACGTTCGGCATTGGCCACCGTGTTTTCACGGGTATCGACGACGACCTTGTTGTTGGCGTCATACCAGGCAATGCGCTGGACTTCGCGGTTGTTTTTCAGGATGGCGCGAAAGCGATCCAGCACGGTTTCTCTTTGCAACTTGGCCGAGGCGATTTCACCACCGATCTGGCGCAAGACTTCATCATTGCGGGTTAACTGGAACTGTATGGCCTGCTCTACCCACAGCGAATCGGCGATCAGCTGTTCTTGTCGTTCGTTGGCTTCCATGCGCTGAGCCTGCCACGGCAGCCAGATCAAGGTGGACAGAAACAGTAACAGCAGCAGGATGGGAATGATCCAGCGCCATTTCTGATTTGGCCAGGATTGGGTGCGGTAGAGGCTTTTCATGGGCCTAGTTTACTGTACCCTCAGCTTTACGGACAGAGACAATGCATGGACGTGTGGCAACCGTGGTAACAGCTTGTCATGCAGCTGCATAGCAAATCTGGACCATCCCGGTGTGGGGATGGTCCAGATTTTAAAAAGCTTTGCTTGTTGCATGCCTTCCTTACATCATGCCCATTGCCCTTGGTAGCCATAAGGACAAACCTGGCCAATAGGTGACGATGACGAGGAACACCAGCATCGTGCACAGCCACGGCATGACGGCAACAGTCAGTTCGGTGATGCTCATTTTCGAGATACCGCTGGCAACATACAGGTTCAGGCCTACCGGTGGGTGGCACAGGCCAACTTCCATATTGGCATCGATCAAAATACCAAAATGGACAGAATCTATGCCTAGACGGATGGCGGCGGGATGCAGAATCGGTGCCATCACCAGGATGATGGAAGAGGGTTCCATCACGTTGCCAGCCAGCAGGAGCAGGATATTGGTAAAGAACAGGAAGCCTGCGCGGCCGAGTTCTTTTCCTAATATCCAGTCTGCCATCATTTGCGGAATATTCTCATGCGCCATCAGGAAAGAGAACAGGACCGCATTCGTGATGATATACAAGAGCATGGCTGACAGCGCTGCCGAATTCACCAGGACTTTGGGGGTATTGGATATCTTCATGTCTTTGTAGACAAAGACGGAAATCAGGAAAGCGTATACCGCGCTCATCGCCGCTGCTTCGGTGGCAGTGAAGATGCCGCTATAAATACCACCGATGATGATGACGACCAGCAGCAGGCCCCAGATGCTTTCGCGGAAGGCTTTCCAGCGTTCACCCCAAGTGGCTTTCTTCATACGCGGATAGCCATTTTTCTTGGCCAGGAACCATGTGGTGGTGCACAGCATGGCTGTCAGCAGCATGCCCGGGAACAAGCCGGCCACGAACAGTGCACCAATCGAAGTATTGGTCGAGATGGCATAAATGACCTTGGGGATCGATGGCAGCATCAATATCCCCAGAGAACCGGCGGTGATGATGACACCGGCACCGAACTGTTTGGGATAACCCTGCTTGACCATGGCAGGCAGGATGATGGAGCCGATAGCCACAACCGTCGCCACGCTTGATCCACATACCAGCGCAAACATGGCGCATGAAATAATGCCTGCCAGTGCCAGACCACCATGCCAGTGGCCGACCATGCTGGTGGCAAAATTGATCATGCGTTTGGCGACGCCACCATGGGTCAGGAAATTCCCGGCCAGGATAAAGAAAGGGATCGCCATGATCTCGAATTTCTCTATGCCGGTGAACAGTTTCAAGGCGACTGCTTCAATTGGCACCTGGGTCAGCAGGTACATGAACATCAGCACAGTCAGGCCCAGCGCAATGGAGACGGGAATGCCGGTCAGCATCAGCGCTATCAGCAGGGCAAAGACGATGCCGACCTTGCCTACCATGCACATGGCGCCAAGTGCCAACCCGATACACAGCAGGACTATCGTGGCACGTTGCTTTGACATCTGTTTGATGCCCAGGGTATCGATGGCGGCGCTCATTACACACCTCCTTTCATGGCAGGGGTTGCGGGTAATTCGACGGCATTTTCTTCGTCACTCAGACCTTCGACATGGGCATGGTCATGCTGAGGCAATTCGCCGGTACGGTGAAAGATGACGCCAACCTGCAGGAAACGGAAGCACATCAGGTAAGAACCCATCCAGACTGCGGAATAGACTATCCAGGTAGGCCATTCAAGATCTGGTGTGGTAGGGCCTTCAGACAGTTCACTGCCAGCGATGCCGAACAGATTAAACAGCGCATAATGCATGCCGTTTTCCCACACGAAGGTCAGGCCCAGGGTACCGATGATGGCGGTAAAGATTGCTCCGCATGACAGGGCTGTATACACGGTGGCGTTGCGCCATTCGGCTGGCAGCCGGGTGACCAGCACATCTACCCCCACGTGCACCCCGGCGCGTACACCATAGGCAGCACCAAATTTGGCCATCCAGACAAACATGATGATGCACAGTTCCTGCGCCCAGCTGAAATGCAGCGACAACAACCAGTCCTGGACATAAGGAATGCTGAAACCGGTACCGTAACGGTGCAGTACCGAGATAAAAATGACGAGCGTTGCACCGCCCATAAGGAGGGCGATAATCCACTCTTCCAGATGATCGAGGAATTTCATGGCAGGTTCCCAGTTGAATAAAAGATTGGTGTTATTGTGAGAGTAATAGCCAGGCATCAGCAAGCAAGCCATGCAATACGGCAGATTTGCAAGGCAGATTGATATGTGTATCTTCGTTCAGATCAGCTTGTTTCGACAAGTATCTGCTGTACTTGCATGTGGTATTTCGATACCAGCGATGCTGGTCAGCGAGATTGGCCACACAGTCAGTGGAATGTTGGCAGGATACGTGGTCGCTGCGGTGGACGTTGTTTTCATAAGGTCTCCCATGTTGCAAGAAAATCATTTTTGTTATGCCTTATATTTTCCGGCAAGCACGTAACGAGCTGCAACTGTGGTTATCCACATCTCTATGGAATAAGCGACACTTTTCCAGATTCCAGAAACAGTTAGATCATTTGCAGGCACTTGCAACCGGGCCCCGTTTTTTTGAACAATCGCAAACAAGCTTACGCCCCGTCACATGGTCCTGGCTGTCGACACGTTATCATCCCGGAAACTACGCATCATGCTTATCCATGGGAGCAATGCGTGTATTGATATGACGTGATGTATTTGGACTGCATCCCTCGTTCAACCCTGTGTACTTGTGGTTTTCCACAGTTGCCGGATAATGCCGGCATTGAAATAATCCCTGCAATAATCCATAAAAATGTCTGGAGACAAATATGAAACTGAAATCAGTGCTGTTTTCCCTGTTGGTCGCTTCCCTCGTGAGTGGTGCCGCATTTGCGCAGGCCCCTATCGTCATTAAATTCAGTCATGTGGTTTCCAACGATACGCCTAAGGGTAAAGCTGCTGAGCGTTTCAAAGAATTAGCTGAGAAAGCCACCAAGGGACGCGTCAAGGTTGAGGTCTACGCAAACAGCACCCTGTATAAAGACAAGGAAGAGCTGGAAGCCCTGCAATTGGGCGCAGTACAAATGCTGGCACCTTCGCTGGCCAAATTCGGTCCTTTGGGTGTGAAAGAATTTGAAGTTTTTGATCTGCCGTATATTTTCCCTTCAAAAGACGTGCTGTATGCAGTGACTGAAGGTCAAATCGGCAAGGACCTGATGAAAAAGCTGGAACCCAAAGGCATTACTGGGCTGGGTTTCTGGGACAATGGGTTCAAAGTGATGTCGGCCAACAAGCCCATGCATTTGCCGGCTGACATGAAAGGGCAAAAAATGCGTATACAGTCATCCAAGGTGCTGGATGCGCAAATGCGTGCATTGGGTGCCAATCCCCAGGTGTTGGCATTCTCAGAGGTCTACCAGGCCCTGCAGACAGGTGTGGTTGACGGTACTGAAAATCCACCATCCAATCTGTACACACAGAAAATGCATGAAGTGCAAAAGCACGTAACCCTCACCAACCATGGTTACCTTGGCTATGCTGTCATCGTCAACAAGAAGTTCTGGGACGGCTTGCCAGCCGATATCCGTGCGCAACTTGATGAGGCGATGAAGTCTGCCACCAAATACGCGAATGCAATTGCCCAGCAAGAAAATGACAATGCCCTGGAAGCCGTCAAAAAATCTGGCAAGACAACGGTCTATGTGCTGACCGACAAGGAAAAAGCGGAATGGCGCAAAGCGCTGTTGCCGGTACAAAAAGAAATGGAAGGCCGTATCGGCAAGGATTTGATCGCCAACGTCAATAAAGAAGGCCAGAAGCTCGGCTACAAGTAATACAGTCCTCTCCGCAGTCCTCTCCGGTATCGCCAGGGCATGCAGTGCCCGTGGCGATGTGTCGCATTGCCAGATGTCATGTGACCCTGTTCCTTGCTCTGCACAGGCTGCTGGCAGCATCGACGCCGGTATCCGCGACAAACCCACAAGCTTGAATTGTTTAGCCAGTACAGGAATCCCCAAAATGGTGATTCCTGTACTGTTGGTAACGGGTTGTCACACTTTTGTCACACTTGAGAAGAGAATTCGCTTGCAGCTGCTAATTACTTAAGCAAGTCACATCCCGATGGCATTGCTAAAACTAATATATAAGTAGATAAATAAAAGCAGGATTAACCAAAGTTAAAAAGAAATTGCTGTGTTTTCCGCTAGGAAATACGGCATTTTTTATTTTCGCAAAATAAAAATTGGCATTGCCTAGCACATTTTTAGAGGTTATGATCATATTTCACAAATCTGCAACAACGCACCAATTTGTACCATTTTTATTTTGAAAGCCAATTCTGACCATGCTATATTCTCGTCAGTTCAGATTTTTGCAAGACGAAAAGCAAGTACCAGTTTAAAAGGCGGTAGTGCAAAATAACGGTAAAGATACCGTACACACTGAGGAGACGCGCGTTTTTACTACAAGCTGAGCGGATGTGATAAATTAAAAAAATCATGTACGCTAAACAGCCGAAAACGCGAAAGACGTTTTAAAGGCGCATCAGATGATGCGCCTTTTTTTCTTTTGCCTGAAAGGAAAATCATGCTGGACAAAGAGTCGGGTATTTTTTCAGCCATCGTAGAGGCACCTTTCGGTGCTGTCGGTATTCGCAGTGAAGGCCCCCACATTTCTGAACTGGTATATCTGCCAGCGCGCTTTAAAGAAAAAGCACCGATTGACAAGTTGACCGAGCAGGCAGCGAAACAGGTTGATGCTTACCTGAAGAATCCTGATTTTCAATTCACACTGCCTTTGAAAGGTGCCGGTACGGCTTTTCAGGGCCGGGTGTGGCAGGCAATTTCATCCATACCGCGTGGACAGGTATTAACCTATGGGCAGATTGCCAAACATTTGCGCTCTGCGCCACGTGCCGTAGGCCAGGCTTGCGGTGCCAATTGGTACCCACTGGTGATCCCCTGTCATCGTGTGACGGCTGCCGGTGGTATCGGTGGCTTTGCCCACCATGATGACGAAACCGGTTTCCATCTTGGTGTGAAACGCTGGCTACTCGCCCACGAAGGCGTCGCCGGCTACACCCAGACTCAGGATGCATTGTGGAAGTAAAAGGCAAGTCAGGCATGCTGCCAGAACCTGCGATTGCTTTACCGGCCAGTATAACGGCACAAATTGACCAGTTTTGTGATGCCTTGTGGCTGGAAGACGGGCTGGCCAAAAACACCATTGAAGCCTATCGGCGCGACATGCGCCTGTTTGCCGAATGGCTGCAGCATACCTATGGTAAAGACCTGTACCAGGTCAGCCATGCGGATATCGGCAGCTATATTGCGGCGAAACATGCCAGTTCCAAAGCCAGTTCTGCCAACCGGCGCATGAGCGTACTGAAACGTTTTTATCTATTGGCATTTCGTCAAAACCTGATCAGCCAGAACCCCTGCAGCAAACTGCGTTCGGCCAGGCAGGCACCGCGTTTGCCGAAGACCATGAGCGAAGCCCAGGTGGAATCCCTGTTGAAAGCACCTGACGATTCGACCCCGCTGGGCTTGCGTGACAGGACCATGCTGGAAGTGTTGTACGCTTGCGGCTTGCGGGTCAGTGAACTGGTGGGGCTGCGCTCTATTGAAGTAGGCTTGAACGAAGGCGTCTTGCGGATTACCGGTAAGGGCGGCAAAACCCGCCTGGTACCTTTTGGTGAAATAGCCCGCGCCTGGCTGGAACGTTATTTGAAAGAAGGGCGGCCTGCCATCTTGAATGGACAGATTGATGATGCCCTGTTTGTCACCGCACGCGGCGCGGCCATGACGCGGCAGATGTTCTGGATACTGATCAAGAAATATGCGGAGCAGGCGAATATTGCGGTGGCATTGTCACCCCATACCTTGCGCCATGCCTTTGCCACCCATTTGCTGAACCACGGTGCGGATCTTAGGGTGGTGCAGTTGTTGCTGGGGCATGCGGATATTTCGACGACACAAATCTATACCCATGTCGCCCGGGAACGTTTGAAGAAACTGCATGCGCAGCATCATCCGCGTGGTTGACAAAAAAAAGCGCCCGAAAATTTCCGGGCGCTTTCAATATCTTAGGAGTCATTGTTTGAGTGGACTGACTCCCTAAACGACATTATTGGAACTTATAGTTAGCCGCAAATGTGAAATAACGGCCTGTGTTGTTGTGCAACTGATCGTTATAACCATTGGCGATGAAACGTGGATCATATGGAGCTTTTGCATCAAACAGGTTAGCGATGGTTACACCGAGCGTCAGATTTTTGATGCCTGAGTATTTGTAACCAACATCTATGGTAGTCCAGGACGCTACACTGCAATCAGCGATGTATTGATTGAACAGTGGTATTCCACCCAGTGAGTAAGCAGTGGATGGTTGACCTGTACCATAGTGGCAATACGCCGCTGGGTAAATCGTTTGGTTATCAGAACGGCGCAGCAAGGAAATGCCGCTGACAAAGTTCACAGCACCAAAGATATTGTGCTCATTCTTCTTCCAGTTTGCGCCTAAGCGTGCTTTCACACGTGGAATGTCGCCACCTGAAGTGCTCCAGTCAGACAGACCGCCATTTGAGCCTACAATATTGGATTCATTATCACCAATATTCTCGGCCCTGCGATAGGAAAGAATATAAGTGCCGCTCAGGGATGTTTCTAATTTACCACCCGCCAATGCTGTACGATAGCGTGCATCAAAATCAATACCAGATGTTTCTGTTGCACCTTGGTTGATCCATGGTTCAGCAATAGACAACAAAGGTCCAGTATTTGGAATTGGATTGCCTTTGGCATCTTTCAACCAGTTTGCCTGATTTGGATCGCGAGTGATTCCAACAGTACTTGCAGATTCATGATCCAAAAGGAACTGTGCACTTGTCAGGATAACTTCTCCTTCCTTGCGCACTTTGTACCAATCCAGAGCAACGTCAAAATTACGTGTAGGTGACAATATTAATCCCAAGGTATAAGCCTTGGCTGTCTCTGGTTTCAGGTTAGGATTTGCACCGCCTGTACCGGAGGCACCTTTCGCACAATCGGTAGGGTCTGCTCCGGCAGCTGGGTTAGTCCCATCTGGGCAACGAACGCGATCTTGTAAGCCACTCAGGAAGAACTGTGCACCACCTGGAGTAACCTGGGTCAACGCAGGAGCGCGGAAGCCTTCGGAATAGCTGCCACGGAAAGCAATGGTGTCATTAGGTGTCCATTTTGCCCCAGCTTTTGGAGCAAAATTGGCTTTGAGTCCATCATATTTATCAAGGCGACCAGCAAAATCCATTTCAAAGGTCTTGGTAAATGGAGTGCGGAACTCAACAAAAGCAGAACCTACTTTACGCTTACCATCAATAATGGTGTTCGCAAACCCGTAGATATTACCAGCAGCTTTATCTGCATCTGGATCAAGCTTGATCTTTTCCTGACGGAGTTCAAAACCTGCAGCTACGCCAATCGGGCCGCCGCCCAGGCTACCGAACTCAGTACTACCTTTACCATCCCATTGTGTGATTTCGGATGTGCCGGTATCAACTGTGTTTCGGGAAATGTTAGGGTCAGCTGCGATGGAAGCAATAGAGCGATTATCCGTCATCAACTTGCGCAAGGTTGGCAGGTACAGATTACCAAAGCCCGTTGTTTTGACTTTGGATCTGCTCCACAGCACGCCTGTTTCCCAGTCGATACCTGCTGTTGTACCCTTCAAACCACCCAACAGACGAGCACTGTCAGCTTGTTCTTCACTACCACCCGGCAGGTTTTCAAAGCGATAGGCGAGTGCGGTACGGACAGTATATGGATTGTCGGGGTGACCAACAGGCAAGATCGCCTGGAACGGATCTGCCAAGCCAGTGGCTGTGAAATTGGTGGTAGGGGTCCGGCCATTGATGGCGATTGGTGCACCAGTATAGTAATTGGTATTTCTTGTTGCTGCGGCTTCACCAAATGCACTCAAATTGTCATTGATTTTAATTTCACCACGCCCCAGGAAGCTTGCCTCTTCTGAGCGATTTTGTACTTGTGTAATTCCATCAACGTCGTAGATACAGAAAGTTTTGTTCAAGAAAGCAGCATTGGCATGGTTTGCTGCAGTGCCAGTCACTTTTCTGGAATCAACGCAATTGGTCTGGAAAGACGAATTGGCTAAAGGGAAATTTTTGCTGCCAGGTGCAGATTCGCGGTACAGACCTGCCTGGTTGCTTACACCACTGTTTGATGATGCATTTGCCAATGCAGAGCCATCCCATATAGACAATCGGTTATTTAAGACACCGTACAAATCTTGCTGTATATCTTTTACACCGTCACGTTTCCAGACGGGGTCATGTTTGCTGAAATCGGCTGTGACAAAGAAGTTGTAACCATCTTTATACAGATCACCTTTGCCGTAGAAACCGTTGACATCTTTTTTGCCGAATTTATTGTCGTCGTTTGCACCTACAGTGGCAGAAATTTCGCCACCCTGGTAATCACGACGGGTAATAAAGTTGATTACACCGCCGATGGCGTCGGAACCATAAATCGCGGAGGCACCATCTTTCAATACTTCCACTTTCTCTAAAGCAGAAATTGGAATATTGTTCAGATCATAGAGTGTTGACTTTCCGTTGTTCGGATTTGCATACGGGGCCGGCGCCATACGACGACCATTCAACAGGATCAAAGTAGAAGTTGCACCAAGGCTGCGCAAGTCTGCAACAGCAACAGATCTGGAAAAACCGTTTTGATTTGCCGTATTGTTGTAACCGCCCGTGCCCATTCCTGGTACAAGAGCCTTCATCAGCTCAAGAACAGTTGCTGCACCACTGTTTCTGATTTCTTGGGTGCTAATCGTTTGAATTGCAGATGTACCTTCTTTGTCCGTTCGTTTGATGTTCGAGCCGGTAATTTCGATACGTTGCGGTGCTTCAGTCTGAGCGTGGGCATAACCCCCGATCAGCATGGAGCCAGCGAATATGCTGAGTGCCAGACGTACGGACTGTACGCCAACTTTTTCTTTGAAAATCATTATTATTCCCTCTTTATTGATAGACCAGATGCAATCGGGTGCCGGATCCGTTTGTGGCAGCTTAACTTTGGCACGTCGGAAAATTTTGTGAACTTCCATGTTTGCCTGTACTGCGGTCTGATGAGATATTGCTATGTTTTTTCCTCTTTAAATTTACGCCCGGGAAATGAAAAGCAATTAATCAAACAGAACTTTATTATGTAAATAAAATACCTTTATGGGAAAGCATTTGTTACGCTTTTTTGATTTCTTGTTGTATGACTGAGACAAGAAATGAAAATTTACTTTCGCAATTTCTGAAAAAGCACGGTTTTGTGACTTTTTTGAAAAGTCGCTTAATTACATATAATTTCAAGTAATAAGCTTATAAAAACAGAGAAAATAGCTTATTTTCTTGTAAATATGATCAATAAATCGATGTTTACTTGCTCAAACACATATATTTTTTCACTAAAAAATGCGAAAAAATTTTCAAATTATGAAATTTCTGCAAAAATCAACATGTGAAAAGGTTCCTGCAACTTGTAAGAACTTGTAACGAAAAATGTGGTCTACAAACACAGTCAGGTAGCGCCCGGGGACGGGTTGACTGCCTGTTTTTAATTTAACCAGGATTGATTTATGAAATCGTCAAAAGAAAGCCATTTTAAGAAAAAGACCATGCTGCTTTTGTTGTGTGCAATGAGTAGCGCAGCATTTGCGCAAACACCGCCAGCAGCACCTGTTGCCAGTGCTCCGGCTGCAAACGGTACACTTACTCCTGCGCCCAGTGCTGCCCCTGTTGCTGCCCCGGTGGCATTGCGTCCTTTCAAAGATATCATTAAGGATGCCAAAGAGCTTAGAGGCTTTTTCAATCTGTATCAGAAAGACGACAAGGTCTGGCTGGAAATTCGTCCTGAGCAATTCGACAAGCCCTTCCTGTTCACTTATAACATCCCGAACAGCATAGGTGAGCGCGGTCTGTATGGCAGCCAGATGGGGGGCGGCCACCAGGCGGTATTCCATAAAATCGGTAACCAGGTGCAATTGCTGGCAAAAAATACCGATTATTACGCTACCCCAGGTACACCACAGGCAAAGGCTGTGGCCCAGGCGTTTTCTGACAGCCTGTTGGGCAGTGCCCCTGTGTTGAGTTCGCCGCATGCAGAATCGAAAGGCATCCTGATTGATGCCAGCGCCTTGCTGTTCTCTGATATCCCTGGCTATTCGACCCGTCTGGAATCGGCTTATCGCATGGCTTATGCGATTGACCGTAGCAATACCAGCTTCAGCAAGATCAATGTAGATGAATCATTGACAGGTTTCCTGGTGAATACGCATTTCTTCGTGCCAAGAATTGCCGCCGCACCACTGGTGCCTTTGCCGGTTCCTATGCCAACACCGCCAACGACTACCCCAGACCCGCGCAGTTTCTTCGTCGGCTTTTACTATAACTTCTCTGCCTTGCCGAAAGAGGTAATGCGCCCACGTATGGCAGATGACCGTATTGGCCACTTCGTGACTACCAGCTACGATTTTACCGATGACATCAAGCCCAAGACTTCACGTCATTTCGTGAACCGCTGGCGTCTGGAAAAGAAAGACCCAACTGCTGCCCTGTCTGAACCGGTACAGCCCATCGTTTACTGGCTGGATAAAAACGTCCCTGAGAAATACCGCAAATCGATTACCGAAGGCATCCTGGAATGGAACAAGGCTTTCGAGAAGATCGGCTTCAAGAATGCCGTGGTCGCCAAACAGCAGGCGGAAAGTGATACCTTTGACACCATGGATGCAGGCCATGCGTCCGTTCGCTGGTTTGTCGGTGCCGATGTCGGCTTTGCGATTGGCCCTTCACGGGTCGATGACCGCAGTGGCGAAATCCTGGATGCCGACATTGGTATGTCCGATGTATTTGCCCGTGGTGCCCGTCGCATGATAGGTGAAGACGTGGGCGGCCAGGTCGCCAGCCACCAGCACAACAGTGACTGCGATTTTGCCCACGAAGCGGCAATGGAAATGGGCTTTGCCATGGAATTGCTGGAAGCACGCGGTGAAGTGGACATGGATAGCCCGAAAGCAGAGGCACTGGCGCAAGCCTATGTCAAAGACGTCATCATGCATGAGGTTGGTCATACCCTGGGCTTGCGTCACAACTTCCGCTCATCCACCATCTACACCTTGAAGCAATTGCAGGACCCGGCCTTCACCAAGGCCAATGGTCTGGCAGGATCGGTCATGGATTACATCCCCTTCAACCTGTCTACCAAGGGTGAGCCACAGGGTGAGTATGTGATGTCTTCACTTGGCCCATACGATTACTGGGCGATTGAATATGCATACAAGCCGATAGACGCCGACAAGGAAAAAGACGAACTGACACGCATTGCGTCACGTTCTACGGAACCGCTGCTGGCTTACGGCACGGATGAAGATTCCATGGGCACCTTAGTGTCTGATCCTGATGTCAACGTCTTCGATCTGGGTTCTGATCCTTTGACGTATATCCAGAAGCGCCTGACGATTTCCCGTGAGTTGTGGGACAAATTGCAGACCCGCCAATTGAAGGCTGGCGACAGTTATGAAAGCCTGCGTCGCAGTTTTGAATATGGTTTCGGTCAATTTGCCCGTACCGTACCGCTGGCGACCAAATATGTCGGTGGCACCACCTTCCTCAGGGACCATGCCGGAACTGGTCGCGCTACCTTCACCCCTGTGCCGGTAGAGCGTCAGCGTCAGGCTTTGAAGCTGGTGTCAGACAGCTTGTTTACGGCCAAGAGCTTTGTGTTCACACCGGAATTGTTGAGCCGTCTGGGTGTGGATCACTTCCAGCGTGCTGGTCGTAGCGATATTTCTATTTCGGCCCGTCTGCTGGGTTTGCAAACTGCGGCGCTGGATCAGTTGATGTCAGACGTGGTTGCGCAACGTATGCTCAATACGGCAGAAAAACTGCGTGATCCAAAGAAAGTGCTGTCCCTGCATGAACTGTACGGCAATCTGCAGGCCAGTATCTGGAGTGAATTGTCCAATGGCACAGAAATCACATCTGCCCGCCGCAATTTACAGCGTGAGCATCTGAAGCGTTTATCGAATGCCCTGATCAAGCCGACTGCAACAGCACCAGCAGATGCCCGCAGTTTGCAAAGGGAACAGGCTACGCAATTGCTGTCCGCCATTCGTGGCGCTGTCGGCAAACCGATGAGCCCTGAGTCGCGGGCGCACTTGTCAGAAAGCCTGGCTACCTTGAATGAGGTGTTGAAAGCTTCACTGGTAAAAACAGGCATCTAAGATCGTAAAATGGTGCTGAGCGTTTGTAAGCTGGCCTGATGCGTCAGGCCGTCTCTGAAACCCGTGCTTCTGGCACGGGTTTTTTTATTGAAGCGCGGCATTTGAGCGGGTTGGCGATGGAATATTTACTATCAATTGACTACGAATTTACTGGTGGAAAACGCAAAAAAGCCAGCGTATACATGGTATTTCCATAACGTAATGGCGAATTGATATTGCATAAATGAAATAACTCAAAAAAACAACGTCCTGAATATATTTATAAAGTTAGTTAAGAAGTAATTTTTAAAAACTTAATTTTGGTAGAAAAGAAAAATCCATAAAAAACATTCCTTTTGCTAAAAAAATAAAAACATTATTTCCTAATTTAACAAATATCGAATTCATCATTCCGAAATGCAGCGATAAAAACCCTGCAAGTAACATTCTGTAACGCCTCATAATCGAATTTCTTTCAATGGTCGTAGTGCTTTTGCAAGTAAAAATGCCGGGAGTGTGTGAAGCAAACAGTTTTTTGAAGGAGGACTGTTTGCTACCGAATGGCATGTCATGGATGTGGATACAAGGGATGAATGTCGATATCCATCAGTCATGGCGGCAATGACGATACAGGAAAGAGAAACGCGCTTGCATTGAAAAAATAAACCAGAAAGGTAATTCATGAAGCTGAGTCGTCTCACATTCGCGCTGTCCAGCATAGGTCTGTTCTCAATCGCCACCGGCGTATTGGCACAGGTAACCACCACCCAAGAGGATGAAAAGAAAGCAGAAAAAGTCCAGAAAGTGGAAGTGACTGGTTCAAAAATCAAACGCATCAATTACGAAACCGCATCACCGGTGCAAGTGATCACCCGGGATGAAATCGTACGTGGCGGTGCTACTTCCCTGACGGAAGTGCTAAGAACCATTTCTGCCAACCAGGGCGGTATTGATGAAAACCGTACCAATGGTTTTACCGCTGGCGCATCCGGCCTGAACCTGCGCGGTATCGGTAGCCAGGCAACCCTGGTACTGATCAATGGCCGTCGCCTGGCCGCCTATGCGCAACCAGAATATCAAACCACCTTCGTTGATTTGAATTCCGTGCCTGTGGGCGCGGTTGAGCGCATCGAAGTCTTGAAAGACGGCGCATCGGCGATTTACGGTTCTGAAGCGATGGCGGGTGTGGTCAACATCATCTTGCGTGACAATTTTGTCGGGGCAGAAATCAGTGGCTCAATCTCGCAATCACAAAAAAATGATGGTGAGCAAGTCCGCACCACCATGAGCTACGGTTTTGGTAGTCTGGTCGAAGATCACTACAACGTGTATGCCACCCTGGATATCCGCCAGCGCAAGCCCATGTTCATCAGCAAGCGCGATGATTACCTGAGTACCGAAGATCTGCGTCCATATGGCTATAAGGATAACCGGTCACTGTACACTTTCCCTGGCAATATTTACTGGACGGACAAGGCGACTGGAAAATTCGTTTCCCGTAGCCTTGACAAGAATTGCCCAGCAAATAATCTGGTTCCTGCCGATACCTTCTTTGGTGCCGGCACACTGGGAACCGCCTGCGTATTCGATGACCTCAAAGATGCATCGGTGAACTCTGGCGGTAAAACTGACCGTGTTGGTCTGATCAGCCGTGGCACATGGCAGGTCAATGCTGACATGACTGCATTTGCCGAAATCATGTACAACCAGAATAAAGCCACCGTCACCGGTTTGCCCCACTGGTTTGCCGGTCAAAATGGACTGGATACCGGGCCTTTGCCAATCACCCACCCACAATATCCTAAAGAGCTGATTGATCCTGTCACTGGCAAGACTTTGGCGGGCGGTAACGGTACCGTGCGTGTGCGCGCATCCCTGAAAGACTTTCCGGGCCAGGGGCTGGAAAATACGACTGATTTCGGTCGTTATCTGGCGGGCTTGAAAGGAACGTATTCCAACTGGGATTGGGAATCCGCGTTGATGTACAACACCAGCAAGGTGGAATCCAAGGCCACTGCCGGCCTCTTGTCCGTGCCCTTTATTGCCGCCTATAACAGCGGTACTTTCCTGTTTGGCAGCTCGGCACAGAACGCTGATCTGTACAAGAAAATCGTGACAGACTCTTCGGACAATTTTAAGTCTGGCATGTATATGTGGGACGCCAAAGTGTCGGGCGAATTGATGCAGCTGCCGGCTGGGCCATTGTCCATCGCGGTTGGTGCTGAAGCACGTCGTGAAACCCTGGAAGTCAATCCTTCACAGTTATCCATCGACGGCGCTTTGTACCACAGGGCACAATCGCAACCAGGTTATACACGTGGCCGCAATATTGCATCCACCTATGCTGAATTGTCGGTACCTATTTTCAAGACCCTGGAAGGCCAGATTGCCGGGCGTTATGACCGTTATTCCGATTATGGTAATTCGACTACACCAAAAGTGGGTTTGAAATGGAATGTGCATCCGACACTGATGGTGCGCGGTACATATGCAACCGGTTTCCGTGCACCGACGCTGGTAGAAAACTCTACCCAGATACTGAAGGCTTTCCTGTCTTATCGTGATCCTGAGCGTTGCAACGATAAATTCAAGAATGGCTGCCAATGGAGTAGTTCTTATGAAAGCGGTTCCAACCCAGCCCTGAAACCAGAAACAGCAGATAGCTTTACCCTGGGCTTGGTATGGGAACCAACTACCTGGTTGAATGCCAGCCTGGATTTCTGGCAGATCAAGCGTAAGGATGAAATCTCTACATTCGATCTGACCACGGTATTGGCAAATCCTGGACGCTATGCAGGTAATCCGGCCGCAGTCATTACGCGCGATCCTTTGAGCGCAGCCGACAAAGCCGCCGGCGCCACTGCTGGTGAAATCACCAACCTCAGGTTGTTGCTGACTAATGTGGCAACCACCCAGGTGCGTGGTGTGGATATGGACATTAATGCCAATTTCAATCTGGGCGAATATGGCCGTATCAATCCTAATCTCAAGGTCACTTACAATCACTCGTATAAATCTGCGCCGTCACCAGAGGCCGAAGCGATTGAATACGCGGGTTCCCGTAATCAGCCGCGGGTCCAGGCAACTGCGGGTATAGCATGGGAAAAAGCCGCATGGAAGGCATCGCTGGATGCCGTGCATATCGGCCACATGTCGTCGAATGGTGACTTTACTCAACCATGCGTATTTGCAACCCAGGGTTATGCCAACTTGTGCAAGGACATTCCATCCTTCACGACTTTTAACCTGGGTGGCAGTTATTCTGGTCTGATGAAAAATCTTAAATTGAGTTTTGCCATCAGAAACGTGCTGGATCGCATGCCTCCGTTTGCGCCTAGCGCAACGTCAGCGCAAGCCATTGCAGCCATTACCAGCTTGCATGATGTGGTAGGTCGTTACTTCCAGATCACAGTGGATTACAAATTCAAGTAATTTCATGAGCTGATAAGTGCCGGAATCCCAGATTCCGGCACTTATTTTTTTTGCGGCTTTTCTGATACATAGTGGTATAGAGATATAAAAAAGAGTAATAAGAACTGATTCTGAGGGAGATAAATCGTGAAGAAACAATTTTACGGGGCCGTCATGGCTGGCATGGTATGCGCAACTGCTGCAGTCTGTGTGCCCGCGTTTGCAGACAAATCCATACCGGTGGCAGATTTTTTCAAGAAAGCACAATTCAGCGGTCGCCCGGTATTGTCACCCGATGGCCAGAGCATGGCAGTACTGACACCACGCAATGGCCGTTTTGTGCTGGCCATCATCCGCCTTGATTCGCGCCAGCCCAAAGTGATTGCCGCGGATTCAGAATATGACATCGTTGCCCCAACCTGGGTCAACGACAAGCGTCTGGTATTCAGTGTGAGTCGTGGCAGTGATGTCGTCCTGGAAGACAATGATGGCGGTGGCCTGTTCGCCGTCAATAGTGATGGCTCCGCTTTCCGCAAACTGGTACCTACCAGGAAGGAGGCGCTCGGCAGTAATATTGCTTATAAGCCGTTTTCCGTGTTGGCACGGGTTTTAGATGGCAGTAATGACCTGATTGTTGTTAACAACCAGCGCGGCAGGGATGCTCAATTGGGAGCTTCGGACGTATTGCGCCTTGATACTGTCACGGGGCGGACCAAGCTGCTGACCTTCGATAACCCCGGTAAGGTTAGTGACTGGATACTTGACCATAACAATGTCATACGCGTTGCTGTGTCCAACGGTGTCGATCCGGACAATAAGCGTGTCAAACAGGTAGTGTATTACCGCGATGCCGAAAGCGAATCGTGGAAAGCCATTCATGTGGCTTACTGGGATGAAGGCAAGGAAATGCATCCGCTGGGCTTTGACTTTGATAATAAAACTTTGCTGGTGGCAGGTCGCTTCAATGGTCGTGACAAAACGGCAGTGTATATATGGGACTTCGCCAAAAAAACAGTTGGTGAGATGGTGGCAGATCATCCCGATGTGGATGTATCAGATCTGGCAATGGAGAGTCTGCGTAAAAAGCTCATTGGCGTCAGTGTAGATGGTATGTTGCCTGAAATGATTTTCTTCGACGATGACTATGCCAAACTGGATGCAACGTTAAAGGCAAGTTTTCCTGGACAAAAGGTTTCATTCCAGTGGAGTGGCAAGAATGTCGTTGTCGCCGTGCGTGGTGACAATAACGTTGGTTCTGTTTACTTTTATGACACCGAGAAAAAAGTGCTGGAACCTGTGTACGTCGTTAAGCCTGAATTTGAAGGCAAGAAATTATCGGCGCAAAAGGTCATCAATTACACAGCACGTGACGGCTTGAATATTCCAGCTTACCTGACTTTGCCGGAAGGGATGCCAGCGAAAAACCTACCCCTGGTAGCATATGTTCATGGTGGGCCGCATGCGCGTGATCACCATGGCTATGACCCCATTACACAAATGCTGGCATCACGCGGCTATGCGGTTTTACAGCCGCAATTCCGCATGTCTACCGGTTTTGGATGGAAGCATCATACCGCCGGCTGGAAACAGTGGGGCCTGGCTATGCAGGATGACATTACGGACGGGGTGGAGAATTTGGTCAGGCAGGGCATTGTTGACAAGAATCGTGTCTGCATCATCGGTGCCAGCTATGGTGGTTACGCCACCATGTACGGTCTGGTGAAAGACCCTGATCTGTACAAATGCGGTGTTAACTGGGTAGGTGTGACCGATGTCAAAATGCTGTTTACCGTCAACTGGTCAGATATGTCCGGCCCCTATATGGATAATATGGGGGCAAAAATGCATGGCGATCCAAAAACTGACGATGCCTATTTCCATAAAGTGTCGGCGATAGAAAACTCCAGCAAGATCAAGGCACCGGTCTTGATGGCATATGGCAGCGAAGACGTTAGGGTTCCGCTGATTCATGGTGAAAAAATGCGCGACAAGTTGCTGGCACAAGGCAATACGGTGGAATGGATGGTATTTACCGGTGAAGGCCATGGCTGGGCAAAAGAGAGCAACAATATCAAATGGGGTGAAGCTGTCCTGCGTTTCATAGACAAATATATCGGCGACAATTCTCCCGCAGCCAAAAAATAAGAGGCGTGGCGTAAAAAAATCACAACCGACAGCTTTGCCTGTCGGTTTTTTTATTCCCGGTGAATTGGAGCGCAAATTATGCAAGTTGGCCATCGGAGGCTATAATTTGCAGCGGTATATTTCGCAAATCCTGTTTTTGAGAGTGTAATTTTGGCCAAGAAAGAACATGTTTCGGTAACCCAGGCAACGCAGTTCCTGCGCAAGCACAAGGCAGAATTTTCTGAACATCCGTATGCATACGAAGAACATGGCGGCACCGGCGTGTCTGCGCGCGAATTGGGTGTAGATGAGCATGCTGTAGTGAAAACCTTGGTGATGCAGGATGACACTGCCAAACCTTTGATCGTATTGATGCACGGTGACAGAAAGGTGTCGACCAAAAACCTGGCAAGACAGATAGGCTGTAAATCGGTAGAACCCTGCAAGCCAGAGAATGCACAAAAGCATTCTGGCTATCTGGTTGGTGGTACCTCACCCTTCGGCACTAAAAAGGCCATGCCTGTCTATGTAGAGCGCAGCATACTGGCTTTACCCAAGATTTACATCAATGGCGGCCAGCGCGGTTATCTGGTGGGTATTGCGCCGGGCTTGCTGGAAAGTCTGTTGCAGGCCAGCCCCGTTGATTGCGCCCTGGAAGAGTAATCAGCCCCGCTGCCCCGGTTTTTGCCAGATGCGCTGGCTACTGGCATATACTTGCGGGGAATTTTTCCCCATGAAGAATAAGGATCAAGATGAATACAATACTGGCAGCCGTTGCCGCTTACCTGATCGGTTCATTGTCGTTTGCTGTGGTGGTCAGCAAATTGTTTGGCCTGGCTGACCCGCGTACGTATGGATCAAAAAATCCTGGCGCGACCAATGTTTTACGCAGCGGTAACAAGGCGGCCGCAGTGCTGACCCTGCTGGGTGATGCCGTCAAGGGTTGGCTGGCAGTCTGGCTGGCCAGCACCTATGCAGTCCAGTTTGGTCTGGATGATGGCAGCGTTGCCCTGGTGGCGATTGCCGTTTTCCTGGGGCACTTGTGGCCGGTGTTTTTCAAGTTTGTTGGTGGCAAAGGCGTGGCAACTGCTGCCGGTGTCCTGATCGGGATTGATATCTGGCTGGGGGTGGCGACGCTTGCTACCTGGATGATCGTGGCTTTTGCGTTCCGTTATTCTTCTCTGGCTGCCCTGATCGCAGCCATCTTCGCGCCCTTATATTACGGCTTCCTGTTTGGCCCGGATATCAAGTTGCTGGCCGTATTTGTAATGAGCGGTTTGCTGATATATCGCCATGGTCAGAACATCGTGAATTTAATGAATGGCAAGGAAAGCCGTTTGGGAAGCAAGAAAGAAAGTGTTAAAAAGTAAGTAATGCGGCAAATAGCGCTAGATTTTTTTCAGTTTGTTAATTATCCTGAAGTAACAATGTCAGGACTTATGCAAAATTGTCCCAGTAAGGCCCTGCAACGTATGTAGGGCGGTTTTGCGTAAGTCTCAGATGTAAGATCGTAAACGGCTCTAAGAAATTGATGAGTTACTTGGGTTACCTGGGCTATCACAGCCTTGCACCCTCACACGATGGAGCTGGAAATGATTGCGAGTTCATACCGTTTGCGTTTCCTGAATTTTTGCCTGATCAGTTTTGTGCTGGTGTTAATGAGCCTGCCGGTACATGCCGCTGAGCATGGCACAGCCAATGAAGCAAAAGCATTGGTGCAAAAAGCGATTGATGCCATGAAAAAGAATGGCGTTGACACCATCGTCGCTGAGATCAATAAACGTGATGGTCAATATCAGGACCGGGATTTATATGTGGTCGTGTACGACATGAAGGGCAAAAATATCGCCCACCTGAATCCCAAGATGGTTGGCAAGGACATGATAGATCTTACCGATGTGGATGGTAAATTCTTTATCCGCGAACGGCTGGAATTAGTCAAGGCCAAGGGTAAAGGCTGGCAAGACTATAAATTTGTCAATCCAAGCACCAAACAGATAGAGCCCAAGTCCATGTACATAGAAAAATATGAGGGCGTGATTGTTGGTTGTGGCATCTACAAGTAAAGTAGCCCAGGCCGATGAAGACCTGGGTGCGGTAGCCTGTCAGGCTTCCAGTAATTCTTGCAAAGGCCAGCGTGGCCGTACATTGAAACCATAGTCCCGTGTAGCCAGTGCGGGATTTTTTTTGAGTCGCATGGCACCGGCAAAGGCAATCATCGCACCATTGTCGGTACAGAATTCCAACTCGGGGTAATAGACTTGAAAGCGGCGTTTTTGTGCCGCTGCATTCAAGGATGCGCGCAATTGCTGATTCGCGCCGACGCCCCCGGCAATCACCAGCCGCTTCAAGCCACTCTCGCGTATCGCCGTCACACATTTCGCTGTCAGTACGTCCACAATGGCATCGACAAAACCACGGGCGATATTGGCTTTGTCCTGTTCACAAATATTCGCAGGGTGATTTTTGACGACTGTCAGGACTGCAGTTTTCAAGCCAGAAAAACTGAAATTCAAATCTTTGGAATGCAACATGGGACGCGGGAATTTATAAACAGTTGGATCACCAAATTCTGCCATGCGTGAAATAGCTGGGCCGCCAGGGTAAGACAGGCCCAGCAATTTGGCCGATTTGTCAAAAGCTTCACCGGCAGCATCGTCCAGCGTCTCTCCCAGTAATTGATAGCGACCCACCCCATCGACACGCATCAATTGCGTGTGCCCACCCGACACCAGCAAGGCGATGAAGGGAAATTCTGGTGGTTTGCTGGCCAGTAAGGGCGATAGCAAATGGCCTTCCAGGTGATGTACGCCCAATACCGGCTTGTCCAGCGCCAAGCCCAATCCGCAGGCGACGGATGCACCCACCAGCAGGGCACCGGCCAAGCCTGGCCCCTGGGTGTAGGCAATCGCATCTATCTGCTGTTTCTTCAAGCCGGATGTGGTCAGGATTTCTGTCAGCAAGGGCAAGGCACGCCTGATATGGTCACGCGAGGCCAGTTCCGGCACGACGCCGCCATATTCCTGGTGCATGGCGATTTGTGAGTGCAGGGCATGGGCAAGCAGACCCTGTTCGGTGTCGTACAGGGCCAGGCCGGTTTCATCGCAGGAAGATTCAACTCCAAGAACTATCATGTTAATTTCTAAATGGCGCAGAGCACAGCCTGGTCCGTCTCGCCATGGGTGGACCGATGAATGACAGGAAATGATGCTTTTACTTAAATAATATGGCGGATTGGTGCGAATCTTGCTAAAGAACGCATACCTAGATTATATCTGCCATGGCCCATCTATGCGCACCAAACAGAATAGTGTTAATGCGACAATGCCTGTTTCGCCCAGCTTGCGTATCGTTGTGGTGAATACGGTCATACAGACCGAGGATGAGTTGCATGAAGACGCGCAGGCACAGCTGGCGCGTTCGCGCGCCCTGCGCATAGGGTTGCTGCAGGCTGGCTATAACATCATTGCCGTGATTCCTGGTGATATGTATATGAGTGAGCGCGTAGCGCAATTGCAACCGGACATGATCATCATTGATGCCGAATCCGATTCACGTGACGTGCTTGAGCATATGGTCATGGTGACACGCGACGCCCCCCGCCCCATAGTCTTATTCACAGAAGACGGCAACCAGTCGAATATGGCCGCAGCCATGGAAGCCGGAGTGTCGGCCTATGTCGTCGCCGGGCTGCAGTCGGACCGCATCAAGCCTGTGCTGGATGTCGCCATGGCGCGCTTCAACGCTGACCAGAAGCTGCGCAGCGAATTGTCGGATACCAAGGCCAAGCTGCTTGAACGCAAAACCATAGAGCGGGCCAAGGGCTTGTTGATGCAAAGGCATCAGTTGTCGGAAAACGAAGCCTATCAAAGAATGCGCAAGCAAGCCATGGAAAAGAACCTGAAACTGGTGGATCTGGCGCAGCGCATGCTGGATGTCGCCGATTTGCTGGGTGGGTAGAACGCATTTCCCTGATGCGCACTCATGGTTATGCACGGTCCCTCATGGTCACTCATGGTGAATAGTTAGTGCACAGCAGATGGCAGTCCAAGTTTGTGCGTGTAATTGGTGCGCTGCGTCATTCCGGTGCGAAATGAGTTCTGGCAGTCCTTGATTTTGTATCACTGGGGGTAGGTTAAAGAGCTGTAGCCACGCAATCTGCTCTGGCACGGCAATTGCTAATGAAAGAGAAAGCGCCAACGCTGGCGCTACAGAATAAATGAGACTGACTAACGATGGTCACCTCATTAGACAAAGGTGTCTTTCTACTGGTTTTTTTACCACGTGGAATGACACCTTTTTTCGTTGCAGAAAAACTTTCTCAGGCTGGAGTGCAGACATGTCGAATCAGGAATCGAATAAGAAATCTCTCATCATTGATGTCAACAAGCAGGAAGATCATGAACCGAATTTCAAACGTCGCAGTTTATTGCAAAGCGCTGCATTGGCAACGGGAGCTGGCATCATGGGTCTGAGTACAGGTGGTGTATGGGCAGCCGGATCAGACAAGCCAGAAAAAGAAGAAGTACATATTGGCTTTATTCCACTGACTGATTGCGCTTCAGTGGTGATGGCCTCTGTCCTGGGTTTCGACAAGAAATACGGCATCAAGATTATCCCTACCAAAGAATCATCCTGGGCCAGCGTACGCGACAAACTGGTGAACGGTGAACTGGATGCTGCCCATGTCTTGTATGGCTTGCTGTATGGCGTGCAACTGGGCGTCGGCGGCAACAAGAAAGACATGTCGGTACTGATGACGCTGAACAATAATGGCCAGGCGATTACGCTGTCCAAAAAACTGGCAGAAAAAGGTGCGGTAGATGGTGCAGGCCTGGCCAAGCTGATGCAGACCGACAAGCGCGAATATACCTTTGCCCAGACTTTCCCTACCGGTACCCACGCCATGTGGCTGTATTACTGGCTGGCGGCACATGGCATCAACCCCATGAAAGATGCCAAGGTCATTACCGTGCCGCCACCACAAATGGTTGCCAATATGCGTGTCGGCAATATGGATGGTTACTGTGTCGGTGAACCCTGGAACCACAGGGCGATTGCCGACGGTATCGGCATCACCGCAGCAACGACACAGGATATCTGGAAAGACCATCCGGAAAAAGTATTGGGTACTACGGCCGAATTCGTACAGAAATATCCGAATACCGCACGCGCCATGGTTGCCGCAATTCTGGAAGCTGGACGCTGGATCGATGCTTCGCTGTCCAACAAAATCAAAATGGCAGAAACCATCGCTGATAAATCCTACGTGAACACATCGGTTGATGTCATCAATCAGCGTATTTTGGGCCGCTATCAAAATGGCCTGGGCAAGACTTGGGATGACCCTAACTACATGAAATTCTTTAACGACGGCGCGGTGAATTTCCCTTACCTGTCAGACGGCATGTGGTTCCTGACTCAGCATAAGCGCTGGGGTTTGCTGAAGACGGATCCTGATTACCTGGCGGTGGCAAAGGCAGTTAACCGTATTGACGTATACAAGGATGCAGCGGCCATGGCCAAGGTATCCGTTCCCAAGGATGTCATGCGCAGTAGCAAGTTCATGGATGGTACGGTCTGGGATGGAAAAAACCCGGCTGCCTATGCAGCTTCCTTCAAAATCAAGGCTTAAGGAGTCGCAATGAATACCTTGGTACATGGTGCAATGCAAAAGCCCGCTGTGGAAAAAACCGAATCGGCAGTCGTCGAACTCAAACCGGCAAAGGTGAAGCCAGTGAAAAATCCAACTGCAAAGAAGCAGCGCTCTTTCCGCCCATTCTTTCTGAGCGTGCTGCCACCCCTGTTTGGCATAGGCATGCTGATCTTGATCTGGGAAATTATCGCGGTCAAGAACAGTACCTTTCCTTCGCCATGGGTCACCCTGCAGGAAGCCATCAAGGTATTCTCTGATCCTTTTTATCAAAAGGGGCCGAATGACCAGGGCATAGGATGGAATATCTATGCGTCCTTGAAACGGGTAGCAGTGGGTTTTGGTCTGGCTGCTGCGGTCGGTATACCGCTCGGCTTCCTGATCGGACGTTTCAAGTTCCTGTCGGGCATGTTCAATCCCATCATCAGCTTGCTGAAGCCGGTGTCGCCGTTGGCCTGGTTACCGATAGGTTTGCTGGTGTTCAAGTCTGCACATCCGGCAGCGATCTGGTCGATTTTTATCTGTTCGATCTGGCCGATGATCATCAACACCGCAATTGGTGTGCAGCGCGTGCCGCAAGACTATATGAATGTGGCCAAGGTTCTCAATTTGTCTGAATGGAAAATAGTCACAAAAATTTTATTGCCATCTGTATTGCCCTACATGTTGACGGGTGTGCGCCTTGCGATAGGCACAGCCTGGCTGGTGATCGTGGCGGCAGAAATGCTGACTGGTGGTGTCGGTATCGGTTTCTGGGTATGGGATGAATGGAATAACCTGAATGTGCCGCACATCATTATCGCCATCGTGGTGATTGGTATGGTGGGCTTGATACTTGAACAAATTCTGGTGGCAATTGCACGTGCCTTTACTTACGAAGATGTGGGAGCATGATCATGAACGAAATCGACAACAAGTACATCGCCATCAGTCAGGTTGAAATGGTATTTCATACCCGCAAAGGCAGCTTCCATGCCCTGCGTGATATTAACCTGAATGTCGCCAAGGGCGAATTCATTACCCTCATTGGTCACTCTGGCTGTGGCAAGTCAACCTTGTTGAACCTGATCGCCGGTTTAACCAATGCCACTGCAGGCACACTGATTTGCGCCAACCGCGAAATTTCCGGCCCTTCGCCGGAACGTGGCGTGGTGTTTCAAAATCATTCCTTGCTGCCGTGGCTGACTTGTTATGAAAATGTTTTCCTGGCGGTGGAGCGCGTATTTGGTGCAACCGAAAACAGTACCAAATTGCAGAAACGCACCATGCAGGCATTGGCGCTGGTCGGGTTGACGCATGCAGAAAAAAAACGCCCGAATGAAATTTCTGGTGGCATGAAGCAGCGCGTCGGTATCGCCCGTGCGCTGGCGATAGAGCCGAAAGTCTTGCTCATGGATGAACCCTTCGGTGCACTGGATGCCTTGACGCGTGCCCATTTGCAGGATGAACTCTTGAAGATCGTCGCCAAGACCCAATCGACTGTGGTGATGGTGACGCATGATGTGGACGAGGCTGTGCTACTGTCTGATCGTATCGTCATGCTGACGAATGGCCCGGCGGCGACTATCGGTGAAGTCCTGAAAGTGGATCTGGAAAGGCCGCGTGATCGTGTCGCTCTGGCACAAAATCCCAGGTATGCGCAATACAGGACAGAAGTGCTGGAATTCTTGTACCACCGCCAATCACATCCTGTGCATGAGGCGGCATGATTTTCCTGTTGCCGTGATGTACTGATGCCAGTAACACCCTGATCTGACCTTCAGCCGATAGATGCCCGATAGACAGGCGGCGATTGTCAGATCAGTTTCGTTGATTTCAAAACGTGGATCTCGCATGCCTGGTCACTTTGCTGCAGTACATGGTTAGTGGTCGATGCTGTTCCCTGGTTGCTTGGTGAAGCCGGATAATCAACGGCGCTGGCGTTCAAATAATCCCCAAGTTGATTGCAGTTTGTTCTAACTGACGCAGATTCCATTTCTTCGTCGCGTTCCGGGCCTTTCCTGCGCCGTTCTGCGCATATTTTCCACATAATGAGTAGTTTTCCAATTTCGAGCTGTTTTTCGAAAGTATTAGACCAGTCGTCTATAGTTGATTGCATGTAATTCAATAGTGATTCATTTTGATTGGAATGATTGATAAAATAACTAAAGTGAAAATCTATCGCCATATGAAAATCAGTTAATGAAAACTAATTTTCATTAAAGGTTTGTAAATTGTCACGATAAATGCGGAAACGATATAAATCTATGAGAGAATGTGGCTTGATTTTGGAGACATTTCTTCATGGTTTTTCCGGGGGATGTTGACAACGAAAGGGATGCGCAATCCGTTCAGCAAGACAGGGTAGTGATATCGCAAGGTAGTACTACGCATTTTCTGGCTGTCGTGTCGGCAAGTATGCTGGCGTGCATTTGTTCCCGGCAACAGACTTTAGCTTCTTATTCCAATACATGACATGTTTCGCTGGCTTTTTCTTAATGAAAGTGCATTAACGCCTGCCGAGCACACCGCATGGAAATTAAGCGCACTACGTATCATTTTGATGTCCGGCTTTGTGCTGGAAGCAGCCGTAGCGATTCACAGTTCTCTGGATGCTATCGCGGTTGGTGCCTATCAGGTGTTGTGGGTCGTTGGTTTTTTCTATGCCGTGCTGGCCTTGGGCTTGTATTATTCATCCCGTCACTTGCGTGCTGGCGCTACGATATTAATAGGCGCGGTTTATGCGTCTGCATTTTCCATTGTCAGCTTTGTCAGCGATTTTGAAGTAGCCAAATTTGGCTATCTTCTCATATACACCACCCCCATCATCGCGCGCCTGTTCTTTGGTACCCGACTGGCCATGGGGTTGATGGTATTCAATTTCCTGCCTTTCCTGCTGCTGTTGACAAACCGGCCTGTATTCACCGTGCCCGGTTTTGACGTTACCCTTCCAGCCAGCAATACGTATATTCAGGCACTGTTATTTTTGTTTTTTAATACCTGCGTGCCGTTGGCCGTGTTCCGGGTGTTGCATGAGCTCGATGTGTCGGCCAAGCGTTATCGGCAGGCAAGTGATGCGCTGGTGGTGAGCCATGCCCAATACGAAGAAGTGTTTCAAAACGCTGGTTCGGCCTTATTGCTGACAGATGCCAGCGGCCAGATATTGCAGGCCAATCAACTTGCCAACAATTTGCTGGGTCGCAATGCAGACAAAGATGACGAGCTGGCACTGTTTGCCTGGCTGTCGCTGGATAACAGCGTACGTTTGAAAAGCTCGAACAGCGATGAATCTGAAAACATGCGCATGTCAGCCTATCGTACGCGCGACGGTAAGCTGGTGGCGTTGGAAAATATCTCGCAAACTTCGGCCGAACACTATATCGTTGCCCTCAGGGACGTATCCGGCCTGCATTCCATGCACCATGCCCTGCAATTGAGCCTGGAGCGCGAAGACTATCTTAGCCGGCACGATGCCTTGACCAACCTGCCTAACCGCGACATGTTGCGCAGCCATCTGCATGGCATCTTGGCGGACAATGACGACAGCACGGTGACGGCCCTGGTTTCCTTTCGTTTGAACAGCATACGGCATGCCAACCAGCAGTTTGGTGCCCATACAGGCGATATTCTGTTGCGACGTTTTGCCGAAGAATTGTCACGCGCACTGCCCAAAAACTGTTTTTGCGCACGTCTGCGCAGCATTGTTTTTTCTTTTGTGGTGGAACAGTCACGTACACCAGGTGAGATCATCAAGCTGGTAGAAAAAGTCCGTAACAATCTGCCGAAAGAACTGGAAATCAATGGCGAGAATTTACTGGTACAGTTTTCTGCTGGCATTGCCCTGGTGCGGCCGGAGGACAAACTGCCAGATGATTTGATACGGCGCAGTGAAGTCGCGCTGGATACCGCGCGTCGTTCCAGCGACCAAAGCGTGACCCTGTTTGATGAAGAGGATGCGCAACAAATACGGCGCAGTGTCGAGATAGAAGTCGGCATTGTCAATGGCCTGAAGCAAAATGAATTCCGCCTCGTGTACCAGCCCAAAGTGGCGCGTGATGGCAATATTGCGGGCCTGGAAGCCTTGTTGCGATGGGAATCGCCGACATTGGGCAATGTACCGCCTGCCGAGTTTATCCCGATAGCCGAGCGGGCTGGATTGATACGCCTGATCAGCAATTTCGTCATGGACCAGGTGTGCTGCCAGACACGTGACTGGTTGAACCGCTTTGGTGATTGCCCCGTGATTGCCCTGAATTTGTCGGTGACGGATATAGCCCGCAGTGACTTGTTACAACTGATTGATGAATGCTGCCAGCGCCACGACGTTGCATCATCCTATCTGGAATTCGAGATTACTGAAACCGGCCTGATCGCCAACGAAACACTGACCATTCATCATCTGGATGAACTCAAGGCGCGCGGTTTCAGTATTGCGATTGATGATTTTGGCACCGGTTATTCGTCCTTGTCCAAACTCAGCCATTTCCCGGCACAAAGCGTCAAGATTGATCGCTCGTTTGTGGCGCAGATCGGTCATAACAAGAAAAGTGAAATGATCATCAAAGCCATTATTTCACTGGCCAATATCCTGTCTTGCCATACCGTTGCCGAAGGTGTGGAAAATAAGGAACAAGAAATTTTCCTGAAAGAGATAGGTTGCGACTTCTTCCAGGGATATTATTATTATCGTCCGCTGGAAGTATCGGCACTGGAATTATTGCTGGTGGAATTGCCGGCCAAAGAAGACCTTCCTCCTTACCAGTTCAAGCTGGCGTAAAGCGCATTTCATCCGTCATGGGCGTAATGCGTTCTCAAGTCGCAATCCACAATCCACAATTCACAATTCACAATTCATCATCCACCAGCGCTGTCAGCTTGTATGTGCACTCGCACACATGTGTGCCACATTATTTTCTCACCATATTTAACAAACGGGTCAACGTTCATGGGTGATAGTGCGTTGCATGAGAAAGTCTGCATCATGCGTAATAAAGTGAATATGTTTATATCAATGCTGTTGCAAATTTAAGCTAATGTAGTTGTATCGCTATGTTGTTTTGTCAGATGTGAGTACTGCTTGCGCCGTCATTGTTGTTTCGTCCCGGATTTACAACAGTGCTTTGATCCAACATTTTGCACAGAGTAACAATTTGCGCTGCACGTTTTGATAATTTCAACTACACTAAAGTTGTAATGTGCTGGCGGCAATGAAATTGGTGTTGCCACCAGACCGGTTCGGAATTTGCTTTTTGCTTATCCATGGAGGTCGGGATGAATATCTTTGACAACTACACCGCACGGTATGAACGAACACGCGAAGAAGAGTATTCCATGCAGGAATATCTCGATCTGTGTAAAAAAGACAGGCTGGTATATGCCAGCGCGTCTGAACGCATGCTGGCTGCCATCGGTGAGCCTGAATTGGTGGATACCCGTCATGACTCCCGTCAGTCGCGTATTTTCTCCAACAAGGTCATCAAGATCTATCCAGCCTTTCGTGAATTTTATGGCATGGAAGAAGTCATCGAGCAGGTTGTGGCGTATTTTCGCCATGCTGCTCAAGGCCTGGAAGAGCGCAAGCAAATCCTGTATCTGCTGGGACCGGTCGGTGGCGGTAAATCTTCGATTGCCGAACGCCTGAAATTCCTGATGGAAAAAATCCCTTTTTATTGCATCAAGGGTTCCCCCGTCAATGAATCACCTCTCGGCCTGTTCAATGAAGAGGAAGACGGTATCTTGCTGGAAGAAGATTTCGGCATACCACGTCGCTACCTGAAAAGCATACCCAGCCCCTGGGCCGTCAAGCGCCTGCACGAATTCAATGGCGACATCAACCAGTTCCGCGTGGTACGCCGTTATCCCTCGGTATTGAAACAGATTGCCGTGTCCAAAACCGAACCCGGTGATGAAAATAACCAGGATATTTCTTCGCTGGTAGGCAAGGTCGATATCCGTAAGCTGGAAGAATATGCGCAGGATGATCCAGATGCCTACAGCTATTCCGGCGGTCTTTGCCTGTCTAACCAGGGTTTGATGGAATTTGTCGAAATGTTCAAGGCCCCGATCAAGGTCTTGCATCCTTTGTTGACGGCTACCCAGGAAGGAAACTTCAAAGGCACCGAAGGCTTTGGCGCCATACCTTTTGAGGGTATCGTACTGGCCCACTCAAATGAATCGGAATGGAAGACATTTAAAAACAATAAAAACAATGAAGCTTTTCTTGACCGCATCTATATCGTCAAAGTGCCGTATTGCCTGCGTGTGAATGATGAAATAAAAATCTATGAAAAACTGGTGCGTACTTCGTCATTGGCGAGTGCACCTTGCGCCCCCGGTACCTTGAAAATGATGGCCCAGTTTGCCGTGCTGTCACGCCTGAAAGAACCAGAAAATTCCAGCATCTTCAGCAAGATGCAGGTATATGACGGTGAAAATCTCAAAGATACCGATCCCAAGGCCAAGTCACGCCAGGAATATTCAGATTATGCCGGTGTCGATGAAGGCATGAATGGCTTGTCCACCCGGTTTGCATTCAAGATTTTGTCCAAGGTATTTAACTTTGATAATACCGAAGTCGCTGCCAATCCTGTGCATTTGCTCTACGTACTGGAACAGCAGATAGAGCGGGAACAATTTGCACCAGAGATCGAGCAAAAGTATGTGTCTTATATCAAGGAATATCTGGCACAGCGTTATGCAGAATTCATAGGCAAGGAAATTCAGACGGCCTACCTGGAAAGTTATTCAGAATACGGCCAAAATATTTTCGATCGTTATGTGACCTTTGCTGACTTCTGGATACAGGACCAGGAATTCCGCGATCCCGATACCGGTGAAAGTTTTGATCGCGATGCGCTCAATAATGAACTGGAAAAAATCGAGAAGCCGGCAGGCATCTCCAACCCCAAAGACTTCCGCAATGAGATCGTGAATTTCGTGTTGAGGGCCAGGGCGCAGAATGCTGGCAAAAATCCGGCCTGGACCAGTTATGAAAAACTGCGTACGGTCATTGAGAAAAAAATGTTTTCGAATACCGAAGAATTATTGCCCGTCATTTCCTTCAATGCCAAGGCCAGTGCGGATGATTCCAACAAGCATCAGGAATTTGTCGAACGCATGGTGGCCAAAGGCTATACCGCCAAACAGGTTCGCTTGCTGTGTGAATGGTATTTGCGGGTAAGAAAATCGTCTTGATGGCAGGAGGACGAATGGGAATCAGGCAAGTGAAAGATTTTGCGGCAAACGGGAGAGCATTTTGGTTCATCTGATTGACCGGCGTGTCCAGGGTAAAAATAAGTCTGCACCGAATCGTGAACGCTTTTTGCGGCGTTATAAAGGGCAGATCAAGGATGCTGTTGCTCGTGCAGTAAAAGGGCGGTCCATTACCGATATTGAGAGCGGTGAACGTATATCGATACCGGTCAAGGATGTCAGTGAGCCGACCTTTGGTCATACGCATGGTGGGGTGTGGGAAGGTGTGCAGCCTGGTAATGAACAATACCAGCGCGGCGACCAGGTTGCCCGGCCCAAAGGCGGTGGTGGTGGTTCTGGCAAAGGGCAGGGTGGCAATAGCGAAGACCCGGCCGAAGATGACTTTGTGTTCCAGCTGTCACGCGAAGAATTCATGAACTATTTCTTCGAAGACCTGGAATTGCCGAATATGGTCAAGACGCAATTGACTTCCACGACCGATTTCAAAAGCCAGCGTGCCGGTTACAAAACATCAGGAACCGCATCCAGCATGCATGTGCTGCGCTCATTGCGCGGTGCCATGGGGCGACGCATTGCAGTCGGCGGTAAATCAGCACGCAGACTGAAAGTGGCTGAAGCAGAAATGACGATGCTGCTTGATGCTGGCATAGACAATAAAGATAGCAGGGTGATTGAATTAAAACAGGAAATTCACCACCTGCGTACGCGCCTGCTGGCGATTCCATTTCTTGATCCATTTGACCTGCGCTATAGCAACCGGGTCAAGGTACCCAAACCTGCCAGCCAGTGTGTGATGTTTTGCCTGCTGGACGTATCTGGTTCCATGGATGAACAGAAAAAGGATACGGCAAAGCGCTTCTTCATTTTGCTGTACCTGTTCCTGACCCGTGCCTATGAAAAAATCGAGGTGGTGTTTATCCGCCATCATACGACTGCGATGGAAGTGGATGAAGATGCTTTTTTCCATTCACGCGAATCGGGCGGTACCATTGTTTCATCTGCATTGAACCTGTTATCGCAAATCGTGCGTGAACGATACACCGCCAGCGACTGGAATGTGTATGTGGCCCAGGCTTCGGATGGTGATAACTGGGACAATGATTCGGCTACCTGCGGGCAACTGCTGACCAATACCATCATGCCGCTGGTGCAGTATTATGCCTACGTGGAAATCACCGATGGTCAGCCGCAGAACCTGTGGCTGGAATATGAGAAAGTAACCGAACATCATGCGCACTTTGCGATACAAAAAATAGAAACACCGGCTGACATTTATCCGGTGTTTAGGGAATTGTTCAAGAAGCAGCCGAAATGAGGTCCAACATGGAAGCCAGCCATGCCAGTACCAGAAGAAAGCATCCCCGTGCCTTGCCCGAGCAATCTGAATGGACTTTTGAACTCATAGAGCAGGCGCATGAAGAAATACGCCGGGTAGCCGAACAGTTTGGGCTGGATACCTATCCCAACCAGCTCGAAGTGATCACTGCCGAACAGATGATGGATGCGTATGCGTCAGTGGGCATGCCTGTGTCCTACAATCACTGGTCATTCGGCAAGCATTTTCTTTCTACCGAAAAAAGCTATAAGCGTGGACAGATGGGGCTGGCCTACGAAATCGTCATCAATTCCAATCCCTGCATTTCTTACCTGATGGAAGAAAACAGCCTGACCATGCAGGCACTGGTGATTGCCCATGCAGCGTACGGACATAACTCCTTTTTCAAAGGTAATTACCTGTTCCGCACCTGGACCGATGCCGAAGCGATTATTGATTACATGTTGTTTGCCAAAAATTATATCGCAGACTGCGAGCAGCGCTATGGCATGGAAGCGGTGGAACTGATCATTGATTCTTGCCATGCCTTGCAAAACTATGGTGTTGACCGCTACAAGCGTCCCGCCAAAATATCGCTGGTTGAAGAACGTGTGCGTCAGGCCGAAAGAGAAAAATACATGCAGTCACAAGTGAATGACTTGTGGCGCACGGTCCCGCGACGCAATGAGGTGCCAGAAAGCCAGGCAGAGCAGCGTGTGCCATCCGAGCCGCAAGAAAACCTGCTGTATTTCATAGAAAAGTATTCACCCTTGCTGGAACCCTGGCAGCGCGAGATTGTGCGCATTATCCGCAAGGTGTCACAATATTTTTATCCGCAACGCCAGACCCAGGTCATGAATGAAGGCTGGGCGACGTTCTGGCATTACACCATACTGCAGCAATTGTATGAAGAGGGCGTGGTCGGCGATGGCTTCATGATGGAATTTTTGCAAAGCCATACCAATGTGGTGTACCAGCCACCGGTTAGCAGCCGCTATTTCAATGGGATTAATCCCTATGCCCTGGGTTTCGCCATGATGCGCGACATACGCCGCATCTGCGAAACACCGACGGCAGAAGACCGCGAATGGTTCCCCGACTTTGCTGGCAGCGACTGGCAAAAGACCCTGCAGTTTGCCATGCGCAATTTCAAGGATGAGAGTTTTATTGCCCAGTATCTGTCACCCAAGCTGATGCGTGACTTCCATTTTTTTGCCATCCTTGATGATGACAGTAAGGATAAGTTGCTGATCTCGGCGATTCATGATGAACAGGGTTATCGTTATCTGCGCGAACAATTGGCGGGACAATATAACCTGGGTAACCGTGAACCGAATATCCAGGTCTGGTCCGTCGATATGCAGGGCGACCGCGCTTTGACCTTGCGTCATACCCAGTACCAACGCCGTCCCTTGAACATGCAGACGGGCGAAATGTTGAAGCATGTCGCCAGACTATGGGGGTTTGACGTCTATCTGGAGACTGTGGATCCGACCAATAAAGTGCTGGCCAGGCAGGAATGCAAATGGGAAAAACGCAACAGGGCCTGAGTTTCCCCCACCGCCGGCGCAAGCATGCCAAATGTCGATAGCTGTGGGCAGACTGATGCGATAGAATGAAAAACGACCATCTGAAGACGGAGACTGCACCATGTATCTGGATCACCCGAAAATTTCTGCTACCAATAGTGAAACCGAGCCAGATCGCATAGAACGTCTGAGCCGTGTTTACGGTTATGCGATAGGCCTGGCAGATATTGATGGCAATAAGGAATGCATTTCCAAGCTGGCCAAGATCCATGACCACAAGGGGACGCTGATGGTGATCTGGTATGTCGCCCCTACCCAGGTAGAGAAAAGTTATTTCACCCGTGCCTGGAATAGCCGCATCGGTGATGAAACCGAACTGGTGGAGCATGCACTGATGCTGGAAGAGCCTTTGTAACGACAGAATGGCGAGGCGGATACGGCATCCGCCTGCCTCATGCCACTCTCCTTGGTACCTATCTTTGCAGGTTTGTGCGCTGAGCTTTGCTATTCAATTGTTTGCGAGTTTGTGACCTACGCTGGTGAATGCGGGCACGCTTTGACTAGACGACCTCAGTGTCGCTTTAGTGCAGCTTCAGGTCAGCAAGCAGGTCAGAAATACCTGCCCAGCCAATTTCTATCCCTATACACAACAAGATAAAAGCGGACAGGCGCATCAGCACGGTTGCGCCTACGTCACCCAGCAGTCTTTCCATATTGCGGGCAAAGCGATAGCACAGGTAAATCACCAGCGTGGTCAGCAATACACCCAGGGCAGAAGCAATACTGGTGATCAGCCAGTCCACTGGTTTGTTTGGCATCTGGGTACCCAGGGTCACCGAGGCGGCGATGGTGCCGGGCCCTACCGTCAGCGGAAAACTGAAGGGGTAAAACCCGCGGCTACGCAACTCTTCACGGGTCCAGGTGCTGCCACCATGCGAGGCAGCGACGGAATTACGCAATTTGTCCTGGCCCTGATCATTCAACAGCTTCCAGCCAGCCATGGCGACCACGATACCACCGGCAACCCGTACGATAGGCAGAGAAATGCCAAAAAAATCCAGTACGTAAGAGCCGATAAAGACCGCACCCATCAGCAGGAAAAAACAGTTCAGGGCGATACGCTTCGCCAGCCGGTTGGCCAGTTGTGGCTCTATCGGGCCGGTCATGGATAGAAAAATAGGGGCAATCGCGATGGGGTTCAGGATAGGTAACAAGGTGATCGGTACTACGATTAATGCCTTGAAAAAAATGATCATCGTGATACTCATGCTTACTCCTGAAAGATAGGGCTTCGATTATGCAACAGAAATGCCTGCTTGGCGACTGTCAGAGCAGGGCTGGCAGGGTAGGGATGGGTGAATTCAGCATACAAAAAGATACACGGGGCAATATTGCATTGCCAGAAATAACGTATCCAATCAACAATGCTGATAAAAATTGACTTTCCTCTTAAAATAAAGGAAACACATGAAATCCCTGATCAAAGTAGTCATTGCTTCTGCCCTGAGTACCGCATTTCTGGGGGCTTGTACTATGGCGTCGTTGTCCTACCTGAATGGCAACCCTGACCGCCCGTTACCCAATCATGAGTATCCGGTGCACATTGTTGCAGTGGATCAGCAAGCGTACTTCAAAGGGCCGGTACAAATCGCCCCAGGCAAGCATAATGTCTTGGTACAGATCGGTCAGTCTATGGCCCGCGCACCTTCACAAAAAATGCTGGTGCTGGATGTACAGCCTTGTACACGCTATTACATCACAGCCAAAAAAGACTCCATCATGGAAAACAATTGGGAACTTAAAATATTTGACAGTGAAAATGTAGGCAGTTGTGACGCCAGCGAAGAGCTGAAAAAGGCGAACGCCACTAGCACAGTGACTGCATCCAGGTAATTTTTCATTGCAGCAAGCTGTGTAGAGGTCTTTTCCCTGTGTGAATGTAGACTCAGGGATAAAGGCCTCTTTTCTATTTGGTGAGTCGAATTGCGCACAGCTTGCGGTCCAAAACCCTGCGGGAGCTGGCCGCATTGACACTTTGCGGGCGCATTGCTGCGCGGTAGCGTCACATTAGCTTTAGCAACAAGGCTTACCCTTACGCCTTGCACTGCATCCCGAATCGCCTTGCTCGCACTCATCCCTATGTGTGAAGTGAGTTCTAGCCAATGCTGGTACAGTTGTAGCAATCAGCAAAGAATCAAAAACTGCCAGACCACAATCAAACGAACAGATACAGGACAGCTATGCCACATTTCACCATCGAATACTCCGCCAATCTGCCAATACAGGCCAGGGAACTGCTGCTGGATATCAATACTGCCCTGGTGGCGACAAATCATTTCAAGGAAATCGATATCAAAAGCCGGGCCATCCGTTTTGACACCTATGTCGTCGGTACCGCCAATGCAGAAAGGGCTTTTCTGCATGCCAAGCTGGTGATATTGAAAGGCCGCACGACCGAAGTGAAACGGGATTTGTCAGAACGCGTACTCACCGTTATCAACCAGGCCGGGCCATGGCCGCCAGGGCTGGATGTGCAATTGTGTGTCGAGGTGCAGGAACTGGAGCGTGAAACCTATGCCAAGGCGCATTTCAGTACCTAAAGCCCGGTCCTGTAAGAACGCAAACAAATGGTATGGACGCCGCCTTCCAGGTTGCTGGAAATAGAGAAGGACTCCAGCGCCGACGGCATCAATGTGCCAAAGTAGAAGTATGACCAACTACTTGAGGCGAGGAGTCCGAAATGAATATTACGACAATTGGCATGGATTTGGCAAAGAATGTGTTTGCGTTGCATGGAGTCGACGAGCGTGGCAATAAG
>NZ_JBMPOR010000015.1:0-150120 GCF_049340265.1 Undibacterium sp. Di26W
TGACTTCGCCTAACACATTGACGAACGGTGTTGATCTGTTCAACAATGCAACACTTGGTCTGTTGAATGCAAACTTCGGTGGTATTGCTTACGCAACGCCAACCATCAATGCAGCAACCACATTGACAACCACCCAGGCAAATCTGGCGGCTGGTGATGTGATTGCTTTCGGTTCAGCAACGACAGATACGCTGGCATTCTCAGGTGCAGTAACGAACTTGGCAGTGAATGGTACTGCGATAAATGGCGTAACAACAGTGTCAGGTGTGGAAGTTCTGCAACTGGATAACACGATCAACTCTGTTGCCGTCACTGCACAGACCATTGTTGGTGGTTTGACGATTGTCGGTGGTACTGCCTCTGATGTGGTGAATGTAACTGCAGTTACAACGGTAACAAACATCAATACTGGTGACGGTAATGATAATGTGACGATTGCAGGTTCTGCTGCCACAGCTAACGGTGTATTTAATCTGGGTAACGGTAACGATACCTTCACGATTACTGGCGCGGCAACAAATCAAACTAACCTGAATGGTGGTGCGGGTACGGACACGATTGTATTCGCTACGGCAGGTTTGATTACTGACGCTAATTTCACACTGGTAACTAATGTGGAAGTCGCATCGGTAAATAATGTGACTACCGATGTGAATACGCCTAATACCCTGGCAGCTGTCGCTGGTATCCGTACCTTGACGCTGCAAAATAACGTAGCAGCAAGTACAGTGACACCAACGGTTTCTTACAATGCTATTGTTGCCGCAAGTGCAAGCAACGTATTTACTATCAATGCCAATGTATTGACTGGTACAAACTTGTTGACACTGGGTGCAGGAACTACAGGTAATGTCGCTGTCCTCGAAACAAGTGGTGGTTACTTCACAGCTGCTGCCTCTTCTACAGCCAATCTTGACTGGACTGGTGCTGCTGGTGCTGTTACTCAGCAAGTCATTGCTACGAATGGTACGAATACACTCCGCTTTGGTACTGGCTTGGAAGCAACAGATGTGATCACAGGTGGTACTGGTGCAGATACAGTGATTATTACTGGTTCTGGTACAGGTTCTGCCGGTATCACTGCGGTTGAAACTATCCAGTTCAATGCAACTACTGCAGGTCAAACACTGACTACGGGTGCAATTGGTGCTGGTTTGACTTCGATCACTGCTGCGGGTTCTACTGTTGGCGTCACTATCCTTTCTGGCGCGTTGACTCTGACTACCACAACGATCACTGGTTCTGGTTTTGCAGACAACATTACTTCTGCTGCGTTTGCGCAAACAATCAATGGCGGCGCAGGCGTCGACGCGATTACTTTGGGTGCAAATTCGCAAACAGTCGTATTGGCAAATGCCACAGCTAACGCCGATAACATCACTGGTTTCCTGGTTGGAACAGATAAACTGCAAGTCTCCAAAGCCTTGTTTGCTGGCTTGACTTCTGTTGTCGGCAATGGCTTCTCTGTTGCAGCTGAGTTTGTTTCTAATGCTACTGGTGCTGCTGTTGGTACGAATGCGCAATTTGACTACAACACCGCAACTGGTGTTCTGTCTTATGATGCAGATGGTACTGGTGCTGGTGTTGCAGTGACTGTTGCGACCTTGACTGGTCTCCCAGCCATCGTCGCTACCGATATCGTTATTGTTGCTTAATAACACAGGTAGTCAAAACGTGTTGTGACCTTGGCTACTTTTAGGCAACATCAAAAGTAGCTGAGTAGTGACACAAATTAAGGCCCATCTCCTTCAAAGGGATGGGCCTTATGTTTATTGAGAGTGTGTTGGATTTCAGCGTAAGCGTTCGTAACCGTAACCGTAAGCGTCCAACGCCCCCACCTATAAAGCAGAACTGAACCGATGGGCCAGCGATGGTTCAAAGCTTGCTCGCTATGGTCAAAGCCAATGAGATTGAACCACTGGCTTGGTTGAAGCAGACTCTTTCAGCCCACAAATTTAAACAAAGTAAGTCACATGTATTAGTGTAGTGCTGCACTCATCTTGCCACTTATAAAATGCACCTTTTCCGCCGATACTGCGTCAAAACTCCTCGCAATACCTCTGTATTGCTGCGGTTTTTTCCTTGTCTCAACGAAAAATTCGCGATTTTATAAGCGTCAATCTGCGTGCAACACCACACTAGCGGCGATGTGGTTCCCAATGCCCTTCCCTGAAGTGCCAGCCATTCCCGACGCGTTCCCAGTGATGCCCAACCCAATAGTGGCCGGACCGTGGTGCTGACCAGTAACCACCGTGCCAGACGTGGCGACCACCTTCCCAGAACCAGGCACCGCCTATCCAGATATAACCGGGCGTAGGCGGCACACCTATCACTTCAGCATACGGTGCAGGCGGCTCGTTCTGCACGATCACGGTCCCGGCCTGTGGTACATACACAGGCTGCGGTACATACACAGGCTGCGGTACATACACAGGTTGTGGATAATGCGCTGGACGTGGTGCCACCACACAAGCTGACATCAAAGTTGCCACGGCGACAGCCGTCAGGCAGAGAGGGTTGGTTTTCATGGTTGACTCTTTACAAATCCGCCGCAAGCCGCGGCTGGCATGGTTGCCCTATGAGGTAATAACGGCGGGAATAAAAAGCTTGTTGACCTTACAGTTGTAAAGAAGTGAAACAAGATTTAGCAGATAAGACGAAAGGCCAGGTTTTGTAACAAACCAAGGCAAATGCTGTACATGGTGAACCAAGTCGCTGTCAGATAGTCATGTATAAACAGGTTCTAATCATGTCTCATCAGACTTCAGGAGCAGGGATTGATTTCTAAAAGATGTTTAAACAGTGCAAGCATGGTGCTATTTCTATTGATGGCGAGCACTGCGTACAGCGCCCAGGCAGTTTTTCCGGGAAAAACCTGGGAAGAACTACCAGCGGACAAGCAAACCGCGGCCTGTCGTCAGGGTCAGGCAGAAGCGCAACATTTGCTGGAACAGCAAGCCAGCACAGCCTTGCTATTGATACGCGACGGTCGCGTGCTGTTCAGCTATGGTCGTACTGACGTGTCCGGCATAATCGAATCGGCGCGTAAAAGCATCCTGTCCATGTTGTATGGCAAGTATGTGGACAATGCCGCGATAGATCTCGACCAGACCCTGGCGCAACTGGGTATTGATGACGTCGGTGGTTTGCTCGATAGTGAAAAACAGGCGCGTGCGCGTGATTTGCTGACGGCACGTTCTGGTGTATTCCATGCGGCGGCCAATACCGGTGATGACCTGTCCAGCGCACCGGCGCGAGGTTCACAGACACCTGGCAGCTATTTTTTGTATAACAACTGGGATTTCAATGTAGCTGGCACCATACTCGAAAACGCCACGCATAAAAGTGTTTACCAATTGTTTGATGAAGACATCGCCCAGACCCTGCAATTGCAGGATTTTCAATTGAACGCGCAAAAGAAATTTGGTGACACCAGCAAATCCCGGCACCTGCCTTACCATTTTTTATTGTCCACACGTGATATGGCTCGCCTGGGTTATCTGGCCCTGCATCAGGGTAACTGGAACGGCAGGCAATTGATACCGGTAGACTGGATGCACAAAACCACCAGCATGGTCACGCCCTCATCTGCCATGCATCCAGCCACAACTGCCGCACGCAAGCTTGGCTACGGCTATATGTGGTGGGTACTGGAAGAGCCTGCAAACTCACCCCTTTACCAGGCCTATATGGCCTGGGGTCTGCATGGGCAATATCTACTGGTCATCCCGCGTCTACAGATGGTGATTGCCCATCAGCGCAAGGTGCCTGTGGATGGTAAATGGGATGTTCCTAAAGTCGGCAAGCAGGCATTCTTTGGCATAGCCGCCACATTGGCAGGAGCCTGTCAGCAATGAAACTGGACCTTAAGTTTGCAAAACCTGAAGACGCTGCCGAACTGGCAGAATTGCGCGTGCTGGCCATGCGACCCAGCCTGGAAAAGATAGGGCGCTTTGATGTAGAAAGGGCACGGCAACGGCTGTTGGGGAATTTTGTAGCAGAGTACACCAGGCTCATCAAGCTGGATGGATTACTTGCAGGCTTTTTGGTACAACGTCCACAGGACAACGATCTTTTACTTGACCACTTTTACCTGCATCCAGATTTCCAGCAACGTGGTCTTGGCAGTGCAGCCATCGAGCTGGCGCTGGCAGAAGCCGACGCTCTGGGAAAGGTCATCCATGTTGGTGTCTTGCGTGACAGTGACGCCAACCGGTTTTACCTTCGTCATGGCTTTGTTTTGCGTGCAGTAGCTGAGTTTGACAATTACTATCTGCGCTATCCACAGTCTGATAAGTAGAGCAGGCAACATAGACCAGGGCTGGCGAATTATTCTCTTCACAGATAACGACTGACACCCAAATGCGTATCCAGCTTTGCTTGCTCTTTTACGTTCAGCGTTGCCCTGTGCGCCCTGATGGTATAGCCGCCATGCATGGCACTATCGTGATTGATCATCCAGTCGATTATCGCGGCATCTTCGACATCGAAAGTGTCGCCAATTTCATGATCGAGTAGCTCTGCGGGTACTTCAAATAACTCGCCAGTGAATCCTGTATTGCTGTTTTCAACTACTCTCAACCACACAAACATATTGTCGGTGGCAAGTACAAATTTGGTTTTGATTAGCGGAAAGAAATCTTTGTCCGTATTACCGTGGATAAGTTTGCGGAAATGCGGCAAGGATTGCTGTGCATCTGCAAAAGCTTGTTGCATGCGCGCATCATTTGAATTGGTCAAGGCGATTTTTGCACCGGGGTCAAGGTCAGGTGTGCGCCCCGCATCTCTTCTGTACATTTGCCAGTCGTACCAGCAGTTTTCAGGATCGATATCATCGTAGCCACGTGATTCGCTGAGAGCATCAGCATGAGTTTTTTCCATCATCATGACACTGGCATTGTCACGAATTTCTATGACTTCCTCATAGGTTAAAGGGCTGCCTTTTTTATCTTCCAGACTGACCAGAATAGCAACCAGTGCAGGGATAAAAACAGGTATTAATTTTTCTTCACTCATAGTTTAATTCGAATCCACGCGCAGAATTGCAAGAATAAGAAATTCTACTCTTACAATCCCTTGTGTATCGAATTTTTCTATGCATGGAAATAATGTTCTGTGACAAATCATTTTTTCGGTGGTGGCGGAGGTGGAGGCGGCGGCGGTGCACTGGCCTGTCCGCCCGTTGCGCTAGCTGAGCCTGGTGGACCTGGTGGCGCTGGTGGACGCTCAGGGCGGGCGAACAGACCTTTGGGCGATGCTGTGCAGGTCGCTGAAATCTTGCCTTCGCGTGGTGTAGTGATCTGCACTACCGCACCCTCCTTCTTGTCCTTGCAGGCTTCATAGGCTTGTGGCGGCGGCTCACGTCGAGGAGGCCCGTCCTTGCCGGCCTCAGGTGGTTTTTTCTGCTCGCCATAAGGCGGCTGAGGTTGAGCGTGTCCGGTATTGCTCAGTGCCAGTATCACCAGCAGGATACTGGCGCGCGACAGGGATAACAGCGGTTTCATATTTTTCCTTTATATGGGTCAGTTACAGGAACATCAGATAATTGCAGATTGGATGATGTCGCAGAAATATGGAGAAAAAATGAAGCTGTGCCAGTTTTCGTGAACCATCTTCAAAAATCTGATTTACGGGCTAGCCTGCATGCTGACGCTGATTCTGTCATATCTGCCAAAGTTGTCAAAGGCAGTGATATCGTAGCGCCCCGCCTGCGGGAATTCGATGAGCTGCGGTTGGCTGGCAGCCTTGTTGGCAACGATGCGACCATTCACCATCCAGCTGATGTCTGCTTGCGAGCCGCGAATTTCCAAACGTGCCTTGGGTACGTCCTTGCTGCTTGCACGGTGCAATATTTCACCGTCACTGAGTCCGACGATTTGTATATTGTCATCGGCCTTGTAGATGGCGGCGCATTCCGGTGCCCAGGCGGGCGGCAATGCGGTTTTGCGCAGGCCGGCATCCAGCCAGGGGCCTAGCGACGAAGGCCAGCGTGCAGCCTGGCGGGTTTCACCGCCATGGCGCGCGCATTCCGGGGCGACCCGCAGGCCAGTTTGGGTATCCACAAAATAGCTAAACACTGGCGTTGCTGTCTTCAACCTGTCGGCAAAGCTGGGTGGTGCAGTGGCATTCAGCAACCAGGCGGTGCGCTGTACTGGGCACAGGCGGGTATCGGCCTGGTCACCGGCACGGGTACCCAGTGGCCAGCAGATTTTTTCCTGGCTGACGGAAGCTGGTGGTGGATTGGGACCGGGGTTGCGACCATCCGGCAGTGCGGTAAAAATATCGACCAGCAAAGGAGCGGCGACATTCGCACCAAAGAAGCCGGGGTTAGGTGTGCCATCCGGCCGCCCTACCCATACGCCTATGCTGTAGCGATTGCTGACGCCAACTGCCCAGGCATCACGGAAACCAAAGCTGGTGCCGGTCTTATAGGCGATGCCACGGTAGCTGCCATTGCCTTCTACCGCCCGGGCAACCGGGCCACCGGTTTCCAAAATGTCGCGCACGATGAAGGCGGCACCTTCGCTCATCATTCTTTGTTCCTTGCGTGGGGCAGAGGGCGTAAGGCGTGGTACCGCAGCCATACCCTTGCGTGCCAGTGAGGAATAGGCGCCCACCATATCTTCCAGCCTGGCTCCGGCACCACCCAGGATGACACTCAGATTCGGTGCCGCACCACGCGGGAATTCGAGTTTCAATCCACCGCGCCTGAGCATGGATACAAAATTGGAAGAACCCAGTTGGTCCAGTACTTCCACTGCGGGCACATTCAGGGATTTCACCAGTGCTTCGGAGACGCTCACCGGGCCATTGAAATTCTGGAAAAAATTTGCCGGCTGGTAACCGGAAAACGACTGCGGCGTATCCGACAACAGCGATTCTGAATGGATCAAGCCTTCATCCAGGGCAAACGCATACAGGAAGGGTTTCAGCGTCGACCCCGGCGAACGCGAGGCCCGCACCATATCGACATCACTGAAACGCTTGCGGTCGCTGAAGTCGGCCGAACCGGCATAGGCCAGCACTTCAAAAGTCTGGTTGTCCATCACCATCGCCGCCATCGATACATGCGGTGGTAACAGGCGTATGCGGTCAGCCAGCAGGGTTTCCACGGTTTGCTGGGTGGTCGGGTCTACCGTGGTCCGGATGACGTTTTGCTGACCTGTGTCGCTAGCCTTGCTGGCGGATTGACGTTCACGCCTGGCCTGCTGCTTCATGCGCAGCGCCAGCAAGGGGGCCAGTAGGGGTTCGCGCACAGTCTGGGCGACCACCGGCTCGCTCAGGGCATCTGCGACGATGTCTTTACTCCAGCGGTCTGCCATGCGCCTGACAAGCTTGTCACGTGCCTGCTGGGCGCGTTGTGGATAACGGTCTGGTCTTAATACCGAGGGCATTTGTGGCAATACGGCCAGCAGGGCGGCTTCGGCATGTGTGAGATGGCTGGAAGGTTTGCCTAAATAGGCACGGCTGGCAGCCTCCACACCTTCCAGCACGCCACCCATGGGAGCATAGTTCAGGTATAGCGTGAGAATTTCCTTTTTCGAATAATGCGCTTCCAGTTGCAGGGCACGTGCGACCTGTTTCAGTTTGCCAGCCACAGTATGTGGCGTAGGATCAATGATGCGTGCCACCTGCATGGTGATGGTTGAGCCACCCGAGATGATGCGGCCATTGTGCAGCCATTGCCAGCCAGCGCGCAGCATGGACAGCGGATTGATACCTGGGTGCCACCAGAACGCGCGGTCTTCGTAGCCGGTCAGCGCCTGTACATAATAAGGCGAGACTTCGTCCAGGCTGATCGCATGCCGCCAGATATGGTCCTTGTCGGGAAAAGCGCGCAGCGGTGAACCATCGCGTGCCAGCACCACCATCGCATAAGGCGAATCACGGCCCGGTGCTGGCAGCGGAAAGGCCAGGTCCAGCAGCACCAGGCTGGCCAGCAAGAGCGCAACAACCGCCCAAATTTTTTTATAGGAAAGCAGGGTTTTACCCCAGCGCAACAAGACAGCTTTCATTTCTGGATAGCGTTTCATGATCGACATAGCTGAAGGCATACTGCAATCCGGGGTAGTGCTACCCCGGATACCTCATGGTGCTGCTGGTTTGTTCCTAAGGTTTGCCGTCTTCCACAATAGTGATGACATCCTGGCCACCGCTTAGCCCATACAGTTCTGGCCGGTACATGTTTTCTGCGTACAGCGGTGGTATCACGAATCTGCCTGGTGTGACCGCACGGGCGACATAGAACAGTTCCATTACCTCGGTGTCCAGATTCATGGCGGCGACAAACCGGTCTTCGCGGAATTCCACACGTTTGATACGTCCGTCGCGCATGGCATCCTGGGGAGACAATTCACCGATCTTCAGTGTATTCAATTGTTCACCGTTGACGATATTCAGGTTTTCAATTTCCAGCCCGGCTGGCACCCGGTCGATGATCATGCCGTTGCCAAACGGGCTGCCAGCACGTGCAGTCAAGCGCACGATGACAACTTCACCCACCTTCAGCGGACGACCACTGATTTCCGTGCCATCGGGGGTGTACATCTTGCGTCCCAGTTCGATCACGTCTTTCTTCTCGGCTGGCATCTTGACTGGATTACCGGTCAGTGACAGTTCCACATACAGCGGGTCCTTGCCCTTGTTGCTCAATTTCATCCCGCTTGCCAGGTCAGCCGCATTCACCTCACGGAACAGTACGCCCTGGCCGGACAATTCTTCGGTTTTACCGTTGACGCTCAGGCTAGCGCTCCAGGCTGCATTGGCGATGTTGGCATACGAACGGCCAACCAGGAACAGCGCCAATTTTTCCTGGGTGCTGTGATACAGATGTTTTTGCATTTCATTGGCAATGGCAGGTATCAGCTTGTCGCGACCCGGGATGTTGATCTGGTGCTTGTCCAGCAAAGCATACGACATGGCGTAATCCCGCAACGCGCTACCATAGTCATACCACCAGTAGCCACCATTGCGTTCTTTCTTCAAGCCTTCAGCCAGTGCGATATCACTCCTGCCCTTGTCACCCATTTGCTTGAGCGCGATACCCAGGTGTACCAGTGACAAGCCGGAAGGTGCCTGTGCACGGTATTCATGCAACTGGCGCAGGGTGGCCAGCGGAGCCTTGTTCTGACGCGACAGCACATAGGCCCCATGGGCCAGTACGTCAAAATGGCCATTGTCGTCACGACGGTTTTCCCATGCGCGGTAGCTGCTGGTGACGGCTGCAGCATCGGCGACGATGGTGGCCGGCATGCGTGCCACACCTTCCTGCAGGCCACGCAGCAGGTAGTCGAGCGCCTTGTTATACATGGCATCCGGCACATTGAAACCTTGTTCACGCGCATCCATCAAAAAACCTGTGACATAGGCAGACAGCCAGTAATCAGCGTCATAGCGACCGCCCCACAGACTGAAACTGCCATTCGTTGCCTGCATGCCCGATAAGCGTGCAACAGCCTTGCCCACGACTTCGGTCCTTTGTTCAAGACTGAAGGGTTTCAGCCCAAAACGTTTTGCGCTTGCCTCATCGATGAACAGATACGGATAAGCAGTACTGGCAGTCTGTTCGGCACAGCCATACGGATAAGTCAACAGACCCTGTATCGCTGCCCGGACATCAATCGGCGGCTTGTTGGATACCGTCACATGTGCCAGCAAGGACGAACGATACAGGCCACCGAATTCAGCATCGCGGATGTCCAGACTGTCACCGGGCTTGACACTCAGTCTGCGTGTGATTTCTGCCTGCGGTGTGCCAGCTTGTACCGCCAAAGTAAAGTTCCTGGCGATTTTCAGGTTGGAGCCATTGATGTTCAGGCTGATATTTTGCAGGCCGGTCTGGGCTTTGGCCTCAACCGGGAAACGCAAAGTACGTTTTTCCTGGTCTTTCAGACTCAGGCTGCGTTCTGCGTCACCCAGTTTGAGTGCAGCACCACCGTTCAGGCTGACTTTCAGGTTCTGTGCCGCGCCAGACAGATTATGCAGGTCGAGTGCCAGCACGGCGGTGTCACCGATCGTCAGGAAGCGTGGTGTAATCAGTTCTGCCACCAGCGGTGCTGCTACTGTCATCTCGGCATCCCTGGCACCAAAGCGTTCGGCACCAGCGACGACTGCCATCAGGCGCAGCGTGCCATTGAAATCTGGTATGGCGACGGGTATCTCGGCTTCACCCTGTTCATTCAATTGTACCGGGCCGCTAAAAATATCGACCAGCCTGACTTTCTTTGGCAGGTTACTGCCCGGTTTACTGGCAGTGGCATCACCACCAAACTTGAGCTTGCCTTTCTGGCCCTGCATTTTTTCTATCAGGCGGCCATACACGTCATGCTGGTCAGGGCCGTAGCGCAGTCTTCCGAAAAAGAAGGTCAGCGGGTCAGGCGAAGCAAATTTGGTGATATTCAAAATACCGGTATCCACTGCCGACAAGGTGACCATGGTTTTCTGGCCCTTGGCTTCTGGCACTTTGACCTTCACCTTGACCGTGGTTTCTGGCAGCACCTTGACGGGCGCTTCCAGATTGACCACGTATTTACGATCGCTTCTTTCCAGTGGAATATGAGCCAGACCGAGTGCCCGTGCAGGCGTTACCTTGTCGCCCTCGTTACCGGGACGCAGGACCACCACAGAAACATACAAGTCATGACGCTTCCATTCCTTGTTGAGTGGAATATCGATACTGGTACTGTCTGCCCCGACGGTCACGCGTTTCATCCACAGCGTGCTGTCGCCTTCCAGCGTGATCAGGGCTTCGCCCTTGTGCGGTGGCGTGAAGCGCAGGTGTACCGTATCGCCATCCTTGTAGCTTGGCTTGTCCAACTTCATGCTGACCTTGTCTGGCCGGCTGCCCTGGGTTTCATCATCCTGCGCGCGCCAGCCAGCATAAAATCGGTAGACGGTTGCCAGTTTGGTATCCGGGTCGAGCACTTCCATCCGATAATGGCCATACCCCACCGGTATGCGCAATTTTCCCCTGCCATTGACAGGCACCGTGACGCTGGAAGTGTCTACCAGTTCATCCGTTTCGGTAAAGCCAGATTGCCAGCCATGCTGGTTTTCATAACGCCAGTAGTAATTGCGGTCTTCACGGAACAGGCGCACCGGCAAGCCTGGTGCTGCCAACAGCTTGCCCTCCCTGTCGGTACGGATGACTTCAAATTCCACCGGACTGTTTTCTGGTGCATATTCGCCGTTGAACAAAGGGCGCAGGCCTACCAGGCTGGATGCTGGCCAGATTACATTTTCCAAGCTGCGTATGACAGGACGGCCACCGGTTTCCAGCAAGCTGAGGGTGGTGCGTATAGTGAAGGGTGAACGACGTTTGGCCGCCGCTGACAAATCCAGCTTGATGTGGGCCTTGCCCTGGTTGTCGAGCTGACTGGCTTCCAGCTCGGTACGTACCTTGACTTCATTTTCGGTGACATCACCAAATTCAAAACCGGGGAATTGCCTGGCCAGCGGATTCTTGTTGCGTTCCAGTTGGGTCACGCCGAGCAGGCGGTTGCCAGCAGCCGGAGCGCCATATAAATAATTGCCGGCCACATCCACGCTGTAGCTGCTCTCGGCTGTCAGTGCCGTCTGTTTGCTGCTAAGGTCGAGCTTCATGCGTTCTGGCAAAAATTCTTCGACGCCGAAACGGAATACCGTCGCCGGTATCTTGTCTGCCGGATCTGCACGCAGTTCCAGTGTCCAGAAACCGGTCTGGGCATCGGCAGGTATCTCCAGTCGTTTCACCATATAGCCGGAAAAACGCTGGTCAGGACGCCAGGTGGTGGTCAACTGGTCCTTGCCATCCGGGCGTTTCAGCCTGGCCTGTATAGCCTGTACCGGGACGCTGCGGCCATCGGCATCGCGTGCCAGAACAGACAGGTCAAACTGTTCACCCGGACGATACAGGTCACGACCGGCGTAGGCGAACAGGCGCATCGCCTTGTAGGGCGCACCGGTAATATCATATTCAGACAAATCCAGGGCTGGTTCTTTCAGTGGCAATACCGAAATCTGCTCGCCTTTGCGCGCCAGTACCACCTGGGCATTCTTTGGCTGATCAGCAAAGCGGACATGGCCATCGGCGTCGGTTTCTGCACGCGCAATGGCCTTACCTTTTTCGTCCAGCCATGAAATCTCAACACCGCTGACGGCTTTGCCATCTGTCAGCGAACTGACAAACACATCGGCAGATTTTTCGTACAGGCGGGTTTGTAAACCGAGGTCGGTGACATAGAAATACGTCGTCTGGTATTCCGACAGAAAGCGACCAGGTACGCTCATGACCGCGATATACACCCCAGGCTCGCGCACTTCCTTGATATCTTCTACCGGGATATAGGTGACGCTGCGTTTATTCGGTTTTTGCTCGGTCAGGAAACGGCCCTGGTAGACGCTGTCGCTATGCACTTTCAAATCGTCCAGCAGATAGCTGGATACGGCACCATGCAGGCTGGTGCGCATGCCATAGTTATTTGTGTCGTCCTGCGCATCTTCAGATGCCAGCGATTTTCCATTGATGACCTTGTCAAGAAAGCGTGGCAGTTGTTCATTTTTCACACGCATGAATTGCACATCCACTTCCGGTATGTTGACAGTCACCACTGGCAGGCCGCCATTCTGTTTGGCTGGCAATACCATGCCATTGCTGGCGAAATAATAAGACGGTGCGACCGGCGAGGTCAGCACGGAATACCGCATTTCTGTGGCCAGGGTCTTGCCATTGCGCGCTGGCAGGCCGGGCTGCACCCGTATCACATAACGGTTTTGTGGCTTGATGTGCGGGAAATACAGCAAACGCGGATTGTCGCCATTGACCCAGGCACCGGTCACCAGCTTGCCACCCTTGCTATCGGTATCTTCGGCCTTGGTACTGATGTTGCTGACTTTGGGCTTTTGGCTGTGGTCGTCGCCATCATCGTTGGCGTCGGCATCATCTGCCGGTTTTTCTTCTTTTTTCAGATCGGTAGCCGAAGGCGGCATTTCAAATACCTGCAGGTATTGCTCATAGGTTTTGCCAGGATCAAGCGGCAGGCTGAAAGTCAGTGCCAGGGCTGGCGCACCGTCCAGGCTGCGGTCATTCGCATCAATCAGGGTGAAGGGTGCATTTGGATTATCATGCGTTTCCACGCCGGACGCAGTACGACTGGTTTTAAACCAGTAAGCACCACCGATGAATACGAGGATAACGGCGAACAGCATCGCCATTTTTAACGATTTGTTTTGCATTTGGTTTCCCTGACTGAATCGGTGGTACGAAATGAGTGGCTAAGAACGGCTAAAATTTTGTACGATGATTATGGCACGCAGATTGTCACTATTTCTACTCGTTACGATACCTTCCGGTGTTACGATTTCTTCCGGGGTGGGAAATAAAACAGACTTTTGCGGGGACGCTCAGGGAGGATCAGGAAGGATGATGGAGTAGATTCGCTACGGTAAGATAGCGGCACTTCCACCTGACTGATTGGTGTCGAAATTTGCGCTAAGCATGGCCACTTGCATTCAGGCTTTTATCGCTAGCGACTTGCTGAAACGGAGTCACACATTCACAGCCCTGTTTCCAATGCATGGCAAGTGATTTCAATACGGCTCAAAACTGATCTGATGCTTTTGCAAGACATCCAGCATCAGTTGCTTCCACGGCCCGTTGGGTACCCAGACCTTGCTGACGGCTTCATAGGCCAGGCGCGGGTCTTCTTTGCCGACCACGACGCGGTACAAGAAGACCATGGTGGAGGCACGCATATTCACCTGGCAGTGCACCAGTACCTTTTTATTTCCCAGGCCTTGCAGGATGGCGGCAAAGGTCTCGTAGTCTTTGACGGTGGGCTTGTTGAAAACGATGGGGATATTCACAAAGACCAGGTTCTGGCGACCGATGATCAGGTGTTCTTCCCGCACGGCGTCAGATACATTCGGTGGGGCCAGATAGATGACGGCTTCATAGCCTTGTGCCGCCAGGCCTTCCAGCGCTTTGGCCGTGGGCTGGCCAGAGCTGGTCAGTTGGGCCGTGATGGGGACGACATTCGGTGCATCAATGTTTTGTGCCAGGCATGTTGTTGAAAAACCAGCCAATAAAGCCACACAAATGCCTGTGCATAAGTTTGTGGATAAACCTGTAGACAAGTATGTGCGTAAGTATGTGGATAAGCTTGTGGATAAGCTGTTGAATAAGAAGCTGGATAGCGCGCCCATAATCAGGCTCCCGGCTTGGCAGGGGTTTCCAGCGTCAGCAGATTGGCATCGCGGCAGATGCGCCATTTACCATCTGCCTGCAGACGCCAGATGCTCAGGACATTGCCGCTGCGCTGTATAGGCTGGCCACCTTGCCTGGGGCTGATGCTGACTTGCAGATAGGCCCAGCTGTAAGCGAGATCAGCCTGCACGACGATTTCCTGGAGGTCGGAACGGGAAGCGATGCTGTGTGTCTGTAATACCGCCTGCAGGTTGTGGGCAAACTGCTGGCGGCCTTTCATGGGCGCATTGCCCGCCACCAGAAACACCACCTCTTCATCCATCAGATCCAGCAACTTGTCGACGTCGCCGGCTGCCGTGGCATCTTGCCATTGCTGCATGCAGTCTTGTATGGTGGCGATGGCTTGATCCGGTGCGGCAGTGAGCATGGCTATCCTTTATCAATGTTGGGGGCTGATGCGGCGACCTGCTGGTTTAGTTGTTAATTCAAGGCTTTTTGTGTGGCGGCAGCGTGGTTTGGTTGATCTGTCCCAGATCCTTGCCTTGCTGTGCCAGCAGGCTTTCCAGTGCCGGTAGCAGTGGCCCCAGGGTTTCTGCCAGCATGGTGCGTACAGTATCGACCACGACCTGGGTGGCTCGTTCAATTTCTATATTCAGGCTGGCACCGGTTTTCTTGTCGGCAAAGACGGTCATGCGCAGGGTTTCCGGGATCAGCCAGACTTCAAACCAGCCTTCTTCACGGTTTACTTCGGCGATGGTCAGGCTGGCACCGTTGATGGCGATATAGCCTTTGGCAAAGATATAGCGCAACCATTCTGGTGGGACGGCGATGCGTATCACGTAATTATTTTCCAGCTCACGTATCTGGGCGATATGGGCCTTGAAGTCGATATGGCCAGACAAGGGGTGACCACCGATTTCTGCACCATCCTTGGCTGCACGTTCTACATTGACGCGGCCCTCAGCCTGGTATTCACCCAGGGTGGTGACGGCCAGGCTCTGCTGCATGACGTCGAATTCGGCTGCGTTGTCGCCATGCAGGGCAGTTACCGTCAGACAGACACCATCAACGGCGACGCTGGCACCAATTTCCAGGTCTTTGCAGAAACCGGAAGGAAATTCCAGCTGGTAAGTCCGCAAGCCGGTCTTGTCACTGAGTTGTGCGATACGGGCGATGCCCTGAACGATGCCTGTAAACATAGGTAAATGCAGAAGTGAGGGAATACCTTGATTGTAAGCGATGTAGCTGACGCCGTTGTTTCCTTGAAGGTCGTGGCCCTGTGTTGCTGCCAACCGCAGTCTTGTGGGGACGGCGCAAACCCTCCGCCAGCTCGCTGCCGCAACAATCGAAACAATTGCTGCAATGCTTATTACCGGCGGTGCTGTTGCAACTGCGGCGTTAATGCCTGCTCAGGTATCAAGTGTGATGTGATGTCCCAGTTCCGGAATCAGGTTGGAATGCGTCATCTTCACCAGGTTTTGGCGCAGCCACTGATGGGCAGGATTGCGACCATCCCTTTCATGCCACAACATATCGATATGGACGTCGGGCATTTTGAAAGGCAGTTCTTTCCAGATCAAGGCATCTGTCATGCCGGTGGCAGAAATCAGGTGATGCGGCAGCACGGTCAGCAAGTCAGAATTGGCGACCACGCGACCGCCGGTAAAGAATTGATTGACTGTCAGCAAGATGCGACGCTCGCGTCCCAACTGGCCCAGTGCCTCGTCTACCAGGCCATGGGCGCGGCCGGAAAAGCTGACCAGCAAATGTTTTGCATTGCAATAATCGTCTAAGGTGATGGTGCTGTTTGCCAGCGGATGGTCTTGCCGCATGACACAGACATAGTGGCCGGAATACAGCCTTTCATGACGAATTGCACTGTTGGCAGCACCCTGGCCACCGGTTAACTGGGCCACTACACCGGGGAAAAAACCGACGGCAATATCAATATCACCACGCATCAGCATGGGGCGTGGTTCACGCGTGGTCAGCGGCACCATACGCATGGTGATACCCGGGGCTTCTTTTTCGACTGACCGCACCAGGGTCGGCATCCACAGCGCAGCCGTGGCATCAGCCATTGCCAGGCGGAAAGTTATCTGGGTTTTGGAGGCATCGAAACTGGTCGGTGCGATGGCGCTTTCCAGGCTGGAAAGTGCATGGCGTATGGCTGGCCACAGGGTTTCCGCGCGTGGTGTCGGTTTCACGCCATAGGCGGTACGTATCAATAGTTCATCACCGAGGGAGTGACGCAGACGTTTCAACGCATTCGATACCGCTGGCTGGGTCATGGCCAGTTTGTCGGCAGCACGTGTCAGGTTTTGCTCGATCATGACGGCATCGAAGACACGCAGGAGATTCAAATCCAGTGTCAGGAAGTTCATGTTATTTGCTCCCAGCAGGAAATAAAAACAATTATTCACGAAAAGTATAATTGATATGATAAATCAAAATTAGATTTATATGGTGCGCCGCAATATTATGATGACATACAAAGTGAAAAAAAGTGGAGTGAATCATGTCTTTCCTGAATATTGCCTTTCCAGTCGCCAGCGCCTTGCCTGTTTCCCAACTAGCCATCAGTACCGTTATCGGTTCCGCCCGTCCTTTGCTGGGTCTGGGTATCCTGGCTACCATGTTGATCGTTTTCAAGCCTTTGCTGGTCGGTATGCTGCGCGCAGCCCTGCTGGTGATCAACCCGAAAAAATCGCGTGAAGAAAAAACTGCAGGTCGCAATTTGCGCAATATGCTGGCCATCCGCCGCATCGCCAATGACCTGGACGGTACATCGCCAAATATGGCTGCCGAATTGCGCGCACTGGCTGCTCGCGGTTAATTTGCAGTTAATCCGCAGTTGATTATCAAATAAATACGGTCACAGCTTTATGCAACATTCTTCCGCATTTTCCGGCATGTCAGTCGCAGCGGTTCAGGCAGCGACTGCCCGCCAGCCACGTGTAGTGGCAGGTTCAAAAAGCCTGGCATCCATGTTGCCGACCATTTTGACGACCGGCGTCGTTACTCTGGTTGCCAGCGCTGCCATGCGTTTGCTGTGGGTAGGTTTCGGCACGGACTTTTTTGTTGCCTGGATGGAAGCCTGGCTGACTATCTGGCCCATCGCTTTTCCGGTAGCCTATCTCAGCAAGCCGTTGGTGAACCGGCTGGCAAGCAGCCTTAGCAAACCTTTGCCAGCAAGCGATATGCCGCAGGCTGGTTTGAATGTGAATACGATCATGCAAGTATCTGATCGTGCCACGGCGCAAAGTGGTTTGAAGCGCAAGCCGCTGTTGTTGCCCGTACATCGCTAGGCATCTGGCCGTGATTGTTAAAAAGCCGTCTTTGTGGACGGCTTTTTTGTATTTTATAGGCGCCATTTCCTGACTTTGCCTCATCTTTTTCTCTGATTTTGCTTGAATGTACTTGTCGGCAACAACAAAAAACGCGACCGTAGTCGCGTTTTTTGTTGGAGATGGGCTAATCAGGCAGTCAGGCGTTTTTCCAGGGCAACGCGGGTCGCTTCCAGTTCTGCTGGCAGGTGGTAGGCCAGTTTTTCAAACAGCTCGGTGTGCAGGGTCAGTTCTGCAGCCCAGGCGGCTTTGTCTATGGAAGTGATGGTGTCGAACTGGGCTTGGGTAAAGTCCAGGCCATCCCAGGTCAGGTCGCTAAAGGTCGGTGTCACACCAAAGATGTTTTCGACGCCAGTGGCCTGGCCTTCTATGCGTTCCAGCATCCATTTCAGGACGCGCATATTGTCGCCAAAACCTGGCCAGACAAATTTGCCGTTTTCATCTGTACGGAACCAGTTGACGCAGAAAATCGCAGGTTGTGTTGCGCCAGCAGCTTCGATCTTCTTGCCCATGTCCAGCCAGTGCTGGAAATAGTCGCTCATGTTGTAGCCCATGAAAGGCAGCATGGCGAAAGGATCACGACGTACCACGCCTTGTTGGCCAACAGCAGCAGCCGTGGTTTCCGAACCCATGGTGGCTGCCATGTAGACGCCTTCGACCCAGTTACGGGCTTCTGTCACCAGCGGCACGGTTGTTGAGCGGCGGCCGCCGAAGATGAAGGCTGAGATCGGCACGCCAGCCGGATCATCCCAGGCCGCATCGATGACTGGATTTTGCGTGGCGGCGACGGTGAAACGGGCGTTCGGATGGGCGGCTTTACGGCCTGTGTCTTTGGCGATTTCCGGTGTCCAGTCCTTGCCTTGCCAGTCGGTCAGGTGTGCCGGGGCTTCTTTGCTCATGCCTTCCCACCAGACATCGCCATCATCGGTCAAACCGACATTGGTGAAAATGGTGTTGGCTGTCAACGACGCCATGCAGTTGGAATTGGTGGCAGTGTTGGTGCCAGGTGCTACGCCAAAATAACCGGCTTCCGGGTTGATCGCATACAGGCGGCCATCCTGGCCAGGTTTGATCCAGGCAATGTCATCCCCAATGGTAGTGACTTTCCAGCCCTTGATGGCAGGAATCAGCATGGCAAAATTGGTCTTGCCGCAAGCTGACGGGAAAGCCGCTGCCACATAATGCTTTTTACCTTCCGGCGACTCTACGCCCAGGATCAGCATGTGCTCTGCCAGCCAGCCCTGGTCACGGCCCATGGTGGACGCGATACGCAGTGCAAAGCATTTCTTGCCCAGCAAGGCATTGCCACCATAACCGGAACCAAAAGACCAGATTTCGCGGGTTTCAGGGTAATGCACGATGTATTTGGTGTTATTGCATGGCCATGCGACATCCGCCTGACCGGCAGCCAGCGGTGCGCCTACGGTATGTACGCAAGGCACGAAATCACCATCCGTGCCCAGTACGTCATACACAGCCTGGCCCATGCGCGTCATGATGCGCATGTTGACAGCAACGTAAGGGGAATCAGACAGCTCGACACCGATATGGGCGATAGGTGAACCCAGCGGACCCATGGAAAACGGCACGACATACATGGTGCGACCACGCATGCAGCCATCAAACAGCGGGTTCAGGGTAGCGCGCATTTCTGCCGGTGCCATCCAGTTATTGGTTGGACCCGCATCTTCCTTGTTGGCCGAGCAGATATAAGTGCGGTCTTCGACGCGTGCCACGTCAGAAGGGTCAGAACAGGCCAGATAGCTGTTGGGGCGTTTGGCTTCATTCAGTTTTTTCATGGTGCCAGCGGCAACCATCTGGGTGCACAGACGGTCGTACTCTTCTTGCGAGCCGTCACACCAGTAAATGTTGTCAGGTTTGGTCAGGGCCGCCATGTCGGCGATCCAATTGATCAATTTCTGATGTTTCACGTAAGCGGGTGCATTCAATGCTGTCACGCCTTGCATGATGGGTTGATTCACGATACTACCTCCAATGCCATTTCAATAAAAAAACCGGTGTAGCGGCACGGCAGGATCGTCGTTGGAATGTGGCGATGCGATCGCAGGAAGCGTTCAAGCAAGGCGGACACCATAGCGGCGGTTCTGTCGGATAATACGAAGACAAGAGGGTGTCTTGGCTCCTGGCTTGCGCCCGGCAGGATGGCGCGGGGCGGAAGAATCAAAAAGCTACGTAGGCGAACATTGTACACGCGAGTCTGGCTTGAGGCGAATTTTGCGTCAGTTTTATTATCATTGTTTTACGTTTTATGAAAGTGAAGATTTTTCAGCCGCTTCACAATATGTTTTCATGCTTCCCCTGGGGCCTGAAAAAATTGGCAATCCAGCTTATGCTTTGTCCATCAATTGATACATTTAGAACTTATTTCAGCCGTGAGGAAAAACCATGAAAATTGCCGTTTTGGATGATTATCAGGACGTAGTCCGCCATTTACCCTGCTTTAGCCTGCTGCACGAACATGAGGTCAAGGTCTTCAATAATACCGCCGTGGGGGTGGGGCAACTGGCAATACGGCTGGCGGCGTTTGATGCTGTCGTACTGATACGTGAGCGCACACGTCTGAGCAAGCCATTACTACAAAAATTACCAAATCTGAAGCTTATTTCACAAACCGGCAAAGTGGCTGGCAATATCGATATCGCCGCAGCCCATGAATGCGGTATCGCCATTGCCGAGGGCGTGGGTGACCCGACTGCGCCAGCAGAATTGACCTGGGGGCTGATCATGGCGGCCTGGCGCAGGCTGCCGAATTATGCCCAGCTTTTGCAAGAGGGCGTATGGCAGACCTCTTCACTGGAACCAGCGAATAACCAATTGGGCCGGGTATTGAAGAAGCGCACGCTGGGCATCTGGGGTTATGGCAAGATAGGCAAGATCATCAGCGGCTACGCCAAAGCGTTTGGCATGCAAGTCATGGTCTGGGGCCGTGAACTGAGCCGGGCCCAGGCGGCCCAGGATGGATTGCTGGTGGCCGAATCAAAAGAAGCCTTCTTTGCCGGGTGCGACATCATCAGCCTGCACCTGCGCTTGAATGATGCCACCAAAGGCATCGTCAGCCCGGCTGACCTGGCCCTGATGAAAAGCGATGCCTTGCTGGTCAACACCAGCCGTGCCGAATTGCTGCCGCCCGGTGCGCTGGAAGCCGCGCTGGATGCCGGCCACCCCGGCTTTGCCGCCATCGATGTCTTTGAAAGCGAGCCTGTGGCACCAGACCATCCGCTATTACACCGCGAAAACGTATTGGCCACCCCGCATCTGGGTTATGTGGAACAAGCCAGCTATGAGCTGTATTTCCGCGCAGCTTTCCAGAATATTCTGGATTTTGCTGCAGGCAAGCCAGCCAATCTGCTCCTGCCCTAATAGCTTGCCTTTATAAGACTGTCGTCAAACCACCGCCCTTCTTTCTGTCCCGGCATGTGGAAAACATGCCGGGTAGCATGCTTCTGCCCAATTGTAAAAAATATTTAAAAAATAACATTGCAAATACTTTAACTTTACAAAAAATACACTAAACTGCTGAACATTGCCTGGCATTTCGGTTGCTTGCGGCTGTGTCCGACGATTGCCAGCCAGGGAACGCTGGGGCTACCCGCAAAACATTGCTGAAAATTAAGCACCGGCCCGGTCTGGATAATTGGAAGGAGAACCTGACGATGAGACCTTATGTGTTGCATTCTCCCATGCTGAAAGCCATGCTGGGATTGGTCAGCAAAGATGTATCCAGCCATGTTGACCGGCGGCGCTATGTCAGAATCGTGATTGCCCTGCTCTTGCCTGTCACCCTGATCCTGACGCTGGTCAGTTATCTGCAATCGGCTTATCCAGCGCTGTGGCTGATCGAAGCCTGCCTGACGATTTTTTTGCTGGTACCGGCGTTTATCTTATCTGGCCGCGATGACAAACTCAGTCATGCCGAATCCATCATCCTGCTGTATGCCATGGTGACCACGCTGACACTGGGCTATTTTGGTGGCCACCAGGGTAGCGGCGTGCTGTGGACATTCAGTTTCCCTTTCCTGGCCTTATGGCTCAAGGGGCAGACCAGGGGCTTGCAGTGGAGTTTGGGCTGGCTGGGCGCGATGATCCTGATTTTCAAGCTGGGCGGGGATGGGCCTTACGCCTTCCATTATGCAGACCAGTTTGCTGAACAGATGATTGCGGCATTGCTGTTTTATACCTGCATCGCATTGGGCCTGAATCATAGCCGCACGCAATATGAAGGAAAATTGCGTGCCAGTGAACAGGCTGGCCAGGCCAAGCCCCAAGTCTGCCTGGAACAGCTGCAGCAGACCGCTTATCAGGATGCCGTCACCGGCTTGCCGAATGGCCTGGCCCTGCCCGACATGCTGACGCAAGAAATTGTTGCCGCACATGAGCGTGGGCACAGCTTGCTGGTGATCAATATTCGTCTTAAAAAGATGTTTGAAACCACCAATATCATCGGCGCTGAAGCCAGCGACAAGCTGATCTGTTCCATCGTCGGCACCATGATTGCGACCGTAGGTTCGCGCGGATTGTTCGCGCGAACCAGGCGCGATGAATTTGTCTGTATTTATCGCCAGCATGCGCAAGATATCAATGCCACCGATATCATCCGGGAAATCCTGGCTTTCCGACTGGAATACAAAGTCAGTGACTATGCGCTGGAGGTAGATCACACCATAGGCATCGCCAGTTATCCCCTGCATGCCGTCGATGCCGAAAACCTGCTAAAAAAAGCCGCGCAAGCTTTATTGCATGCGCAGTTTGCGCATATGAAACTGGCTTTCTATGAAGAAAAACTGGAACAGCAGTTCTTGCGTCAGCACCTGCTGTGCGGGCAATTGCGCGATGCCCTGCACAAAGCCGAATTGAGCCTGCATTACCAGCCGCAGATCGATATGTTGACTGGCAGCGTGGTCGGTGCCGAGGCCCTGCTCAGGTGGAATGATGCGCTGGTTGGCGATATGTCGCCGACGGAATTTATCCCCGTCGCAGAAAAATCCGGACTCATCAAACCGCTCAACCTGTGGGTGATGCGCGCCGCGTTCCGCCAGTGGCTGGTCTGGCGTGATGCCGGCCTGGATATCCGTATCGCCATCAACCTGTCGGTACGCAGTATCTGTGACCCGGAACTGGTGGCCGATATACGCCGCTTGCTGGATGAATTTGCCGTGCCGCCCGACTATGTGGTGCTGGAACTGACCGAAAGCGCGTTTGCCGACACCACCGACATCGCCATGGAAACCCTGCGCAGCCTGCATGTCATGGGCTTTCGTCTGTCTGTCGATGACTTTGGTAGCGGTCATTTGCCATTGTCGCAACTGAAAGACCTGGCGATCAGTGAATTGAAAATAGACCATGAACTTATCCACAGCTTATGCACAGATTCCGGCAGCTATGCCGTCGTGGATTCCTGTATACAGCTGGCCCACCAACTGCATCTGCGTGTGGTCGCCGAAGGCGTGGAAGCCAGGCAGACCGAGCAGCAATTGCAAGCCATGGGCTGTGATATGGCGCAAGGCTATTATTTTTGCAAGCCGATAGCGGCCGATGCCTTCAGCACCTGGATGCATTTGCGCGAAAGCAGGATGGAGTCTGCGTTATCGGGCTGACAGCTAAAGCGGTAGTGTGCTGGTGGGTGAACGCTGGCTGCCTTGCAGCCTGTACAATCAGCGGGTTTGCCGTATTGGCATCTACCCGTCTGGATTCGTATGTCTGTCTCTTTGAAGCGTCTGGCCGCCTGTTCAGTCCTGATCCTGTTGCTGGGTTTTTTGCTGGCGGCGTCAGCTATCAGCCTGTATGGCCTGAATGACAGGCTGACCAGTACCGACCTGGCGATTGTGCCCGGCAATACCGTCCACCCGGATGGGACCCCTTCAAAACGTCTGCAAGCCAGGCTGGATGCGGCCCTTAAGCTGTTTGCCAATGGCCGCTGCAAAGCCATACTGGTCAGTGGCGCACAAGGTGGGGAAGGGCATGACGAGGCGAAAGTCATGCAAAACTACCTGCTCGCGCATGGCGTGCCAGCCGCCGCCATTTATACCGACAGCCACGGCATCAATACCCTGGAAACAGCGCGCTTTGCGGCCAGCCTGATGAAACAAAAAGGCTGGACTTCCGCCGTGCTGGTTAGTCAGTTCTTCCATCTCGCCCGTTTTCAACTGGCGATGAAAAAATTTGGCTTGCCCAGCCAGGCGCATGTGCACGCCGATTATTTTGAAGCCAGGGATGCGTATTCACTGGTGCGTGAAGTGTTTGCCTATGGCGGATACCTGCTGAAGCCTGTCCAGACGCAGTGAATAGCGGCGCAGGTGAGCAGCGCTGATCAGAATTCCAGTGGCAGGTGCCAGCCTGTGGGGATCACATCATGCCTGACAGTGCTTCTTTGCTGATACCGGCGTTGCAGGCTGTCCGGGCTCCAGGTACGTTCCCAGCCGGGCGGATAGGGTAATTGTTCTTCGCGTTCCGGCAGGCGCTGGCGTACGGCGATCACCGGTAAATACAGGGGCAACGGATGTTCGGGCGTATCTGCCCCCAGGCTGTAGGCATAATTAGGTAGCAAGACATCACAGACACCGGCAAACCAGGCGGCATGGTCTTCATCCTGGCCCAGGGCCTGTGCCAGTCCGGCTGGGTCAAAGCGGGCAAATGCCTCGATCAGTTCGGCGGTGCTGGCACCGGGGGCATCGCCCCAGCCCATCACGGGATTGAAATTGTAATCCGCCCCTGAGCCATACCAGCCTTCGCGCCAGGGTCTTTGCATCCAGTTGCGTGGTCCTGTGAATAACTGCCAGCGCCAATGCAGGCCGGAAGGCTTGGGCCAGCTATACAGGTACAGTTTCTGGTAACCTGCGGCATGCAATTCTTTCACCATTGCCATCAGGCGCGCATGCGGCATGCGTTCTGGTGGTGAACGGCGGAACAGGATGGCTTCACCATCCGCATGCTGGACTTCATCCGTGGACAGGTTCAGGTCCAGTGTGCGTTTTTCGTCACCAAAGCGGGCAGCTACCCAGCCGGTCAATAAATTGACCGAGGTCAGCACGCCATAGCCACGATGGCGATGAAAAATGACGGTTCCCGGAGCGATGGCTTTCATATATCAACAAAGTATTCACAATGTATCTGCAAGCAATGGCTGCTTGCAGTAGTGTTTCGTTTTGGACGCCTAAGATCGTAAACTGGTTCTTAGTGTAGCAGTTAGTTGGCAACTGAGGTAGCAACTGAGCACGGAGTTTTCATGCAGGTGTCTGCCGCGTTACAATGTACAACAAATCAACCACGACTATTCAGAGACAATATCATGACCCTGCGCATTATCGCCACAGGCGGCACTTTCGATAAACATTATGACGAACTGGCAGGCAAGCTCAGCTTCGCCGATAGCCACCTGCCCGAGGTGCTGCAACGCGCCCGTCTGACTATCCCGGTGGCGCTGGAAGTCTGCATGCTGGTGGATTCGCTGGATATGGATGATACCCATCGCCAGACAGTCTTGCAGGCTTGCCAGAATGCCGCCGAAGATGCCATCGTCATCATCCACGGTACCGACACCATGCGTGAAACCGCCGAAGTGCTGGGTGCAGCCAAGCTGGGCAAGACCATCGTTTTCACCGGGGCCATGATTCCTTACGAAATTGCCAATTCTGATGCATTCTTCAACCTTGGGTTTGCCTGCAGCGCGGCGCAATTGTTGCCAGCCGGCGTGCATGTAGCCATGAACGGCAAGGTGTTCGCGTGGGACAATGTACAAAAAAATCGCAGTGCCGGTGTCTTCGTCACGAACTGAGGTAAGTATGAAACTGCTGCTGGCCACCCTGCTATTCTGTTTTTCCGCGCTGACGCAAGCAGCAGAAACCCGTTTTGACTCCATCTATTTTTTCCAGTCACAAAAACAGCTGGAACAAAAGGGTATCAATGTGGACAGCTTTGGCCGCTATACCCGGGCCTTGCAGACACAGATCTACAAGGCGCTGAAAAAAGTCAAAATGCCGGAAAGCGCTGGCTATCTGGTGGTCGCCATACGCTCTGACGGCGCAGTCACATCCTGGCTGGACATGACGCCAGCCGTGCATGAATATTATGACAACCAGATCTATGAATTGGTACAGAAATTACCGCCGGTAGAGGTAAGCAGCGGCATCCTGGTATTTGGCATCAAGATGGCGATAGATACCACCGTGCACACCAAAAAAACCGTGCCTTCACCACCCAGCTGGGCGGACGCCAAAAAGAAAATTGGCGACCCTGACAATATCGAAGAGCTGGTGTTGTCGATCTGGCCCGAATAGCTAAGCTTGCAACAGTATCTTCAGTGCTGACACCAGCGCCTCGCATTCGACATCGGTACCGATGGAAATGCGTAAAAAATCGCTGATACGTTCTTGCTTAAAATGTCGCACAACGATGCCAGATGCGCGCAAAGCCAGTGCCAGTTGCTGTGCATCGCGTTGCGGATGTCGCGCAAAAATAAAATTTGCTGCCGAAGGCAAGACTTCAAAACCCAGTTCTGTGAGGCTGCTGCTAAGCCGCTCGCGGCTGGCGATGACAGCATTACAGCTTTGTTGAAAATACACTTCATCTGCGAATGAGGCTATAGCACCGGCGACAGCCAGCTTGTCCAGCGGATAACAGTTGAAACTGTTCTTGACACGGTTCAGCCCCCCAATCAGATCAGGATGGCCAGCCGCAAAGCCCACTCGCAGTCCGGCCAGTGAACGTGATTTGGATAGCGTATGTATCACCAGCAGATTGGGGTAGCGACTGATCAGGCTGATCGCCGTCTTGCCGCCAAAATCCACATAGGCTTCATCCACCACCACCACAGAATCGCGATTGTGTTGCAGCAGGAATTCGATTTTATCCAGGCCCAGCAGACAGCCGGTTGGTGCATTCGGGTTTGGAAAAATAATCCCGCCATTGGCTTGCAGATAGTCTTCCACGTTCAGCCGAAAATCTGCACCTAGCGGAACACGGTGATAGTTGATTTCGTACAGGCCGCAATACACCGGGTAAAAGCTATAACTGATGTCCGGAAACAAGAGCGGCAACTTATGTTTCAGCAACGCCTGAAAAGTATGCGCCAGGACTTCATCCGAACTGTTACCGACAAATACCTGGTCTGCCTGTAAGCCGTGATAGGCAGCGATGGTGTCCCGCAGTGTATCTGATCCTACGTCGGGATACAGGCGCAAGTCTCCGGTGTTCGCTGCCTGTATCGCAGCTATAACTTCAGGTGAAGGCGGGTATGGGTTTTCATTGGCATTCAGCTTGATCAGCCGGTCTATTTTGGGCTGCTCACCGGGTACATACGGCGTCAGCTCGTGTACAACTTCACTCCAGTATTGACTCATGATATTGGCTTCGTTTACATAAATTTTTATGCTGGCAGGCGCTTATTCCGCCGCATCCAGATTGCTTTTGACACGCAGCAATAATTGCTGCAACTGTTGCTGTTCGTGCTCATTGAAGCCGCTGACGGCCTTGCTGTTGAGGCGCTTTGCCTGCAAGTGCAAGCCACTCAATACCGCCTTGCCGTCGGCGGTCAGCGCCAGGTGGACATTGCGGCGATCCGCGGCATCGGCTTCGGCATCCAGCAGCCCACGGTCACGCAGGCCCTTGATCAGGCGCGCCAGTTGCGCCTTGTCGCGTCCGCTATGCTTGGCCAGGTCGCTTTGGGTAGCCTGGGGCTGCCGTCCAAAAAAACTCAGTACCTTGCCTTCCATATGCGTGATGTCATGCGGGCCGTCGCGCAATGCCTGGTATTGCAGCGACCGGTATTGATGCATGACGGTATGAATGAGATCCAGCACGCCATCTTCATTATTTTGCCGGGAATGGTTGACATTGTCATTTGTTTTGCGCATTATAGTGGATATTGTCAACTAATTTGATGAGTGAATAAATGAGTATAGCCTCTGAAACCAGCCGCGTACAACGCCTACGCCATGAAATCAAACGCCGTAACTTGCAAGTTATCCGTGTTGAAAGCCCGACCCCGCAGTTCCGCCGTATTACCCTGACGGGTGCTGACCTGCCGGGCTTTATCAGCGCATCCTTTGACGATCATCTTAAACTGATACTCGCCGCCGACAGCGACAATGTCGTCATGCGTGATTACACCCCCAGACATTACGATGCCGTCAAAGGTGAACTGGTACTGGAATTTTCCATCCATGGCGACGGCCCCGCTGCGGCCTGGGCCAGTCAGGCTGCTATCGGCCAGGCTGTCACGGTCGCTGGGCCGCGTGGTTCGCTGGTGATTCCGGTTGACTATGAATGGCATCTGCTGGCCGGGGATGAAACCGCCTTGCCAGCGATATCCCGACGCCTGGAGGAATTGCCAGCCGGCGTGCGCGCCATCCTCATCCTGCAAGTACCACCGGCAGAACGCCGTGCATTAAGCAGTGCAGCCGATATCAGCATTCTCTGGGTAGAAACTGCGGAAGAATTTCTGGCTACGCTACGCGCCCTGCCTTTACCTGCGGGTGACGGTTATGCCTGGTGCGCCGGCGAAGCCGCCACCATGGCCGCAACACGTCGCATACTGGCGCAAGAAAAAGGTCATGCTGGCAGCGCCATGCGGGTAGCGGCATACTGGAAGCGCGGCTTGATTGCGCATCATGAAAACCTGGAGGCTTGAAGTCCAGAATTTCGGTAGCGATAAAAACAAAATGGGGTGATGCTGGCATCACCCCACTTCTGTTTTGAAACCAGGCTTTATCAGCCGTGCACGCCGTCCTGTTTGAACATGGTCTTCAAGCCACGCAATGCCTGGCGTATGCGCGATTCATTTTCGATTAAAGCGAAGCGCACATATTCATCGCCGTATTCACCAAAGCCTATGCCGGGTGACACGCAGAGTTTGGCTTTTTCCAGCATCTGTTTGGCAAATTCCAGTGAGCCCAGGTGACGGTAATGCTCGGGGATGTGTGCCCAGATATACATCGACGCTTTTGGTTTTTCCACCATCCAGCCCAGTTCATGCAAGCCCTTGACGAGTACATCACGACGGCGCTGATACTGGTCGCGTATTTCATTGACGCAAGTCTGGTCGCCTTCCAGTGCGGCAATCGCGGCCACTTGCACCGGGGTGAAACTGCCATAGTCGTGGTAACTCTTGATACGCGCCAGTGCTGCCACCAATTCTTTATTACCGACCATGAAGCCTATGCGCCAGCCGGCCATGTTATAGCTTTTCGATAGCGTAAAAAATTCCACTGCCACATCGCGCGCACCTGGCACCTGCATGATGGAGGGTGCTTTCCAGCCGTCATAAGTGATGTCGGCATAGGCCAGGTCATGCACCACCAGGATATTGTGTTCTTTCGCCAGCTTGACCACGCGTTCGAAAAATTCCAGCTCCACGCATTGCGCCGTCGGGTTCGATGGAAAACCGAAGATCATCATCTTGGGCTTGGGATAGGTTTCGCGTATCGCTCTTTCCAGTTCGGCAAAAAAATCCACGCCGGGGCTCATGCGTATCGAGCGGATATCGGCGCCGGCAATCACGGCACCATAGATATGGATGGGATAGCTGGGGTTAGGCACCAGTACCGTATCACCCTTGTCCAGCGTGGCCAGCATCAGATGCGCCAGGCCTTCTTTGGAACCTATGGTGACGATGGCTTCCGAATCCGGATTCAGGTCGACGTCATAGCGGTCCTTGTACCAGTGTGCAATCGCACGACGCAGGCGTGGTATGCCCTTGGAAGCAGAATAACCGTGGGTGTCGGGGCGCTGGGCCACTTCAACCAGTTTTTCAACGATGTGTGCCGGGGTGGCACCGTCAGGGTTACCCATGGACATATCAATGATGTCTTCGCCACGACGGCGCGCTGCCATCTTCAGCTCGGCAGTGATATTGAATACGTAAGGGGGCAGGCGATTGATACGAGCGAAGGAGAACTTTGTTGCAGGCGCAGACGTGCCCTCAACAACCGAACCCCGGCCCGGCGGAGTAGATGTATTTGTCATGATCAAATTGTACGTAGTTCAAACAGTCAAAACTGACTATCAGAACGGGCGCCCGGAACCGTCCGAGCGACGTCGAGGCGATTGCCTCTGGGTTGATTGTAGCGAGCAATCCCAAAAATGACAAGCTGCGGTATCCTTGGCAACAATCATGTGTTTCAATTTCACCCATTTCAGCATTGAGGAGTTATTCATGTCGTTGTACCAGAAAGGCATTTTGCAGCCCATACCTGCGCATGCCATTTACCTTAGCTTGAACCTTAAGGCCGCTGCCGAAGTCGCGACCGTACAGCAGGTAGTGCGCGACCTGGCTGCACTGACAGACGGAGATACCCTGGTTACAGGCTTGGGTACCAGCCTGTTGCGGGCGCTGGGAAAAAATATCGAAGGCCTGAAGGAATTTCAGGGAGTGGAAGGTAGCCGCATACGCTTGCCAGCTACCCCGGCTGCTTTGTTCTGCTGGCTACGCCAGGGTGAGCGTGGGGCACTGGTACATCAATTGCGTCAACTGCTGCCGGTGCTGGCACCGGCGTTTGAATTGCAGCAGCAGGTCGATACCTTCAAATACCAGGAAGGTCGTGATCTCAGCGGTTATGAAGACGGCACTGAAAATCCGGAACAGGATGCCGCCCTGGCCGCGGCATTCGTGGATGGTACGACGGCAGGCCTGGACGGTTCCAGCTTTGTCGCCGTCCAGCAATGGCTGCACAGGTTTGAACGGTTTGATGCCATGCCGGGTGATGAGCAGGATAATGCCATCGGTCGTCGCAAAAGTGATAATGAAGAATTGGAAGACGCGCCAGAATCGGCCCACGTCAAACGCACGGCGCAAGAAAATTTCACGCCCGAGGCTTTCATGCTCAGACGCTCCATGCCATGGTCGGCACAAGACAAGGCTGGTTTGTTTTTTGTCGCTTTTGCTAATTCCTTCACTCCTTTTGAAGTGCAATTGCGGCGCATGAGTGGGGCTGAAGATGGCATCGTTGATGCCCTGTTCCAGTTCACCCAGCCACAGACAGGCAGCTATTTCTGGTGCCCGCCCATGCTGAACGGGAAGCTGGATTTGCGTCAGCTCGGTATCGTCTGATTATCGTCCGCAGCGCGGGCTGTCTGGTCACTCTTGAGCAGCGCCAGAAAACCTTCCAGTGGCAAGGGCCGGGAAAAGAAATAGCCCTGGAAGGCAAAGCAGTTATGTTCGATCAGGAAGGCTCGCTGGGCGCTGGTTTCCACGCCTTCCGCTATCACGTTCAGGCCCAGGTTGACACCCAGCGAGATGATGGCACGCACGATGGTCGCGTCGTTTTCATCATGGTTGAGATCACGCACAAACGACTGGTCTATCTTCAACTGGTTCAAAGGCAGGCGTTGCAGATAGGCGAGTGAAGAATAACCGGTGCCAAAATCATCCATGGAAAAAGCGATGCCCAGCTTTTTCAACTGATGCATTTTTTCTGTCGTGGCATCGACATTGTCGAGGATGGTACTTTCCGTCAGTTCTATCTTCAGGCGGGTAGCGTCAATCTGATGGCGGCCCACGATTTCACTCAGGGTTTCGACAAAATCGCATTGCTGGAACTGCTTGGCGCTGACGTTCACCGCCAGTGACAGATTTTGGGTATCAGGATTGCTTTCCCATTGCTTGATCTGGGCGCAGGCTGTTTCCAGCACCCACAGGCCAATAGGAATGATCAGGCCGGTTTCTTCCGCCAGCGGAATAAATTCAGCCGGTGAAATAAATCCGCGGTCCGGATGTTGCCAGCGCAGCAGGGCTTCGGCACCGATCAGCTTGCCATCCGAATTTACCTGCACCTGGTAATACAGCATGAACTGGTGGTTTGCCAGCGCAATCCGCAGATTTGATTCCAGCATCATGCGTACCACCAAGATCGCCTGCATGGCCGGATCAAAGAAGCGCACCGCATTGCGACCGGCGGTTTTTGCTTCATACATGGCGGTATCGGCGCGTTTGAACAAATCCTTGACCGTGACATCGCCACCCTGGAACAGGCAGACACCTATACTGCTCGAACCATGGTGTTCAAAATCGGCCATCTGGTAGGGCTGGCTCAATAACAGGCGGATTTTTTCGGCGATACGGTCTGCCTGGCGCAAGGCATCATCACGCTGGCTGTTGAGTTCTTCCAGCACCACCACAAATTCATCCCCACCCAGTCGCGCCACGGTATCACTGTCACGGACACAGGTCTGCAGGCGGCTGGCGGTTTCTATCAGCAGCAAGTCACCGGCATCATGGCCGCGCGTATCGTTGAGGGTCTTGAAATTGTCCAGGTCGATAAACAGAATCGCGCTGTGGGTGTCATTGCGGTTACTGATCGAAATCAGGTGTTGCAGACGGTCCATCAGCAGACGCCGGTTTGGTAACTGTGTCAGTGAATCATAAAAGGCCAGGTTGCGGATCTCGGCTTCATAACCCTTGTGGCGGCTGATATCGGTAAACGACCCTATGTAATTGCTGACCTCACCACTCTTGTCGGTAATCGCGGTCAGGGTGATCATTTGCGGGTAAATTTCACCACCCTTGCGCCGGCTCCACAATTCGCCATGCCAGTAGCGATGTTGCTCCAGCGAGAGATTGATCTGCGCAAAAAAATCATCGTCCTGTTGCTTGGTCTTGTGCAAGGGCGGATGCTGTCCTATCAGGTCTACCGGGTCATAGCCGGTGATGCGGGTAAAGGCCTGGTTGACACGCAGGACGACCCACTCAGGATCGGTCACAAAGATCCCTTCCTGCGATTCAAAGGTGCAGGCAGCGATACGCATGTCCTGTTCAGCCTGCTTGCGTTCGGTAATGTCGGTGACAAAACAATGCCACAGCATGGAACCGTCGGCCTCGGGTTCTGGCAAGCCATCCAGATACAGCCAGCGCACGTTGCCATCCTTGCGCCGCATGCGGAATTCACTTTGCCAGGGCGACAGGTTGCGCATGGCATTGCGGATGACTTTGGTATTGTTTTCCAGGTCGCGGCTATCTATGCGGGCCAGCAGATGCAGGGCATCTTCCCTGACTTCTTCATGCGTGACTTCAAACATCTGCACGATGGCGTCGCTGGCAAAGGGAATAGACGCGCTGTGATCCAGGCGTATACGGTATTGCAGTATCAGGCCAGGCAGCCGCGATGCGACCTTGTTGATGCGCTGATAGGCTTCCTGCATGCGCCGGGCAGCGTCTATGCTTTCGGTCTGCAAGGCGGTAATGATCAGGGTGATCAATACCATGGTCGTCATATACGCCCACAGGATCAGCAGGTTGGCCTGGCCGCCGTCATAAAACGGCCCCATTCCATGGGAGGTGGCCCATGCCGCGAACAGCGAAGTGGTCAGCACGGCCAACGAAGAGCCAGAAATACCAAAACGCATGGCGGCCCATATCATGATGCCGACCGTAATAAAGGTCAGGTGCATGTGGCTATAGGGTGAGATGAAGATCAACCAGTTTGCTACTACAAACAGTATCAGGAAACCGAGGATTTCCTTGTTCCTCTGCATCAGTTCCGACACTGAGCGCCAGGAAAAAGACAGCAGCAAGGGCGCGGCCAGCAAGGCCCCGACCGTATCCCCGGCCCACCAGGTGAGCCAGACCGTTTCCAGGTTATTGGTGAGGCCGTGTGACCACAGACTCAGTACACCACCGGTGGCAGAAATACACATGCCAGCCATGACTGCCAGGCCAAATCCTATGACATCACGACGTCGTGAAAAGTCGGGGCGAAATGATTGCTTGCGCAATAGCCACGTGCTCAACCATGGGCCCAGCGTGCTGCCACCGGCAATACTGACAGACACGAGTTGTCCAAATCCGGCAGACAGTTCCAGCAGCAAGGCCGCCAGGTAAATGACGGGCAGGGCAGTTTTTCCATACCGCAGGAAACCGGTGATGGCGATGCCGGTTGGCAGCCAGATCAGGCTGACGTTCGGATTGGCATAGGGAATCGCCAGACCGATGCGGCCAGCGCAAAAATACACCAGCATCAGCAGCAGAAAATGGCCTATCCGTATTTCTTCTCGAAATTCTGTGGAAAGACCAACTGGCGAGGGCTTAGCCATAACATTTGTATAAATACCTTGATGAGCTTTCATTATGCGGCAAAGCATAGAACGCATAAGTGAACTATTGCTACAAATCAGCTACTCGCCAGCTATGGGCCGGCACGATGTCAGGAAAATATTGTCGCAAACATAAAATTCTCTGCTATCACCGGTTTTCCGCCAATTTTTACGCTTTCTTTACGCCGCCTCGCCAAGTCTTTATAAATTTTTTACTGCCTGCTCGCTATTCTTCACTGTGTAAAAAATCAATGGGGAAGCACATGGATTATTTGATGGAAATTTTGTATGTCGGCGGGTTGGGTGTTTTTTTCCTGCTGGTTTGGGCCTTGATACAGGCCTGCGACAAATTGGGAGCAAAAGCATGAACACGTTTTACGTCATCGGCACGGTGGTGGCTGCCGCCTTGTTTGTGTACCTGGTAATCGCCTTGTTGAATGCAGAGGAGCTATGATGACTACGCAAGCCATAGTGTTATTGCTGCTGTTTCTCGGCGTGTTGCTGGTGCTGTCTTACCCCCTGGGTTTGCTGATCGCCAAAATCGCCGATGACAAGGCCGCTGTTCCCGGCATGGGCTGGCTGACCTGGCTGGAAAAGGGTCTGTATCGTCTGGCCGGCATTAAAGCTGATGCTAAAAATGATATCGGCATGGGCTGGAAGCAGTACGTGATTGCGCTGATCGTCTTCAATACCCTGGGTGCGCTGGCCGTGTACGTGGTGCAGCGCCTGCAACTCTGGTTGCCATTGAATCCCCAGGGCTTTGCCAATGTCAGTGTTGATTCGTCGTTCAATAATGCCGTCAGTTTTGTCAGCAATACCAACTGGCAGGGCTATGTGGGCGAATCCACCATGAGTTACCTGACCCAGATGCTGGTACTGGCCGGGCAGAATTTCTTTTCTGCGGCCACCGGTATCGCCGTCGTATTTGCGCTGATACGCGGTTTTAGCCGCCACTCTGCCAGCTCCATAGGCAATTTCTGGACCGATATCACGCGTTCCACTCTGTATCTGCTGCTGCCTCTGTCGGTCATTTTTGCTGTCTTCCTGATGGCACAGGGCGTGATCCAGAATTTTTCCGGCTATAAAGACGTGCAGTTGCTGGACCCTGTCACCTACAGCCAGCCCAAGCTAGGCACCGATGGGCAGCCGCTGAAAGATGACAAAGGTGCAGCAGTCATGGAAACCCTGACGACATCGGTACAAACCCTGCCCATGGGCCCGGTTGCTTCGCAAGAAGCGATCAAGATGCTGGGTACGAATGGTGGCGGTTTCTTTAATGCCAACTCTGCACATCCCTATGAAAATCCAAACTACCTGAGCAATTTCATGCAGATGATAACCATCTTCCTGATCCCGGCAGCGCTTTGCTTTGCCTTTGGTCGCATGGTGGGGGATATGCGCCAGGGATGGGCCGTGCTGGCGGCCATGACTATCCTGTTTGTCGTGATGACGGTGACGGTCATGGTGTCGGAACAGCAGGCCCATCCCGTACTGGCATCCCTGAATGTCGACCAGGCCAGCTCTGCCTTGCAGGCCGGCGGCAATATGGAAGGCAAGGAAACTCGCTTCGGTATCAGCGCTTCCAGTCTGTTCGTGGCGATTACCACCGCAGCTTCTTGCGGTGCGGTGAATGCCATGCATGATTCCCTGATGCCGGTCGGTGGCCTGGTTCCTATCGTCCTCATGCAATTCGGTGAAGTGGTGTTTGGTGGTGTCGGCAGTGGCCTGTATGGCATGCTGATCTTCGCCATACTGGCAGTATTTATTGCCGGTCTGATGATAGGTCGTACACCCGAATACCTGGGCAAGAAAATCCAGGCGTATGAAATGAAGATGACTTCCATCGCCATCCTGGTGACACCGGTACTGGTATTGGCAGGCACCGCGATTGCAGTGATGGCGGAAGCCGGCAAGGCCGGTATCCTGAATCCGGGTGCGCATGGCTTTTCTGAAGTGCTGTATGCCTTCACCTCGGCTGCCAACAATAATGGCAGTGCCTTTGCCGGTATCAGCGCCAACACACCGTTTTATAACATCTTGCTGGCGATAGCGATGTGGTTTGGCCGTTTTGCCATGATCGTTCCCATCCTCGCCATTGCCGGTTCACTGGCGGGCAAGAAACGCCTGGAGGCGAATGCCGGCACCATGCCCACGCATGGGCCTATGTTCATCGCCTTGCTGGTTGGTACCGTCGTCCTCATCAGCGTACTCAACTATGTACCTGCGCTGGCATTGGGACCGGTAGTCGAACATTTGCAGCTCATGTCGAAATAAAGCGGATGCCTGAATCAGAGTCGCGGTGAATGCCATGTTTTTCACCGCGCTCTTCAGGCTCACACGTAGTTTAAGGGGATTTTCATGTCTAGTACCAGTGTACAAAAAACGATGGACAGTCTTGCTGGCAGCAAGCCACGCCTGTCCTTATTTGATTCCAGTCTCATACTGCCAGCCGTCATCGATTCATTCAAGAAGCTGAGTCCGCGCACGCAATTGCGCAGCCCGGTGATGTTTGTGGTGTATGTCGGCAGCATCATCACCAGCGCCTTGTTCGTGCAAGCGCTGATGGGGCAAGGGGAAGCCAGTCCTGGTTTCATCCTCGCTATCTCGGTCTGGTTGTGGTTCACCGTGCTGTTTGCAAATTTTGCCGAAGCCCTGGCAGAAGGCCGCAGCAAGGCCCAGGCAGCGTCACTGCGCGCATTGAAGCAAACCGTGATGGCCAAAAAACTGTCGGTCCCGAAACATGGCACGAGCTGGTTGCCAGCGCCTGCCAATGACTTGCGCAAAGGCGATGTGGTGCTGGTCGAAGCGAACGATATCATCCCTATCGATGGTGAAGTCATCGAAGGCGTGGCCACCGTGGATGAAAGCGCGATTACCGGCGAATCAGCACCGGTGATACGTGAATCCGGCGGTGATTTTTCTGCCGTGACTGGTGGTACCCGCGTGTTGTCTGACTGGCTGGTGGTGAAAGTCACATCGAATCCGGGTGAAGCCTTCATCGACCGCATGATCGCCATGGTGGAAGGTGCCAAACGTCAAAAGACACCGAATGAAGTTGCGCTGACCATCTTGCTGGTGGCCCTGACCATCATCTTCCTGGCAGTCACCGTGACCTTGCTGCCATTCTCGCTGTTCAGCGTGGATGCCGCCAAGGCAGCCGGTATTGCCTCTACCCCGATTTCCATCACGGTGCTGATTGCCCTGCTGGTTTGCCTGATACCTACCACTATTGGTGGCTTGCTGTCAGCCATTGGTGTCGCCGGCATGAGCCGTATGATGCAGGCGAACGTGATCGCTACTTCTGGCCGTGCCGTCGAAGCCGCAGGCGATGTCGATGTACTGATGCTCGATAAAACCGGCACCATTACTCTGGGTAACCGCCAGGCTTCGGATTTTTTCCCGGCACCCGGTGTCACCCTGCCACAACTGGCCGATTCTGCCCAACTGGCATCGCTGGCCGATGAAACACCAGAAGGCCGCAGCATCGTCATTTTTGCCAAGCAGCGCTGTAACCTGCGCGAGCGTGAAATGGCATCACTGCATGCCACATTCGTGCAATTCACCGCCCAGACCCGCATGAGTGGTGTTGATATTGCCGAGCGCGAAATACGCAAGGGTGCTGCCGATTCGGTCAAAAAATATGTGGAATCCAAGGGCCGTCCGTTTCCTGCCGAGGTATCGCGGGTGGTGGAAGATATTTCCCGTCGCGGCAGTACACCGCTGGTGGTGGTGGACGATGGCAAAGTCATGGGCACGATAGAACTGAAAGACATCGTCAAGGGCGGCATCAAGGAAAGATTTGCCGAACTGCGTCGCATGGGTATCAAAACCATCATGATTACCGGAGACAACAAGCTGACCGCTGCTGCGATTGCTGCGGAAGCCGGCGTCGATGATTTTCTGGCAGAAGCCACACCAGAAGACAAGCTTAAACTGATACGCAGTTACCAGTCAGAAGGCCGGCTGGTTGCCATGACCGGTGACGGCACCAATGATGCACCGGCCCTGGCCCAGGCTGACGTCGCGGTCGCCATGAGTTCCGGCACCCAGGCGGCAAAAGAGGCAGGCAATATGGTGGACCTGGATTCGAATCCCACCAAGTTGCTGGAAATTGTGGAGATCGGCAAACAGATGTTGATGACACGTGGTTCCCTGACCACCTTCTCGATTGCCAATGACATCGCCAAATACTTTGCGATTATCCCGGCCGCCTTTGTCGCCACGTATCCACAGTTGAAGGCGCTGGACATCATGCACCTGACCAGCCCGTCGTCAGCCATCATGTCGGCGGTGATCTTCAATGCCCTGATCATCGTGTTCCTGATCCCGCTGGCCCTGAAAGGCGTCAAATACCGGGCCATCGGTGCATCCCTGTTATTGCGTCGCAATCTGCTGATCTATGGCGTGGGTGGCATCGTGTTGCCCTTCATCGGCATCAAGCTGATTGACGTCATTCTGGCTTTGCTGCATTTGGCCTGATCAGCGTTCTCCATTACACAGAAAAAGGAAATCATCATGACTAGCAGTATCAGTTCTAACAGCGTCAGCTCTGGCAGCATCAGTTCAACCCTGCGTCCGGCCCTGACCCTGTTTGCCGGCCTGACCCTGATCGTCGGTGTCATTTATCCGTATGCGATGACAGGCATAGGCAAGCTCGCCTTTAATGACCAGGCAGAAGGCAGCCTGGTCGTGCGCGACGGCAAGACCGTCGGTTCTTCCCTGATAGGCCAGGCTTTTTCTTCGCCCGGTTATTTCTGGGGCAGGCCATCGGCTACCGGCCCCATGCCGAATAATGCACTGGCATCCAGCGGGTCGAACTTTGGCCCCACCAATCCGGCACAAACCGATGCCGTCAAAGGCCGCATCGATGCACTGAAAGCGGCTGACCCTGGCAATACCGCAAAAATCCCGGTGGATCTGGTGACCGCCTCGGCCAGTGGGCTGGACCCTGACATCAGCCTGGCAGCAGCGTATTATCAGGCTGGACGCATAGCGCGTGAACGCAAACTGGAATTGAAACAGGTGAATACCCTGATCGAGCAATTTGGCAAGCAGCCGGTTTTTGGCGTACTGGGCGAAGCCAGGGTAAATGTGCTGGAATTGAACCTGGCACTGGATAAAAAAGGATAATCTGAATTATCTACGGTTTCTATTCAACAATTCATTACTTTATGGCCAATCAAAGCGATCAGCGTCCTGACCCCGATGTCTTGCTTGCCCACGTGCAGGAGCAGGAAAGGCGTGCCACCCGGGGCCGCCTGAGGATTTATTTCGGCGCATCTGCTGGTGTGGGTAAGACCTATGCCATGCTGACCGCTGCCCGCAAGCTGATCGCCGAAGGCCAGCCAGTATTGATCGGCGTGATTGAAACCCATGGCCGTGACGAAACCGCTGCCTTGCTGGAGGGACTGGAAGTCTTGCCACCACGCGCCATCGCCCATCGTGACAAGACGCTCACAGAATTTGATATCGACACAGCGCTGCAGCGTCGCCCGGCCCTGATACTGATGGATGAACTGGCACATTCCAACGCTGCCGGTTCACGCCATCCGAAACGCTGGCAGGATGTGGATGAATTGCTGGCGGCCGGCATCGATGTGTTTACCACGGTGAATGTCCAGCACCTGGAAAGCCTGAATGATGTGGTAGGCGGCATCACCGGCATACGCGTGGCCGAGACCTTGCCCGACAAGGTGTTTGACGAAGCCGATGAAGTGGTGCTGGTGGATATACCCGCCGATGAATTGCTGGCCAGGCTGAAGTCAGGCCGGGTGTACAAAATGCAGCAGGCCGAACGTGCTGCCCAAAATTTTTTCCGCAAGGGTAACCTGATTGCCTTGCGTGAACTGGCCCTGCGTCGTACTGCAGACCGCATAGAAGATGACGTACAGGCCTACCGCATAGAAAAATCCATAGGCGCCATCTGGAAGACCGATGCCGCCCTGCTGGCCTGCGTCGGGCCACAGGCAGAATCCGGCCATCTGGTACGCAGTGCTGCCCGCCTGGCCAGCCAGATGAATGCCGAATGGCATGCCGTGTATGTGGAAACTCCCCACTTGCAGCGCCTGCCGTCGGCACAACGCGAACGTATCCTGAAAAACCTGAAACTGGCGCAAGACCTGGGTGCCAGTACGGCGGTGCTGACCGGCAAGGATATCGCCCAGGCCATCGTCGATTATGCCCACAGCCATAATTTTTCGCGCATCGTCCTGGGGCGCCAGCAGCAACGCACCTGGCATTTGCAATGGCACCGGGCGTCGCAGCTGCAGCGCATCGCCGCCTATGCACCAGATCTCGATTTGATCGAGGTGGGCCAGGCCACCAATGCCGTTGCCGAATCCGCCAGCAACAGGGACAGCACAGCGTCACGACCCACTGAGTATGCCAGCCCGCGGGTGCCGCCGCGCCATTGGCGCTATGTGTTTGCGGCATTGGCCAGTATCTTCACCGGCCTCGTCGCCACCCCCCTGATTGACATGTTCAATCTGGTCAATATTGCGATGCTGTTCTTGCTGACGGTCGTATTGGTGTCCGTGCGTTTTGGACGTGGCCCTTCGGTGGTGGCGACGGTCATCGGTATTGCCGTATTCGATTTCTTTTTTGTACCACCGCGTTTTTCTTTTGCCGTCAGTGATCTGCAATACCTGATGACCTTTGCCGTGATGCTGGTGGTCGGCTTGATTACCGGTCACCTGACAGCCGATTTGCGCTACCAGGCGCGGGTGGCTTCACACCGTGAATCCCGCGCCCGTGCCCTGTATGAATTTGCACGTGATCTGTCCGGTGTGCTGCTGGCAGAGCAAATTTCCGAAACTACGCAAGTCATCATACAAAGAGCGTTCCGTGCCCAGGCGACCTTGTTGTTGCCAGACGAGGCCGGGCGCTTGCAGGCACCGGCTACGGCTGTGCCGGGTCTGGACATAGGCATTGCACAATGGGCCTTTGACAAGGTGGAAGCGGCAGGCATAGGGACCGATACCCTGCCCGCCGGTAATTTCTTTTACCTGCCGCTGGTGGCCCCCATGCGCACTCGTGGCTTGCTGGCCATACAGCCGGAAAGCCGGCGCTGGATCATGATCCCCGAACAAAGGCAGCAACTGGATACCTTTGCCGCCCTGGCCGCGATTGCGCTGGAACGTGTGCACTATATCGAAGTGGCACAGAATGCCCTGATCCATATGGAATCGGAACGCCTGCGCAATTCCCTGCTGGCAGCGCTGTCGCATGACTTGCGTACGCCACTGACTTCGCTGGTGGGTATATCTGAATCGCTGGCGATGTCGAAACCGGCCCTGGCGGATGCACAATTGAAGATGGCCCAGGCCCTGCGCGATGAAACCCTGCGCATGAGCGCCCTGGTCACCAATTTGCTGGATATGGCGAGAATAGAAAGCGGTGAAGTCAGGCTGAATTTGCAGTGGCAACCGTTTGAAGAAGTGGTCGGCAGTGCCTTGCGCATCTGTGCCTTCCAGTTGCAGCAGCACAAGGTGGAAACCCGGCTGGCCCGCGATTTACCCCTGATCAATTTTGATGCGGTATTGATAGAAAGAGTCTTGTGCAATCTATTGGAAAACGCGACCAAATATACCCCGCCTGCATCCCTGATCACCATCGCTGCCCAGGTCAACGGTGAGCGGCTCGAAGTCAAAGTGGCCGACAATGGCCCTGGCTTGCCGCCTGGCCGTGAAGAAGCCGTATTTGAAAAATTTACCCGTGGCGAACGTGAGTCTGCCTTGCCAGGTGTGGGCCTGGGCCTGGCGATTTGTCGTGCCATCGTCAGCGCGCATGGCGGCAGCATGGGGGCCGGTCATTCACCCGACGGTGGTGCCTGCATCGTGTTCAGTTTGCCATTGGGTACCCCACCGGCCATGCCTGAACCTGAACGTGACCCTGATGAACAGAAACTGATCGCAGCATCATGACTCCCAGCCCAAGCACACATATAAGCACACTTGTAAGCACCCCCACCGCCCTGCTGGTGGAAGATGAACCACAAATCCGTCGCTTTGTCCGCAGTGCCCTCGAAGAGGAAGAATGGCAGGTCTTCGAATCTGCCACCCTGCAACGTGGACTGGTGGATGCCGGTACCCGTCAGCCTGACCTGATCGTGCTTGATCTGGGCTTGCCCGATGGCGATGGTCTCAATTTTATCCGCGACGTGCGCAAATGGTCCAGCGTGCCAATTATTGTGCTGTCTGCCCGCGTCAGTGAACAGGACAAGATCAAGGCACTGGATGCCGGTGCCGATGATTACCTGAGCAAGCCTTTCGGTGTCGGTGAACTGCTGGCGCGGGTGCGCGCCACTTTCCGGCGGCAACGTCAGCCCGGCATCAGCCTCGACGGTGTGCTGCAGTTTGGTGATGTCAAGGTCGATATGAAAGCACGCCTGGTGACCAAGGCGGGCCAGATGGTGAAACTGACACCGACAGAATTCCGGCTACTGATGGTATTGGTCACCAATGTCGGACGGGTCGTCACCAACCCACAACTACTGCGTGAAGTGTGGGGCCCCAGCCATGCCGAGAACGGACATTACCTGCGCATTTACATGGGCCACTTGCGGCATAAGCTGGAAGACGATCCCGCGCAACCGCGCTATTTGCTGACGGAGACAGCCATAGGCTATCGACTCCTTCTGCCAAATTAAAAACTGACACGACGCCTTAAATAACTGGCAACAGAACTTTTGCCGGTTGGATTTTTACGCCCCGAATTTTGTATGGACATGAATTTTAACGCGACTGGTGCCATCGACACGCTCTGATGTGGCCTGGTGACACCAGTACCAACCAGGACGAACCGTCCTTAGAACGTACTTACGATCTTACTGCGCGAGCGTGATCGGGGCTCATGCGCTGCTCAAAATGCTCATGTACTTAGAGTACATTCCGCTTTTTGCGCTGCTCTTCGCCCCGCTGACGCTCGCTCGCTACAGATCGTAAACACGTTCTTAATCATGAGAGGAAGTAGTATGAATAAATTGATCATGGCAGCCGCCATCAGCAGCGTATTTTTTACCAGCATCGCCGCTGCCGAAGATGCCAAGCCTGACAATGAAGTCAGTTTCAACGCCGCTGTCACATCCGATTACCGCTATCGCGGTATTTCCCAAACTCGTTTGCAGCCAGCCTTGCAGGGCGGGGCCGATTACACCCACAATCCCAGCGGTTTTTATGCGGGTACCTGGGCGTCCAGCATCAAATGGACCAAGGATGCTGGTGGTGGTGGCGATGTGGAAATTGACCTGTATGCCGGCAAGCGCGGCGAAATCGCCAAGGATGTCAGCTATGACGTCGGTGTGTTGAGCTATGTCTACCCATCGAATGGCCTGGCAGTCAGTGCCAATACTACAGAAATTTACGGACAGCTATCGTACGGCCCTGCGTATGCCAAGTATTCGCATTCAGTCACCAACCTGTTCGGTTTTGCCGACAGCAAGAATAGCGGCTATCTGGATCTGGGTGCGAATATCGATATCAGTAACATCAGCAGCGGCCTGACCCTGAACCTGCATGCAGGTCACCAGCAAGTGAAGAACACAGGTGTCGCCAGTTATACCGACTGGAAACTGGGCGTCAGTAAGGATTTCGGTGTACTCACGGCATCCCTGGCAGTCATAGGGACCAATGCCAGTGAAGTCACCTATGCGTCGCCGGCGAATGGCAAGTTCCTGGGCAAGACGGCTGTGGTGGTGGCAATCAGTAAAACCTTCTGATATCCCTGTTATTTTGTCGGTCTGAAGCCACGAATCGCAATGATTCTGGCTTCAGGCCGTTCGGGTGTCCGGTGTGTTCAGGCCGATGGTATGGCAGCAGGTAGAAAGATACTTTTATAGATACTGCTCAGCGTCAGATCGGGAGACGTATTGGCCAGCAGGAAACGGATATCGTGTAATTGTCGCGCCAGTTTGTTGACAAGATCTTGTCCAGTCTTGCTGTTGATGTCATCAAGTATGAACAGCAGGGGCAATGAGTGATTTTTTTCTCTTGCGGTACGAATACATTTCATCATCCTGGTCTGCTGGTCGCGGTCCCATAATGCAGTCTGTAGATAAAAAACCAGCATATGACTTTCGGCCAGGAGATGCAGGGCGACATCTGTATGTGCTTGCTGCAAGTCCGCGATGACATCGTAACCGGTTTGTCTGGCGGTCGCCAATTCAGCCATCAGGGCATCGCTGTGGACAGTGCGGATAGTGGCGGAGATTTTCATTTCTCTGGCTTGCCACGTCCGGTTTTCCGTGGGTCTTTTGTATTGATTGGCCTGTTTGTCTGGCATGCACTGCGTCAGCAATAATACATTCCTGCCCATCTGGGCACGGCGTTGTGCGATGGCGGCAGCAAGGCCGGCGTAGTGGCTGGCATGGGGACTGGCACCACGGGCAGAGACCAGACTTAACAGCATGCTGTACTTCTGTCAGAAATGTTCATGTGAGCTCATGTGAGCAAGAGCTGACGTATTCCCGTCAGGATGTGGTGTACGGCAATGGCCGCCAGCACAAAAGCGCAGAAATGCCTGGCTGCCGTGGCGGCGATGGCAAAGCGGTAGCGATATGGCGATCCTTGCATGAGACTGCTGATCCCTGCCAGCAACATGCCCGTGCAGATGGCGCAAGCCAAGGCTGTAAATATTTCCATCATCTCTTTCGTCTGCATCGCGGCCAGACACAACAGGCAGGCAAGCACGACGGTGGCCATGAGGTAGCGGCACAGGTTGCACCGGTGTGACAACATATGCAACGCCAGCAGCAACAGACCAAGGCCGGCAAGTAAAGCAGGAGGGGGTATGGTCTGAAAGAGAGGATTGAGTACCATAGGATAGCGCAGCACCAGCAAGGTCAAAAACAAAGGAAGCATGCAGAATCTATGGATGGGCTTCTGGCGAGCAGTGTTTTAATGTGCCGCAAACACGGCACCAAATAATTCCTGCATGCCTGTTACCGCCAGATGATCGGCGGGCAGATATTCGCTGATCGACAAACCGTCGCGATAGGCAAGCTGTAGCGCATAGCCGGAATGAATGACCCTGGCAAATAACTGGGCAGATTTGAATTTTTTCGAGAAATTGCGCACCAAGGTTATTTTTTCGGATGAGGGCTGGACGTGGACAGAGCTCATCACCACCATAATGCGCAAGCCGGGGTTGCATGCACATGCTTTTTCCACACGCTGCAATAATTCCTCTTCATGCAATTGATCCAGTTGATCCAGGTCAACTGCAATCACCGCTACGTGGGCGGCCAGCAAGGCTGAGCGGCTACCCATGCAATCGCGGGATGCACTGTCGATGACGATGTCCTGGTAGTGGCAGCGCAAATTTTCCAGCTCTGGCTGCAGGCCCTTGCCGCTGATTTTTCTGGCAGTGATGGGAACAGTATGGCCATTATTGCGCCGTTCACAACTCCATTTCAGCGAAGCAAGCTGGGGATCGTTGTCCAGCAATATGACCTTGTGGCCTGCGAGTGTTCTCAGGGCTGCCAGGTTGTCAGCAAGAATGGATTTGGCTGCGCCACCGGCGCCGTCGGCAATGGTGATGATCATGGTATTTGATGGAAGAAGATAGATTTAAAAATGTCTGCGGTCCCAGCATTCAGCTCAGCAATTTCAGCAGGGCACGTCTGTTATGGTCCGCGGCTATTGAATGGTGCGGGCCATGTCCAGATACCTGTGCCAGGCTGTCAAGCAGATCTGCCAGTTTCGTTTTACCTGCCAGCGACATAGTCGTCATTGGCAAGCGCAGTTCGTCATGGATGTACCCCTGCAAGGCCAGTGCAGCCTTGACCGGTGCCGGATTGGGTTCTGAAAACAGCAGGCGTATCAAAGGCAGCAATTGTTCGAACAAGAGCTTTGCTTCTGCATAACGGGCGGCACGCATCAGTTCATACAGGGCTACGAACAGATCTGGTCGCACATGTGCTGCGGCGGAAATGGCACCGTGCCCACCCAGGCCCAGGGCGTCAAACAGCAGGGCGTCATCTCCGCACAATACCTTCAGGCCAGTGCAGTTGATCAGGCCAGACAATTGCGTGGCAAGACCGGCAGATTCCTTGATGGCGACGATGTTGCTGTGTTTTTGCAAGGCGATGCAGGTACCCAGATCGATATTCACGCCGGTGCGGGCGGGAATGTTGTACAGCACCAGCGCCTTGTCGGTTGCCGTGGCAAGGGCTTCAAAATGCAGGCGTATGCCTTCTTGCGCCGGACGTACATAGGCAGGTGCACTGGCCAGGAAACCAGTCAGGCGCGGGTCGTCATGGCGACGGATTTTTTCTGTCAGTACGCGGGTATCGCTGCCACCTATGCCCATCAGCACCGGGCAGGTATTTTTTGTCACTTCCAGTATGGCCGCCAGCATGTGTGCCTGTTCATACTCGTTCAGGCAGGCGGCTTCACCCGTTGTGCCACAGACCACCAGGCCATGTACGCCAGCCAGTATCAGTTGCTGGGCCAGTAGCTGCGCTTGGTCATAGTCGGGCTCACCCTGCCGGAAAGGCGTGACGAGGGGTACCCAGATGCCTTCAAATTGGGACATGATAGTTTTGAAAATGCTTGTTGAAAAGGCGCTTGGGCAGATGGCTCAGTCAAATGGCTCAAGCCAGGCTCAAGCCGGTAACAGCGGTGTGATCTTGCCGAACTCTGCCTTGGGCAGGGCGCGCATGATGTGGCTGATAATGGTGTCTACGGACGATTTTCTCAGACACAGCCAGACCTTCATCTTGCTGGCATGATCGACCGGTTTGACCCGCATGAAAAGCACCAGGTCACCACAGTTCCTGAGTATCAGATGGCGCAGTTCCGTGATGGCAGCGGCATCCACGGTAATGCGCATGATGAAGTCATCCTGCTTTAATACCGGCGCCTTGCGATAACTGATGACGGGTATGGCCTGGCTGCCTTGCCTGCGTTCGCCGGCATCTTCGAACAGGAATTTTTCTCGTTTCGATGTCTGCAAGGCATCGGTAAAATCTTCATTCAGGTAGTGGTAGCGTGTTGACGATGACACCCTGCTATGCTGGTTCATGGATAATCTCTGGCTGTTTGACACAGTTCAAGATTAGCAGTTGAGGTATAAAGATTCTCTAAAAAGCAGGGCCTGCGTCGTAAACGTCGCGTAAATTTTACTGAGCATGAAAAAGAAAAACCCCCGTGGCCGGATGGCCGCACGGGGGTTTTGCATCTGGTGCAATTTGCTTAGTACAGCCAGAGCTTGTCGGCGTCCAGTTGCAGGTAATACTCGCCCTGATCCAGCTTGAATGGCGAATAGGCACGCAAGCCATCTTCGGCGTGGCCAAACAGGCATTCCCAGCGGTCACCCAGGTACATGCAGGTGGTCAATGGCAGTTTGATGGCGTTTTCAGTCTGGCTGTCGGCGATTTTGACTTTTTCCAGGCGGATGATGGCGGTTACTTCTTCACCCAGGTTTTGACCACGGACGATGGCTTTCAACTGTGTGCCCCTGACCTGTACCGTGGCGACGTCGCCATCGCGCTGTACCAGCTTGCCTTTCAACTTGTTATTGCTGCCCATGAATTCGGCGGTGAACAGGGTGTTCGGTGTTTCATACATGCTTTGTGGCGTACCCTGTTGTTCGATCACACCGTTGTTGAGCAACAGAATACGGTCTGAAATCGCCATCGCTTCACCCTGGTCATGGGTCACCATCAGGGCTGACAGATTTAGTCTGACGATCAGTTCACGCAGGAAGGCGCGGGCTTCTTCACGCAGTTTGGCATCCAGGTTAGACAGTGGTTCATCCAGCAGGATGACCGGTGGGTTGTACACCAGCGCACGGGCGATGGCGACGCGCTGTTGCTGGCCGCCGGATAACTGGTGGGGGAAGCGCTCACCCAGATGACCCAGGCCCAACTGGCCCAGGACATCCTTGACCTTGGCGGCGATATCGGTGGTGTTCAATTTGCGCAATTTCAGGCCATAGGCCACATTGTCAAACACGGTTTTGTGCGGCCACAGCGCATACGACTGGAACACCAGCCCCAGATTGCGCTGTTCGGCAGGCACTTCCAACTTCCTGGCACCATCAAAGATGGCACGTTCACCAAGGGTGATGGTGCCGGTCTTGGGCGATTCCAGCCCGGCCACTGCACGCAGCAAGGTGGTTTTACCGCTACCCGAAGGGCCCAGCAGGGCGACCACTTCGCCACGCTGCAAATTCATGGATACCCCTTTCAGGATGGGGTTGGCGGTCGCGCCGGAACCATATTCCAGGGTTAAATCTTGTACGCTCAGTTCAGACATAATGTTCTCTCGTTTTTATAGGGTGTCGTGTTGATGGATGGCAGCTTAGTGACAGCTTAGTGGCTCAGCTTGACGCCAAAGCGCAGTGCCAGACCCAGACCGATGGCGACCAGGGTGATATTGATGAAGGACAAGGCCGCCACCAGATCAACCGAACCGCCCGCCCACAATGACACGATCAGTGCACCGATCACCTCAGTACCCGGCGACAGCAGATACACGCCGGTTGAATATTCACGTTCAAAAATCAGGAATACCATCAGCCAGGCACCCAGCAAACCGTATTTGACCAGCGGCAGGGTAACATCGCGCGTTACCTGGCCACGGCTGGCACCGACGGCGCGTGCGGCTTCTTCCAGTTCCGGCCCGACTTGCAGCAGGGCGGTGGAAATCAGGCGCAGACCATATGCCATCCACACCACGGAATAGGCAATCCAGACCGAGAAGATGGTGGAACGCAAAGCCCGCAACTGCGGAATGACATTTTCGATCAGCCAGACACAGAAGGCATTGTCAAAACCCTTCAGGCCACCTTCCAGCCAGCTTGGCACAAACAGGAATACCCAGAGGAAGGACAAACCGGCCAGCAAACCAGGAATGGCACGTGGTACCAGCACGCTATAGTCGAGCAGGCGGGTAATGCCGTCCGGCTTGCGGTGCATGGCCAGGGCAATACCCGCATAACAGATCACCGCCAGCGCACCACCGATGATACCAATCAGCACGGTATTGAAAATGCCGCGCATCAGCGAAGGTTGTTCCAGGATGTCGCGGAAATGCTGAAGCGTGACGACGTCTGCCAGTTTCACCCCTTCACCCCAGTAAGAAACAAAGGCGCGCAGGATGATGCCGGACAGTGGCAAGACGATAGTAAAAATCAGCCAGGCGGCCAGCACGGCAAAGGCCAGCCATTTCCATTTACCCAGTGGCAGCGGTTTCTGGCGTGAACCCTTGCCCTTGATCGATACATATTTGTTGGCCGATTTCAGCAACCAGCGCTGCACCATGACCAATGGCATGGTGACCGCGACCAGGCAGACTGCTGCTGCTGCCATCAGGTGATACGAAGGCGTACCCAGCTTGTTGGTCAGCTTGTACAGATAAGTTGCCAGCACCAGATGGCCTTCCGGATCACCCAGCACCAGTACCAGGCCGAAGACTTCAAAGCCGAGGAAAAATACCAGCACAGCAGCAAAGGCCAGCGCTGGCATAATCATCGGCAGGGAGACGTGCAGCGCCACCTGGAAAGGTGAGGCACCGGCGACCCGTGCTGCTTCTTCCACATCCGAACCCAGGCTTTTCAGCGCGGCGGATGAATACAGGTAGACGTGTGGCACGTGGGTCAGGCCGGCAATCATGACGATGCTGAAGAAGGAATAGATATTCCACGGTTCAACACCGGTCAACTGCTTGACCCACAAGGTATAGAAACCAACCGGCCCCATCGACACCACGTAGCCGAAACCCATCACCATGGGTGACACAAAAATCGGTACCAGCAGCATGGGTTCTATCCAGCTGCGTCCCGGCAGGTCGGTGCGTATCATCAGAAAGGCCAGCAAAGCACCGAGCGGGACGGCGATACCTGCCAGGCCAGAGGCCAGGATCAGGCCATTCCAGAATGCCTGGCGAAAGTCAGGATCATCAAAAATGAAACGATAGGAATCCAGGCCCAGTTCTTTTACCGGTGAAAAGAAAGGGGCGTTCAAAAAACTCTGGAACAGTATCAGTGACAATGGCGTAAAAATCGCCAGCAGTGTCAGCGTCACAACCAGGCCACGCGGCCAGTTCAGTTGTGACCATCTGCCACGCGGAGGTAGACTCAGGGTGCTCATGCTTGGCCCAATATCAAGGGTTGAGATTCAGTCGGATTGCAAAAAGACAGTGTGGAAAAAAGACCCACAGGAAGAACCGGCTGGCACGGTGCAACTGCAAGCATGCACCGTGCCTTAGCTTTATTTTTTGCCTGCAGTTTCTTTCCACTGCTTGAGGAAAGCGAGACGTTTATTTTGATCCAGATATTGCAGCAACATCGGGTTGACAGGCAAAGGCTTGAGGCCGATACCGATCAGTTTGGCCAGGTCGGAATAGGTGGTTTCACCCTTGACGTCGGCACGTATCGCGTACAGCCTGGCTTCATTCGCGATCATGGTCTGGCCACGTTTGGACAGGGTGTAATCGAGCCACAGTTTGGCCGCATTCGGATGCTTGGCGGCTTTGCTGATGAACATCACGCGGGACAGCACCAGGGTGTAATCTTTAGGGATCTGTACACCTATGGACGGGTCTTTGGCAGCACGTACCAATGCATACGAACCAAGGATGTTATAGCCGAGCAGGTTTTCGCCGGAAGAAATGCGTTCCAGCATGGTGCCGGTAGATGATTGCACGCGCACGGCGACATTGCCGAAAGCCTTGGCCAATTCCCAGAATTCCTTGTTTTCACGGCTGTCCTGGGTAATGAACATGAAGCCTACGCCAGATTTTTCGATGTCGTAAGTGGTGACCTTGTTCTTGAATTTATCCAGCTTGCTGTTGATGAGCTTGGCAAATTCGGCATGGGTCTTTGGCACTTCATCTGCTGTCACCAGGCGTTTGTTGTAGACAAAAACTGCTGGTTCAAAGGTGGTGCCGTAAGCAGAATTATTCCAGATCGCCCATTGCGGTATGCCGCTGATTTCTGGCGATGCATATACCAGGCCATAGCCGTCGGAGACCAGCTTGGTTTGCAAATCCATGGCAGATGACCACATCAGGTCGGCGCTATTACCGCCAGCAGCCATTTCAGAAATATAGCGGTTGTAGACTTCGGTGGAATTCATGTCATTGTATTCGACCTGTACATCCGGATACATAGTGCGGAAATCCTTGATCAGCGGTTCCACGGCCTTGGTATCGGTGGCGCTATAGATGACCAGCTTGCCTTCTTTTTTGGCACCGTCAACGATCTTGCTATAGTCGGCCGGGTAGCCAGCCGGCGCCTGGGCCTGGGCGTTCAGCATCATGATGCCGCCAACCGCCAGGGCTGCCATGCTCTTGACGAAGTAGTTTGTTGCTTTCATTTGTCTTCTCCTGTTATTGGTCTGAAATCGGTCTGAAATCGGTCTGAAATTGATCTGAAATTGATCTGGAATTTGTCCAGGTTAGATACTGCCTGATTATTTGTCGTCATGTTGCAATCCTTGTTTTATCGCACCATGCCAAATTCTTTTGCCTGCAGGCGGTAATTGCCGACCGCCTTGTTGATGTATTCGGTCAGTTCCTTGCCGGTCATGGCGAAGGGGAACAGGCCGTGGATTTTTCTTTGTTCTTCAAATGCAGGTGTATTCATGGCTTGCTGGAAATGCGTGACCCATTTCTGGTAGTCTGCATCGCTGACCTGCGGGCCCATATACAGGCCGCGAATAATCGGCCAGGTGACATCGAAGCCCTGCTCGCGGGCGGTGGGTACATTCGCCAGCGGGCCGGACAGGCGCGCATCGGACAAGATCGCCAGCACCCGTATCTTGCCATCCCGCGCATGCAGGCTGGCTTCGGAGGCATCGCCGGAGACTGCCTGCACATGGTCAGCCAGCAAGGCAGTAAACGATTCACCGCCACCTTCAAAGGCGACCAGGCGCATGGTTTTTGAATCGATGCCTACCTGTTTGCCGATTTGTGCCATCTTCAGCCAATCCTGGCTACCGACGGTGCCACCGGCACCGATGGCGATCTGGGAAGGCTTGTTCTTGATGGCATCCATCAGATCACGCAGGTTTTTGTAGGGGGAGTCCGTGCGTACCGCGATCATGCCGTAGTCGGTGCCTATGGCGGCGACCCAGCGCACATTGCTGGCGTCTGATTTACCGAATTTGCCTTCGGCCAGGTTCAACAGCGAACCGCCGGAATAGGCAACCAGGGTATTGGCTTCGGCTTTTCTTTGCGAAATGATGGTGGTCCAGGCGATGGCACCGACGCCACCGGGCAAATAATTGATCTGCATCTGATGGTCGGCAGATGCCGTCTGCGCCAGCTTGCAGGTCAGGTCCATGCCGCCACCGGGTTTGGCCGGCACCAGGCATATGGCCTGTTCAGCGCTGGCCTGCTTGCCCGCTGAGCGTGCAGCGGCAACGGGAAGACTGACAAGCAGGCTTGCCAGTATCAGTGCCAGAGGTATGCGCCGCAGTTGCATGATAAGACCATGTTTGATTGATTGCATGGATCATACCGAAATGAATCTTTCAGTACGCTTTCACCTGTTACGGTGTGGTTTCAGCACAATATTCAGCGCAATAGTCAACTCAATATTCAGCGCAAAATCGCGCCGTTTTTCCCTACGATGGTCAGTTCCACGAAATGCGAGCCATCGTGATCTTTGGCACTGTAGCTGACCTGCACACCACCCAGATCAACCTGGCGCATGTTTTCCAGTGCCTGCGACAGCTTTTGCGTATCAGGACGGTTGCCGGCACGACGTAGCGCTTCCGCCATTAATTTTGCAGCAACAAAGCCTTCGAGTACAGCATAGGACAAGGGCGGCGGGTTTTTAATGGATTTCAAGACTTTTTGCAGTTCACGCACCACAGGAATGCCAAAATCACGCGGATAAGGCATCACCTGCATGACGCCTATACCGCGCCCATTGTCACCCAAAGATTTGAAAAATTCATCGGAATTGACATTCGACAGCATTAAAAAACGTGGTTTCTGTCCGGTTTTCTGCATTTGCCTGATAAAGTCGGCACAGGCTGAAGGCGTACAGGCCATCAATACGGCCTGTGGCGTGGTGGCGGCGATCTGCGCAACCGCTGCATCCAGCTTCATGTCTTTCCTGTCATATTTGGCGATGACAGCGGCTTGCAGCTTGCGTTCGCCCAGTTTGTTGACAAAGCCATTCAGGCCATCTTTGCCAAAACTGTCATCCTGATGCAGGATGGCGATCTGGCGGATCTGCAGGTCCGCCAGTGAATCCACCATTTTGGCGGCTTCGTCGCGGTAGCTGGCACGCAGATTGAAGACATACGGCTGTAGCGGCTGATGCAGACTCAGCGCGCCGGAAAATGGCGCAATCAGTGGAATCCTGTATTTTTCCAGTAGCGGCAGTACGGCTTCTATGGTGGGCGTGCTGCGGTAGCCAAACAGGGCGATGACATGATCGTCATTGATCAGTTTCAGGGTGTTTTCTTTGGTTTTGGCAGGGTCGCGCTGGTCATCATAGCTGATCAACTCTATGCTTTTGCCGTTCACACCACCCTGCTTGTTGAGCCAGTCGAAATACAGCAGCGCACCTTCGCGGTTTTCCTTGCCGGTGGCCTGCCCCGACAATTCCACCGATTGTCCCAGCAGGATTTTCCCTTCTGCCCAGGCGGTAGCGTGCAGGAACAGGCAAACCAGCAGGGTGAACCCCAGGCGTAATTGCGTCATGACAGTCTCCGTTATTTTTGTAATCCAGTTTTATGGCGCAGCTTAAAGCGCTAGAGCTTTCACTTCGCTTGCAATAATTTCGGGCTGCAGGAATTTCTTTTTAACAAGAAATGAGAGGTCGCAAGCAAATGCGGAGGTGTTTGGTGACAACAGCAACATCACCGGTCCGGCGACAAACCAGTTAACATAGGCAGGCAGATATACAATATCGGCAAGTGCAAGCAAAGGTACAAGCATGGCAAGCACGCTACCCGGCAATCGGGTTTTCCTGATTGGCCGCGCAATCTGGCGGCATCGATAACAATGGTAAATTATGCGCATCCTGTTGGTTGAAGATCATATTGAGTTGTCCCACTGGCTGGCCAAGGCCTTGCGCGATGCCCATCTGACGGTGGAGACTGCGCAGAATGGTGCCGACGCCGACGCCTTGCTGCATACCCAGGAATATGCACTGGTGATCCTCGACCTCAGCCTGCCGAAAATGGATGGGCTGGAAGTATTGAAGCGCATGCGCGCACGCGGCAGCAAGGCACCGGTGCTGATACTGACAGCGCGAGGTGGCTTGAATGACCGCGTACATGGGTTGAATTCCGGTGCCGATGATTATCTGCCCAAACCCTTTGAGCTGGCCGAACTGGAAGCGCGGGTCAAGGCCCTGCTGCGCCGCGCCCAGGGCAATGAAGCCGTGACCCTGACTTGCGGTGCCCTGAGTTTTGATACCGTCACCCGCCAGTTTCATTATGACAGCCAGCCCCTGTCACTGACGCCGCGTGAATACGCAGTGTTGGAAGCCCTGATCAGTCGCCCCGGCCAGGCGGTATCCAAGGACAAGCTGTTTGATGAAGTGTTTGCCCTGGATGATGATGCAAATCTGGATGCCATAGAAATCTATATCCACCGCCTGCGCAAGAAACTCGACGGTGTCAGTGCCGGTAAGGTGGTGATCGTGACCTTGCGTGGCATAGGCTATTTGCTGGAAGCGCGCTGATGTCAGCGCCAGAACGCCTTGGTAGCCTGCGCGGCCAGTTTTTACGCTGGCTGTTGATTCCCCTGGTGTTGCTGGTCGCCCTGAATGCTTTTTCTGTGTACCGCAATGCGCTGGACGCGGCCGATCTGGCGTATGACCGTTCGCTGCTGTCTTCCGCCCGGGCATTGGCAGAAAGAGTCGAGATCGTGGATGGCAAGGTCGTCGCCAACGTGCCCTATGTGGCACTCGACAGTTTTGAAACCGATACCCTGGGGCGTCTGTATTACAAGGTCACCGGTGTCAATGGTGAGTTTGTATCCGGCTATGAAGATTTGCCTGACCTGCCCAAGAATGTACCGCGCTCGGAAATCTATCCGGCGCTGGTACATTTTTTTCATGCCGATTACCAGGACCAGGCAGTGCGCATCGCCGCCCTGCACCAGCCCGTGTATGACGACCAGATGCGCGGCATTGCCCTGATCGAAGTCGGCGAAACCCTGGATGCCCGCCGTGGCCTGTCACGCAAGATATTGATCGACACCCTGCTGCGCCAGGCCACGCTGGTGCTGGCCGTGGCGCTGATGGTATGGGTTGCTCTGCGTTTCGTGCTGGCACCGATCATGCAGTTGCGTGCCGATGTAGAAGCACGCGAGCCTACCGATCTGTCGGATTTTGACCCTAGCCTGGTGCACAAGGAAATCCGCCCTCTGGTGAATGCCATGAATGGCTATATGGCGCGCTTGCAAACCCTGATCAATGGCCAGAAGCGTTTCATCGCCGATGCCTCGCACCAGTTGCGTACCCCGCTCACTGTCCTGAAAACCCAGGCTGAACTGGCCTTGCGCGAGGATGACCCGGTCGCCATGCGCCAGATCGTGCAAAGTATCGCCCAGACCACCGATGCCACGGTCCACCTGGCAAACCGCCTGCTAACGCTGGCGCGTACAGGCCATGGGGCGGCGGCCGCCGAAATGGAAGACTTGTCACTCAACCAACTGGCACGCCAGGTTTGCCTGGAACTGGCCATGCCCGCCGTGCGCAAGCAGATCGACCTGGCGCTGGAGGCGGATGATGACGTGCCTTTCAGGGGCCAGGTCTTGCTGCTGCATGAGATGCTCAGCAACCTGCTCGACAATGCCATCCGCTATACCCCGGAGCAGGGGCGCATCGTCCTCAGCGTGTATAGGCAGGATGAACAGGCAATGATAGAAATTGAAGACAGCGGGCCCGGCATACCCGCAGCCGAACGCGAAAAAGTGTTTGAACCCTTTTACCGCGCAGCCAGCAGCAGCGTACTGAACCCGGGGGGCACCGGCCTGGGTTTATGCATCGTCTATGACATTGTCAAGCTGCATGGGGGCGACATCGTGCTGGGCGATGCAGGCAAGGCTGCTGATGCTGAGATTGAGAATGAGGCCTATGCTGAGTCCAATGCCGGCGACACGTCTGATACCAGCAACGATAAAACCGCTGCCCATGGCTTGCGCGTGCATATCCGGTTTCCGCGCCATGCCTGATTGGTGTTACGATACTCAGTGGAGTATGCAAAACTCTGTCGTTTTGGACATCAACTATAGCGAAGGAGCATGATCGTGGCAGATACGCCCCCACTGAAAATAGTCCAGGGTACGGCCTTGAATGATCAGCAAAAGAAAGATTTGTTGCACCGGCTGGCGCGCGTCGAAGGCCAGTTGCGTGGTGTGCAAAAACTGATCGCCAAGGCAGCCGTACCGGCGGATTGTGAAGCAGTGGCCCAGCAAATGTCGGCAGCACGCAAGGCACTGGACCGTTCGTTCGTGACCTTCCTTACCAGTGCCGTGGTTACCCATGCAGAAAAAGCTGAAACCACGGAAGAAGCCATCGCCAGTACCCGCCGCCTTGCTTCCCTGCTGGAAAAATTTGCCTGAAAACAGGGCCAGCAACAAAGCGAGGTGATTATGCGCAGGTCGACATCATCAAGCGGTTTTCGCCGGTGTTACCGCGCTGCGTTCAGGTATATGTTGCTGCTGCTTCCTACCTTTCTGTTCCTGTCCCTGCTGCCGACATCTGCCTTGCGGGCGACAGAAACAGACAAGTCGGCTAAACAGGCTAAGCCGCTGGTCTTGCTGATCAGGGAATTGCGTAATGAAGACGGTGATCTGGTACCGATACGCGAAGAAATCCGCCAGGTGCTCAATTATTTTGAACGTGAATTGCGGGTGCGTTTCGAGATTCGCCGCTATCCCTGGATACGTCTGTTGAACAATGCCAGGAACGGTGAAGGTATCGTATTCGGTTTGTCCAAAAATCGCGAGCGCCTGGCGATTTTTCATTTTTCTGAAGCCATCTATGCCAATTATGTCTGGCTTGTCACACGCAGTGACGCCAGCTTCGTCTTCAACAATATGCAAGACCTCAGAGGCAAGACCGTGGGCGTGGTCCGGGGTGCCAGCTATGGCGATGAATTTGACAGCCTGCGCAATGTCCTGTTTCAGGTGGAAGAAGATGTCAGCTCGCATGGTGCCCGCCTGAAAAAACTGCTGAACAAAAGAATGGATGTCATGGTCTTTGGCGACCGCCGCTCACAACCTGAACAAGTGGAACAGTTGTTGATACGCCTGTTGCGCAATGAAACCAGCCAGGTGGAAACAGCCATCGAACAGAGTTTCAAGGTATTGCCGAAACCGCTGCTAATAGACGACCTGCATTTCGCTGCCATGTCGCCCCAGTATGACGCGTGGATACAGAAACTGAACCTGGCCATACTGGCAGGAAGAAAATCAGGTGAAATCAATCGCTTGCTGTTGCGGGATAAATGAGACCTTGGTCAACGATTGTCAAAAATAGAAAGTTCATGTGCAAGTTTCGATGTTTGAAAATATTTCCCGCAACCTGCCCGGCAATGCAAATTGGGCAGGCAGTTTTTATGAGCAGCTATCTGAATATGGGATATGGGATAAAGACGCGTTCTGGTTGCTGAATAAGGATCTTGTGCTGGCCGCAAATAAATTGAAAAACTTGAATTCAGTTGATAAAGAATTTGCCTCGGCAATAGTCAGGCTACAGTCGAATGTTGATCGTTTATTCGCTGCACATTTTAATAAGAATGATGTTTTTAAAATCGTCAACTTGAGTACTGACGATATGTATGCATTCAAAGAGAGATTTGATATGGCAGTAACAGGTGTTTTCTCAGGAGAAGTGCTTTCTGAGTATGCATTCGAATTGGTCAACCCGCTGCTGTAGTGTCTGCATCAATGATTTTTGCTTTGCGCATGGTGTCTGCACATTCTTTAAGTTCCCACTGTAGCTGATGGTGAGTGTTGGCTCACCAAAATTGCGGTGTGCTATTCATCAGACCTGATTTCGATGATCAGGCAGCCAGATGCCGTGCCTGTCTTTGCGGCAGTGCGCGTGCGGCTTCTTTCCCCGCGTCTTTCTTTGACTGCCTGACTGGTGCTGATGCATCGGTTTTATTGCTGCCCTGCTTGTGCATGGCTTGTCCGGCGTAGTCGCTGGAGATGGCTGCCTGCATGGCTTCTGCACTGATGCCGCGTACTTCTTGCATCCATTTGCTGACCAGGCTTGCCAGGCGGTCGAGGGCGATGCGGTGGGTGGCGTCGGTGTTGGCATACAGCCAGTCGGACAGGGCCATGAAATGTTCAAACGGGGCATCTGCCAGTATCTGTGGCAGAGTATGTGAAAACCGGCCCGAATTGGCGATCATGTCCCAGTAGCGGGCGAAGCGCACCAGTCTTTGCATGTCGGCAAAGGGGATGTTTTTATTCGCCAGGATGGTGTACGGCGGTTGCGGATCAAAGGCCAGTTCAAAGGCTTCGGTATGGCGGATGATGGGTGTGCCACGCAGGCGTTTCAGGATACCGAATTGTATTTCGTGCGGGCCAAGATCCACCAAACGGTTAAAGCCCTGGGCAAAGCTTTCCATGCTTTCGCCAGGCAGGCCGGCAATCAGGTCAACATGCAGATGCGCGTGCGAATGCTGGCACAGCCAGCGTATGTTCTCGGCAGCTTTTTCATTGTTCTGTTTGCGGCTGATCAGGGCTTGCACTTCGGGGTTGAAACTCTGTATGCCGATTTCGAATTGCAGGCTGCCTTCGGGGAATTTCTGTATGCCTTCCTTCAATGCGTCCGGCAAATGATCGGGCACGACTTCAAAATGGGCAAACACCGGATCATGCGGTGCTGCTTCCAGCTTGTCGAGGAAGAATTGCATGATCTTCAGGCTGGTCTTGATGTTCAGGTTGAAGGTGCGGTCAACGAATTTAAACAGGCGTGCACCGCGCTGGTACAGGCTTTCCATCTCTTGCAAAAACAGGTCGATATCAAAGGGCCAGGCGGTCTTGTCCAGTGCTGACAGGCAGAATTCGCATTTGAACGGGCAACCGCGCGAGGCTTCGACGTACAGGGTGCGATGACGGATATCCTGGTCGCTATACAGACGGTAAGGCAGTTGTATGTCGGCCATGGGCGGTTGCAGGCCAGCATGTACTTTCATCAGCGGTTTGGGACCGGCCAGGATTTGCTGACACAGTGAAGGGAAGCTGACATCGCCCCAGCCGGTGATGACGTAATCTGCCAGCCGGACGATGTCTTGTTCGGTGGTTTCATACGACACTTCGGGGCCACCCAGCACGACCGCAACATCAGGGGCTACACGCTTCAGTACGGCGACAATCTGGGTGGTCTCGACCACGTTCCAGATATACACACCAAAGCCGACGATGAATTTTTTGCCGGGCTGGCGGTGTGCCAGGATTTTTTCGACGACATCCGTGCTGCGTGCGCCTATGACAAATTCCTGTATCTGGGTGATGGGCTGCAAGTCACCCATGTTGGCGAGCAGATAGCGCAAGCCCAGTGACGCGTGGGCGTAGCGGGCATTCAGGGTGGTGAGCAGGATGGTCATGATACAGAAGGCGCAGCAACTAAAAGCGCTATTGTACGCTGTAGTACAGCCCGTGCCTGTGTCTCAGTAGCCTAGCAGGCAGCCTGTGCTGTCGCCTGGCGGACTATTGATGCCGGAGGGGTAACACCAATAAAAATGGTCTGCCGGAGATAATTCAAGTGCAGCAGAGATCAGTCTGTCAGAGCGACAGTCAGCATGACGATGGTGGCGATTAATTGAGCAAAGACAAGGATGGTCAACATGATGTGTTTCCTTAGAACCTGTTTGCGATCTTACTGCGCGAGCGTGATCGGGGCTCATGTGCTGCTCAAAATGCTCATGTACTTAAGTACATTCCGCTTTTTGCGCGGCTCTTCACCCCGCTGACGCTCGCTCGCTACAGATCGAAAACAGGTTCTTATGAAAATGAATACAGTGTCATCATAAAAGAGTAATAATTGCCAATCCAATCACTTATTTGGATGTCTGTTATTTGAATTGTGAATGGTATATTGATTTAACATTCCCACTAGTGATGGTTGACGCTGCTGCCAGTGCGGCCTTCAGTCTGGTCCGTGATACAGATAATGATTGCTTGCAGCAGGCAGGGTTACGACATTTTTGTAGGCGCCGGTTCCTGACTGTACCGCCCGGTTTTGGTTTCTGTGGGTCTGATATCAGCGGTTTTTTCCGAATTTCCTGTGCGCTGAAAAATACTTTGGGATGCTTTTTTTGCACTTCAATCTCTGATTTCTGCATTTCGTCGCATGGGCCTCGCAGATTGACAAGGCAAGCTCTACAGTACACACATCAACCAACCACTGAAGAGGCAAACGAAATGAAAAACACCATCACAAACACAATGAAAAACGGCTTGATTATGTCTACCGCACTGATCACTGGCGTACTGGCAATCGGCTCTGCATTCACCCAGGTGCAGGCACAAGACAACGCTGCCTTGCAAAGCGTCACCATCGTTGCAAAACGCATGAGTGAAGAACAGAAAATCGCTTTTGATACGGCGCAAGATCCTGCTCATGTTGTAATGATCAGCGCCAAAAGATTGACTGCAGAACAGAAAATGGCAATGGACAGAGAAGACCAGTTTGAACGTTCACAACTGGCTGAAAAAACTCCAGCCCGTCGTCATGTTCAAGGCTGACAGGTATGCGTTTCCTGTACTGGAAAGATGTGCTGCATGATGCAGATGAGCCGAACCGGACCCGCGCTGTTTTTGTGATGTAGTGGCCCGTTTTTAAAACAAAGTTCTTCGATGCCGGTAAACGGGGATAACGGAGATATTTGTTTTGAAAATGGGTTTGCGAAATTCAAGTCGCGCCGTCGTGCAGTCTTGTCACGCAGTCCCGTCATCTCGCTGCTGCAATCGCAATGCTGCAAAACAGCCTTGTATGTGGCTGGCGGCCGCCCATTGCAATTCCTTGTCTTGCTGGTTGACGACGCCATTATTCACCAGCAGGCGTATCTTGCTGAGGTCGCTCGCCTGTCTGACGACCAGGCCCAGGCCTCGCAGGCAGGTGCTGTCGGCATTGGTCTGCGCTTGCAGGGCTGCCACCACGGCATCGGGGAAATCCCATTGCTGGGCCATGCGGAAAGACAGCGATTGTGCCATGTGCAAAAAGCGTAGTCTGAATTCTGTGGACAGTGGCATGCGCTGATACTTCATGCTTTGGTCCATGGTGCGAAAGGCAATGATCAAGCCCACATTTTGCAGCAAGCCGGCCAGATAGGCGTGAAAACTATCCAGCTGTCTTTCCTGCGCCAGCAGGCGGCAGGCCAGTGCACAATACTCGGATTGCTGCCAGACAGCCGGGGCCACGTGTTTGGTCAACAGGCCAGACTGCAGTTGTATCAGTGGCCGGAAAGCCGAGCGTGCCACCAGCATGCGCAGGCCATTGATGCCCAGCAGGCGTATCGCATTGTCGAGACTGCTGATCTTGTCGCTGGGGCTGTAATAGGAACTGTTGACTTCGGTGATCAGTTCGGCGACCAGCGACACGTCTTTGGCAATATGCCTGGCCAGTTCATCACCGGACACATTTTCATCGCGCAGGCTTTTCAGTAATTGCGGCAAGACACTGGGCACACGTGGGATCAGGCTGGAACCGGCAAATTCAGACTGGCATACTCTTTCCAGCGACATCAGGAGGGGTTTTTCCAGCTCGTGTCCGAATTGCTTGCCGTATTCACCCAGCAGCCACGGAAAAAAGCGCGAATCGACATCAAATGCCGGTTTCCAGTCCAGATCATCGAGGGCGTCTTCTGCGGCAGCGTCCATCCTGGCCGCAGCGCCTAAGGCAAACGCTCCGGCATGCCGGGCTTCGCCCTTGCCAGGTACCCTGCCAGAACCCGCTGTCAGGCCAAACAGGCGTTTGACCATAGCCAGCCCTAGCATGATGCAAGCTCCTGACCGCGGGCGATAGCGCGGTGACTTTCCTTGGCCAAGAGGCAGGGCTTGAACATGTCTGAAATTCTCCTATCCGGGCGTGGTGCCGACCGTGTGCTTATATGTGTGTGCCTGTATATGGGACTGCGGCATCTATCTTACATGTTTCTTTTGGTAAACATTCATGTGTTTACATACATTTTGTTGCATACGCAACAGGGACAAACTTTGGCATCTTCCATAAGATTAAGCTTTTCATCCTTCCATGTCAGTCTGAATATTCAGGGAGTTCCAAAAATGCCCTTATTTCTCAAGGTATTTACCCATCATCAGAAAAAGCTGCTGTTAATGGCGGTTTACGCCGCCATGGGTCTCAGCGCTGTGCCTGCCGCAGCTGCTAGCCTGCGTGACAAAATCATGGAGCGGCGGCAAGAGAAACAAGAACAGAAAGTCGCCCAGAATGCCAAGTCTGACGGTGGCCAGAATGAGATGAGTGACGCCGATACAACAAACACCAGTGTTGCTGGCTTGCCACCGGGCACCCGGGTCCTGCGTGATATTGCCTATGGCAGCGACCAGCGGCAGACAGTGGATGTGTACCTGCCAGCCGCAGTGATTGCTCACCCGGGCATGCCGGTCATAGTGATGGTGCATGGTGGTGCCTGGAAGGTGGGCAACAAGACTGCACGCGGGGTGGTTGAAAACAAGGCGGCGCACTGGTTGCCGAAAGCCTATGTGTTTATCGCCATCAATTACCGCATGCTGCCAGATACCAAGCCGCTGGAACAGGCCGATGATGTGGCCCGCGCCCTGGCCATGGCGCAGGGGCGGGCAGCAGAATGGGGTGGCAGCCGCAGCAAATTCATTCTCATGGGGCATTCTGCCGGAGCGCATCTGGTATCGGTGCTGGCCAGTAATCCTGCAATTGCCAGCAAAGCGGGTGCCGGTCCCTGGCTGGCCACGATTTCCCTCGATAGTGCTGCCTATAACATCAAGCAGATCATGGAACAAAAGCATTACCGCTTTTATGACGACGCCTTTGGCAGCGACCCTGCCTATTGGCAAGCAGTTTCACCCAGCCTGTTGCTGAAGCAAGCCGCTGCGCCTTTCCTGGCCGTCTGTTCTTCACAAAGACCGGACAAACCCTGCTTGCAGGCTGAAGCCTTTGTCAGCAAGGCCAAATCCCTGGGCATGCTGGCCCAGACGCTGCCGCAAGGCCTGAGCCACGCCGATATCAATAAAAACCTGGGGCTGGAGAATGCCTATACGGCTGCAGTGGATAAATTCCTGAAAGAGGTCGATAGCTCTCTACCTTAGCACCTGTTTACGATCTTAAGCGCGGGCGCAATCTTAGTCCACGCGGGGCGCATGCGCTGCTCAAAATGCGCATGGTCTTAGAGTACATTCCGCTTTTTTCGCTGCGATTTTGTTACCCTGACCCCGCTGATACACGCACGTTCGCTCGCTACAGATCGTAAACAGGGGTTAGCCTGGCCTTTTGCTCTTTTGCTTGCCGTAACATATGTAAATCTGGGTAAATCCCGCCGCCGCGGTTTTACAAAGGGATAGTATTTACATCCAATTCCAGTTCATGTTGCGCTGTTTTTTGCGCGCCGTCTGCATGACTACTGGGTAAAAAAACGATAAGCACGAAGGGGAAAAAACATGCACAAACCACTAGCAGTTTCTCGCACATCGACCGCCATGGAATCACGTCGCCGCTTGCTATGGATGGCCCTGGGCATGCTGACCCCGGCTGAATTGCTGACTGCCTGTGGCGGTGGTTCGGCCAGCAGCGCTGCCGCTACTTCAAGCACCACGACGGGCACAACCACTGGCACCACGACCGGCACAACAACGGGTACTACCACTGGTACTACGACAGGTACCACCACCGGCTCAACCAGCACATCCAGCATCACAACCGATCCCTGGAGCTGGCGTACGGCGGGCACCAGCACGACGGCCAGCCTGCCTACCTTGGCCGAATTTGTCACCGTGATTGCGGCCGGCACGGTTGCCTATAACTTTCACACGTCCACCACCAGTTCGACCACTGACCCGGTGACCGGCGTGATGAGCGACACCAGCAGCATTGCCATACTCAGGCCTTACCTGATGGGGAAATATCTGGTCAGCAATGCCAACTGGAAGGCATTCTGCAATGCCCAGGGCAGCAGCTATTATCCCAGCACGGCGAAGACCGCTGGCCAATACTGGTATGGCGGCAGCTACCCGGCAGGCAAGGAACAGCATCCAGTATTGTTTGTGTCGCTGACGGCAGCAAATGCTTACTGCGCATGGCTGGAAACCCAGATACCCGGCTATCATTTCTATGTGCCTACCGAAGGGGAATGGGAATACGCTGCGCTGGGTAATAATACGAGTTACAGTTTCCCCTGGGGTGCCAATGCCAACATCACCTACAACAGCAGTACCGGTGCCTTGTCGACGGTGTATAACTGCAATGCGGTCTGCAGCCAGTATGTGTTGAATTCAAGCGCCTTTGCCACCGTCAGTTACTACAACGACAGCGTGGTGACGACACTCAATGATGGCAGTACGGCGTTGACGAATGACACGGCCTTGCTGAGCAAAGTCTTGAGCATGAGTACCAGCGGTGGCGTCACCGGCTGGCAATATGATTCGTCGGCAAATAGCACCTGGGCAGATTTTGCCAACACCGATCAATTCCGCGCGCTGGTGAACCTGTATGGTGGATATACCACCCCGGCAGGTACCTATGAAGGCGGCAAAAGCTGGTGCGGTTGTTATGACATGGCCGGGAATGCCTATGAATGGACCAACACCCTGAACCTGGCATCCAACGGTGCTGAGGCAGGTACCAGTGTTAACGTGGTCAAGGGTGGCTCATGGTACGCGACTTCAAACAGTGGCAAATCCACCGGGCGCGGTGAAGGACGCAGCGCAGCGGGTGCTTATCATTCGGTAGGGTTCCGGATTGCTGCCAGGTCGAAATAGGGTATAGAGAACGGTCCGTACCGCATACGAACACGAATAGTGATACTCGGGATATTTCTGACAAGCACCAAGATGCAGCAAGGTTTGTCCAAGAATTTTTATGTACGGTATGATGTCATCATGAAAAAACAATGGCGTTATATCGTTGCTGCGGCAAGTATGGTTTTTACTCACACGGTCTGTTTTGGGGCAAAAATATTTGCACCAGGCGCAGTAATGGGTTGTTCAGAAAAGCCAGAAGAGGCCGTTTACGATTATCAGGCTGATCGAAGCAAGAAATGGTATGCATTGGTTGACTCTTCGTCACCCAAAATAGTTGAAACCAGATCTCTAAAATCTGAGAAATTGATGCCCCGTTCTGACAAGGCGCAATATTTTATAGAAGCTAATGCCGACTGGTATGCATTGGTTGATTCTTTGTCACCCAAAATAGTTGAAACCAGATTTCTGAAATCTGGGAAATTGATACCCCGTTCTGGCAAGGCGCTATTTTTTATAGAAGCTAATGCCGGCGTCAATGTTGGTACCGTTGTGCCTGCCTCCATTCGACTGTTGCCGCACAGCGCGAAATTTTATTCGGAGCGAAAAATCAGTTTTGCTGGTAAGTCATGGAATTGGCTAGAGTGGGGTGGTATTGGTGAATTTTATATCTTTGATGGAGTAGTGAAACTGACATCATCGCTTGATGACGGTGGCAGCAGTTTTATGAAACAAAAAAATATATCCCTACCGAAAAATCTTGGGGGTTCACCCGACTATCAATATACGCCGGTATGGGCAGGTGATTTGAACGGTGATGGTTTATTGGATATTATTGTCAGTTGGACCGGTAATGAAGTTTGGGGATATGACTTGTGGTTAGGGAAAAAGAGTCAGTCCGGTTCTCAAACTTTCAAGCGAACCGCTCGAACTGGACTTTACGGCTGTGCCTGACAAAAAAAATCAAGACAGATCCGTGGAATAAAATATAAAGAAAATAGTATTGGATTGTGCAAACGTCAGTTCGGAAACAGGGTTCTGAAAATTATATTTTCAAATACTTAATCCAGAGGGAAGTGTTTTTTTGGTTGTAATCTGATTCTTCCAGCTATTTTGAAATATACCGCACTCCACCCTGCAGGCTGGTTTCGGGATTCAGGTGCTGGTATAAACTACGCAAGAGACTGCCCTGTTCATCGTCCTGTCCCAAATGCCAGAACATGGCCCCGGCCAGCCCGTATTTTTTCAGGTAAGTGACTTTGTAGGCAAAGGATTCTTCATTGTCGTAGCTGATGAAGATTTTCTTGTCGGCGTTATATATCCACGGCACTTTGGTGTCAGCACCGAAATAGCTTCGGTATCCCAATGTGGATGACAGCAGCTTCTTGATCTCGGCATAACTGGCTATGCGTGGGTCTTTGCGCGCGGTGCAGGCGTCGCAGCCTATCAGCAAGCCAGGGTCGCCAACATACTCGTCACCGGATGGGGTCGCATGGGGCTGATGCAAGCCTTGCTGGTCCGGCCCGACCTGGAAGAAGGCGCGGCCATAGAATGGCAAGCCCAGCACCAGTTTAGCAGCAGGTACGCCGGCATGCAGGTACTGCTGGACAGCCGCATCCACGGTCAGTGCAAATGGTGAGGAAAAGCCTTGTTCCAGCACTTTCTTGCCGGGTGCCGGTTTGAAGGGCAATTCGCGCAAGGGGTTTTCAAACATATGTTCGCCGGCATTGCCATACAGGTGGGCATTGTGATTGGTTTGTTGTTCCCACGGGCCATTCAAATCATAGGTCATCAGATTGATGTAATCGAGCTGGGCAGCGATCTGCGGCAAATACTGGTAGGTGCGCGCCATATTGAAGGCACCGCCGGCAGCAGCGATGGTCAATTGATACGCGGGTTTGCCGGTACGCTTCTCCTGCTTCAGTTGCTGGCGGATTTCCTTGAGCAATTCCACAAAATTGGCGCTGTCTTCTGCACGTGGATATTCCCAGTCTATGTCTATGCCATCGAAACCATATTCACGCATGAAGGCGATACAGGACTGTGCCATTTTTTTCCTGGCCTTGCTGCTGGCAGCAGCAATGCGGTAGCGCCCCACCGTTTCACTGTCATCATTGGTGTATGACCAGCCACCGATGGAAAACAGGATGCGTAAATCGGCATTGTGTTTTTTCAGGCCCTGTAATTCATCAAAGACCTTGCGCGCCATTTGTGGATTGGTGCCCTGTTCCAGCGTGCATTGTCCTTCTTCGCTGAGATTCAGGAAAGAGTAATTGATATGCGTCAGCATGCGCGCCTTTTCTGGCGTGATGGCAGATACCGGAAATTCAATCTTGCCATCGGCATAGCTGTTGATCTGGTCTTTTTCCAGCAGGTAATAAGCGATGACGACAGGTTTTGCAGCCGGCTTTTTAACTTCGGCTGCCTGGACGCTGGCGCACAACATCAGCATGCCCAGCAGGCCGCGAAGCATGGGTGAGGTGAGGAGGCGGAGTGTTGTATTCATGACGATAGCATGCAAGCACAGGTGACATGGGTCAACAGGTTTTTGGTCTGTTGTCTATCTGGGCATACCACTTCCCCTTGTTGGCTCATGCGGGGAGCATACCAGTCCACTATAATACCAGACTGGTATGGCATACTGTCTGCCTACTTTGAAGGAAAACCGCGCCATGACACACACCGCAACCGAAGAACGATTGATCGACCTGGAGATACGCCTGACACGTCAGGATGATCTGGTCGATACCCTGAATACCCAGGTCTACAGACAGCAAAAGAAAATTGATGAACTGGAGGCACTGTGTACCGCGATGGCAGCTCGCCTGCGTGAAGTGGCCGTGGCTGCCAGCCAGAGGACTGCGGTGGTGGATGAAAGGCCGCCGCATTATTGAGGGTGGTGTAGTTTACGTATCGGATCAGGGTGTATTGACCTATCCAGATTTCACCAGAAGGAACGACCTTCCCCACTTTGGGAATGAATGTCCGGGACGGCCCGGCTCTTTGCAAGGAGAGCCATCATGGCTTGGATATTATTGGTCGTTGCCGGGCTCTTTGAAGTCGTCTGGGCTTTCGCTATGAAGCAATCGGATGGCTTCACAAAATTACTTCCCTCTGCAGTGACTATCGTTGGCATGATCGTCAGTTTTGTCTTGCTGGCACTGTCGATGCGCAGCCTCCCGCTGGGTACGGCGTACACCATCTGGACCGGCATCGGTGCCATTGGCACGTTCATCGCTGGCATTGCGTTTTTGGGTGAGCAACTGAATTTCACGCGTGTCTGTGCTGCTGTACTTATCGTAGCCGGGCTGGTGTTGATGAAAATATCATCAACAGCATAGCGTGCCTGATAGCCTGTCTATTTGCAGATGGATTTGAGATCCAGCGCCGGCTCGCCGGATGTATCGGCGACAAGCTTGATATTGTTTTTCCACGCGCTGCGGCTGATCAGGCTGCCGCCGCCTGGTTCCGCGTAGGCGGGGTCGGCCTGGGCCCGGGCCAGTGTCACGTAACGGGCACCGGCGGCTTCCAGCCGGGTCAGTACGTCGGGCAGCGTGACAGCGCTCCAGCCGCCGATATGGGTTAGCAGCACTTGCGGGATGACGCGGCCGAACACGCGCCGGGAATTCTCTTTCATGTTGGCGATGCCGCTATCGACGTCTTGCAGGTAATGGGCTTTTATACGCTCTATGCTGGCGACATCATTCTTGCCTACGCAGCGTGCATAGGCATCGGTATAGTCCCAGTCGCTGAAGCCGATGCTGACGTCGGCGATTTTATAGCCGCGATCGCGCAGGAAGGCGAAGGCATCGTCGCGCCGGGCGCTACCGACGGACAGGTAGGGGAAGCGCAGGTAACGCCAGAACACCCCTTCCATCCTGCTTGCGACCGCGGGTTCGCCGGCGATCACATCGGCCTGCCAGGCTTCCAGTGTGCTTGCCTGGTCCAGGTTCATGTGACTGTAGGTGTGGTTGCCCAGTGGGTAGCCAGCCTGCCGCCAGCTATCAAGCACAGCCGCGTTGTCTGCATCATTAGCTAGTCCAGCGGCATTCACAAAGCCAAAGGCTTCCGGCACGCCGTGTGCCTTGAAGGTCTTGATATGCGATGCGGCAATGCCAGACCTGGTCATCCCAGGCGGTAGCTTGCCGTGTGCCGGCAAGTCGTCCACGGTGATGGCGATATCGAAGGTGTCGGCGGCCTGTGCCGGGGTGGCGAAGCTGAAGCTGACCAGCAGCGCCAGCATAGTCAAAACAGTTTTCATAGAGACTTCTTATAGATGAGTCAGCATGGTTGCGCAGTGCACGGTATTCTGTTCTTGCTTGCTAAGCCTTATTCAGCTTGATACACCCATTTGCCAGCTTTGATCTGCACCATTACGCGCGCTCTCTGGTCCAGGCCCAGGTGGTCGGTCTTGCTCATGTTGACGACACCATTGGTGGTGGCCAGACCCTGGGTGGCTTCGAGGGCGTCACGCAAGGCGGCGCGGAATTCGGCAGTGCCGGGGGCGGCTTTCTTCAAGGCCACGGGGATGGCCTGTTGCAGCAGCAAACCGGCATCCCAGGCGTAAGAGGCGAAGGCGGCCAGGCTGCCTGCGCCATAGGTGGCTTCAAATTTGTTGGAAAAATCCAGTGCGGCTTTTTTAACGGGGCTGCTGTCGGCCAGTTGCCTGGCCACCATGACCGGGCCGGTAGGCAGGTAGGTGGCATCGCAGTCTTTACCGCAGACGCGCAGGAAGTCGCTGTTGGCGACGCCGTGGTTATGATAGATGCGGCCCTTGTAGCCGCGTTCGGCCAGGGTTTTAGGTGGCAGGGCGGCAGGCGTGCCAGAGGCACCGACGACGATGGCATCCGGGTTGCTGGAGATCAGTTTCAAGACCTGGCCGACGACGCTATTGTCATTGCGGCTGTAGCGTTCTGTGGCCACCACCCGGATCTTTTTCAGTTCGGCATATTTCGTCACTTCGACCAGGAAGGCTTCGCCCAGCGCATCAGAAAAACCGATGAAGCCCATGGTCTTGATGCCCTTCTTGCTCATGTCTTCGGCAATGGCGATCGCCATCATGGTATCGGTCTGCGGGGTCTTGAACATCCAGGCACGATTGGCGTCCATGGGTTCGATGATGCGGTTGCTGGATGCCAGGCTGATGGCGGGTGTCTTGCCTTCGCCGATGACACCCAGCATGGCGAGCGAATTCGGTGTTGTGGTGGAACCGATGATGGCATCGACTTTTTCTTCCGAGATCAGCTTGCGGGTATTGGTCACGGTTTGCGTGGTGTCAGAGGCATCGTCAAGGACGATGTATTCGACTTTCTTGCCAGCGATTTCTTTGGGCAGCATGGCAATCGCATTTTTTTCGGGTATACCCAGCGAGGCCGCTGGTCCCGTCGATGAAATGGTCACGCCTATCCTGATTTGTGCCTGTGCGCCAAAGCTGCTGCAGAGCAGCGTTGCCGCAAGTGCCAGCACAGTCTTTTTGAGTGTGGTTTTTGTTTTCATGTTGTCTCCGTATTTTTGTTGTGAGTTTTGTTGTGAGTTTTGCTGCGATAGTCATTTTACAACTTGCAAGGCACAGATAAAAAGCCGCGAAAGCGTGCGCGCCCACCTCTGACGGGTGTGGCGCTCAATGCATAATTCGGGAAGCGAGCCAGCAGGCGGGCAATGGCCACCCTGCCTTCCAGCCGCGCCAAAAACATGCCGGCACATTGATGTATGCCGGAAGCAAAAGCCAGGTGGCGATTCGGGCTGCGGCTGAGGTCGAGTTGGTCAGGATCAGGGAATTGCAAAGGGTCACGGTTGGCCGCAGCTATGCACAGGCTGATGCGGCTGCCAGCGGCAATATTGGTGTCGCCGATTTGCGTATCCACCGTCGTCATGCGATTGCCTAACTGGTTGGAACTTTCAAAACGCAAAAATTCTTCGATGGCGCTGTTGATCATTTCCGGCTGGCCGATCAGGCGGGCTTTTTGATCGGGCCATTCCTGCAAGGCGACCAGGCCATTGCCTATCAGGTTGGTGGTGGTTTCATGTCCGGCATTCAGCAAGAAAATACAATTTTGCAAGAGTTCGGTTTCAGTCAGTTTTTCACCATTGGCTTCACCTTCTATCAGGCGTGTCAGCATATCGGTTTTGGGGTCACCCGGGTGCAGCCGGCGCTGTGCCACCAGTTGTTTCAGATAAGTTAAAAATTCAGCGACACATAGATTGGCATAGGAAAAAAATTCTGGCGAGATGGCGGGTTCCAGTGCACCCAGGATCGCCAGTGACCAGGCACGTAGGGGTTCACGTTCAGCATGCGGCACTGCCAGCAAATTACCGATGATCTCGACCGGTATGGCGGATGCAAAATCGCTGATCAGATCAACTTCGCTTTTGCTTGCCATCTGGTCCAGCAAGCCATCTACCAGTTTGATCAGGCCGGGTTCGGTATCGGCCATGGCGGCAGGTGTCAGGCCACCCATGATGAGGCGACGCACCCGCGTGTGCAGTGGCGGGTCATTAAAGACCAGGCTGTTGGTATGATGTTGGTACAGCAGCGAATCACCAAAGCGCGGTTTGAATTCCAGCTTCTTGTCCGAGCTGAAGGTCCTGGCGTCTTTATACACGTGCACCAGGTCGGCATAGCGTGTTAGCAGGTAAGAACCATCGGGCATCTTGCGCACCGGGGTTTGTTCACGCAGGGCGTGGTAGTAGGGATAGGGATTCTGATAAAAATCGGCGGGCAGGTGGCGCAGGTCAAAGTCATCTGTGATCAAGGGCGCTGATGTGACGGCATTCTGATATTCAGGAGTCATGTAGAACTCATTTCATCAAAAGGAGCGAGATGCGTTCTCAAACCCGGCAAAGGACAGAGTGTGCACTGTGTCCGATTTGCCGGGTACTGTCAATCAGGCAGGTGACAATTGCTTATGGCAGCGGTGCATAGTTCAGTGGTGTCCAGGCATAGGCTTTGCCTTCTTTGCGCACATATCCCAAGGCAGGAAAGGCCAGGTGGGCGGCACCGACCAGATAGCCTTGTTGCGCTGCATCTGCATAGGCTTTTTGCCTTTGTGCATACGCGGCCTTGCTGTCACTGTCAAACTGTATGGTGACAGTGGGGTCGTCAAACTGGACTGCAGCGACGTGCATCAGGTCGCCCCACAACATCAGGGTCTGGCCCTTGCTTTCGATTTTGTAGGTGCTGTGGCCAGGGGTATGTCCGTGCGCGGCTACCGCTTGGATACCTGGTGCCAGTTCCGTATTGCCTTCAAATGGCTTCAGCTTGCCTGCCTGTACATAGGGCTTCAGGATGGCGATGGCTTTTTCAAAACTGCCTTTGGCATCGGCTTTGGCTTTGTCCAGGTTTTCCTGGCTTAACCAGAAATCGGTGTCATGCTGGTCTATGCGTACGATGGCATTCGGAAAAACTGCCTTATCCCCATCCACCAGGCCACCGATGTGGTCGGTATGCATGTGGGTGATGTAAATTTCATCAATCTGCTCAGGCAGGTAACCGGATGCTTTCAGGTTTGCCTGTAATTTGCCGACCGTCGGTCCAAAGAAGGCACCAGCACCAGTATCGATCAAAATCAGCTTGCTGCCGGTATTGATGAGGAAAGCATTGAAAGAAGTAACCAGCGGGCTTTGTTGATGGTATTTGGCGAGTGCCTTGCCGACTTTTTCTGGCGTGGTATTGGTCAGCAGCTTTTCGACCGGCAGTGGCACTGCACCGTCGGACAAGACTGTGATTTCAAAATCACCGAGCATGCTGCGGTAAAAACCGGGAGCATTGGTTTTTGCCATCGGGGCGGCGGCCTGGGCACTGATGGCAGGTATGCCAAACACGGCTATGCCCGCCAGGAGGGAAGAACTGAACAAGCCGGAACGAAGCAAGTTTTTCAATTGCATGGTTTTTCCTTTGAATGGGGTGGAGTTCAGCAGGTGACAGCACGCCTGCTGCTACAGATGGATGCGCAGCTATTATGCCGAATTTTCGTGAAGTCTGTTGTCGCACACACAAGTCTCACAAACAAGGGCTTGGGAGTGCGCAGCAATTTGATGGCTAATTTGATGGCTAATTGATTAGGGTCGCGGTCAGGGATTCGACATCTTCTGCCGATTCAGAGAGGATGGAAAGCAGGGTGCCTTCGCCCACGGCGAAATCAATTTCGGAGGCGGACTGGCGTATGCTTTCCGGTGAGCGTGGGTCCAGTGGGGAGGGCACGGCGGCCAGTTCATTGGCCAGCAACAGGGTATCGCCCAGGGTTTCTGGTGGCATGACACGCATGCCATACCACAGCGCTTCGACGGCTGAGACCACGCGTTTGGGCACTAGCAGTTTATTCAGGACGGCACGGCCGATGTAGGTTTCATCGGTTTCGGCCAGGGCATCCGGCGATGCTGGCGCGATGTCGATTTCCAGCAAGGATGGGAATTCCTGGGCGCGCGACAGCAGGTAAAAACCACCGACCTCATGCACGATGCCAGCAAACAGGGCGGTCTCGGCATCCACCTTGCTGACTTTGCGGGCAATCAGGTGGGCCAGCGCAGCCACATAGGCGGAGTGACGCCACAAGGCATCCATTTTGACGCGGATGCCAGGGTTGGATACGGCGGCACTTAATTGCCGCATGACAACGGCTGCCGTGACAGAACGCAGGGTATTGAAACCAAGTATGGTGATGGCCGTGCGGATATTCGTGACGCCGCCACCAAAGCGGTTGTACGCGACGGAATTGGCGATGGCCACCACGCGGGCAGACATCAGTGGTTCAGTCATGACCAGTTTTGCCGCAGTTTCTATGCCGCAGTCCGGGTCATCCAGGGCTTGTTGTATCTTGAGTGATGCGTTGACATTGGTCGGAAAAACCAAATCACCTTTACTCGCCTGTTCAACGATGCTTTTTAATGCTTCCGACTTGTTCATATTCATTTCTAGATAGAAAAGACCCGAAGCGAGGGTCTGTTTCTATCTCTCGCTTAACTTTTATTGAAACCTAATACGCGGACTAGTTTACCAGCAGTTGCCATAATCAAGTTGGAATCTGTATTTTCATTTTCCGCTGAGCTTATGCTGGCCTTGGCCGGCTGTGCGCGACGGATATGATTGCTGGCCGCATCAAGCTTGAAGGCAGTGACAGCGTGTGCCAGATTATTGGCTTGTTCTTCCATACTCTCAGCCGCTGCGGCTGCCTGTTCCACCAGGGCTGCGTTTTGCTGTGTCATTTCATCCATCTGGGTGATGGCACGATTGACTTCTTCTATGCCCGAAGTCTGTTCCTGGCCCGCTGCACTGATTTCGGTCATGATATCGGCCACATGCTTGACCGAGGCGACGATCTCATTCATGGTTTTGCCAGCAGCATCCACCAGTTTGCCACCAGTATCGACTTTTTCTACCGAATCGCTGATCAGGGTCTTGATTTCTTTGGCGGCACTGGCGCTGCGCTGTGCCAGGTTTCTGACCTCGGATGCCACCACGGCAAAGCCGCGCCCCTGTTCGCCGGCGCGCGCGGCTTCTACTGCTGCGTTCAGGGCCAGAATATTGGTCTGGAAGGCAATACCGTCAATCACACTGATGATATCGACAATCTTGCGCGAGCTTTCCTTGATGGAATTCATGGTGTGGACCACCTTGCCGACTTCTTCACCACCCTTGATGGCGAAGTTGGAAGCAGAGCTCACCAGGCCATTCGCCTGCCTGACATTGTCTGCATTGTGCCTGACGGTGGCGGTGATTTCTTCCATGGAGCTGGCGGTTTCTTCCAGTGCACCGGCCTGGGTTTCCGTGCGGGAAGACAGGTCGGCATTACCGGTGGAGATTTCAACTGCAGCAATCGCGATGGCATCGGTACCCTGACGAACTTCGCTGACGATATGGTGCAGGTTGTCATTCATTTCTTTCAGGGCATTCAGCAATTCACTGATTTCGTCGGTACCGTCAGTGGTTTCGCGGAAAGACAGTTCTCCGGCCGCCACCCGTTTGGCGATGACGACGGCTTCACGCAGTGGCGTGGTGATGCTGCGTGTCAAAAATACCGAGAAGCCTGCGCCGGTCAATAAAATCACCGCACCAATCGCAAACAGGGTGCTTGTCAGTTGTTTGCCCTTGCTTTCGGCAATGATGGACAGTTCTGAGGCAGCCTTGTTTTGCAGATCAACCAGTTTATTGATTTCCAGCAAGGCTTTTTGTTGCAATGGGTCAACTTTGGTGGCAATCACCTTGACGGCTTCTTCACCGTTGAATGCCAGCAACATTTTCAGGGCTTCCTTGGTGGGAACGTCGATTTCCTTATCCATTTCTGAAACGGCATCCAGGATTTTTTTCTCTTCATCGTTCAGGCCAAGGGCGATCAGTTTGTCACGTGCCTCGGTAAAGCGGCTTTGTTGTTTTTTTGAAATAGCTTTTTGCTTGTCGATTTCACCAATCTCACTTTGCAGGCCGATATTGCGGATCGCTATACCGCTTTCCAGCATGCTGCTTTTCATGCTGGCGGCCAGCTCGATTTTTGCGTGTGAGAGTTCCAGGCCAGCGACCATTTCCTTGCGGTTACTGGCACTGAAGATACTGTCGATGACCAGGATGAGAATAAGGGTGGCGAGTATGACGCCAAAACCGACGGCGAGTCGGGTTCCTATGCGCAAGTGACGCAAATTCATCGTGTACCTCCCAGAAAGAACTTCGTTTGCTACAAAATGAGAAAAAATATTTTTCAAGATTCAACATATCAGACTCTGGGGAAGAGAAAATCCGGTATGTGTTTGTAACAGTGACATAAGCTTCGGTCGGATGCATGGCGTTTTAGCTTGATTACCTTGCCATGCAGAAAATACGAACCCTGTATCCATACTATGCCATATCTGTTTTGTTGCAAGGCAGCAAAACAGCAAGTTTTTGTTAAATTCTGAGGATCACTACATGCCTATATTGATGACTATCGTGGTGCTGTTGCTTTCGCTGAGCCTGCTTTTTGTCTGGATGCGTTGGCGGCGTGCAGCCCAGGCGGATTACATACGCAGCTATATGTTTCCACCGGGATTATTGGAAAGACTACACAAACAGCGCCCCGACCTGTCTTTAAAAGATCAGCATCTGCTGGCACGGGCCCTGCGGCAGTTTTTCCTGGTGTACCTGAAATGTGGTTACAAGCATATCGCCATGCCTTCACAGGTGGTGGATGAGCTGTGGCATGAATTTATTCTGTACACAAAAAATTACGAACAATTCTGTAAAAAGGCTTTTGGCCGGTATATGCACCACACGCCAGCCGCCGTGCTGGGCAGCAATCTGCGCAATAACGATGGCCTGCGTCGCACCTGGTGGTTTGCCTGTCTGGAAGAAAACATCAATCCGCGTCGTGCCACCCGCTTACCCCTGCTGTTTGCGCTGGATGCAAAATGGAATATTGCCGATGGTTTTCGCTATGAACCCGATTGCAGTGCGCTGCGCGCCAATGCGGATGGCACGGTGTATTGCGGTGGCGATTTTTACGGTGGTGGCAGTGACGGTCCGTATGATTTTGGTGACACCACGAATGATGGTGGCAGTGGCAGCAATGCCGACAGTGGCAGTAGCGATAGCGGTAATGACAGTTCGGGGTGTAGTGGCGGTTGCAGCGGAGGTTGTAGCAGCGGAGATTGAGGCATCCAGCAGCAGCTGTGCAACACTACACCAGGTCAACATGCTCTGGTCAGCGAGTGCGCTACTCAGGCAGTGTTCGGCATCAGGGCGGCATTACTGCTTTGCAGCCTGTCCATTAATATTTTCTTTTCGCCATCGCGGAAGTTCAAGAATTCCAGCCCGATACGGAAGGAAAATTGCGAGAGTATGGTGTACACCATCTTGCTCTCGACTTCTATTTTTTGCGCCTGCAAACCGGTATTCAAAGGTGGCATCGTCATGATCAGCTTGACCCGGCCATTAAAAAACACATTGTAGTCACAGAACATGCTGAGACCGTCTTCCGAAATGTCATTGATCTTGCCGTGATACGTCAGTTTCTCGCCACTGAACTCATGAATCAGGGCGATTTGCCATTTCACCAGATAACGGTTGTGGGAACGCAGCAGTTGCGTCTTGACTTCATTGAATTTGACAAGCCTGGTTGAGACCGGGGCCTCTTCAGGCTGCGCTGCATCCCGAAGCGGCACCACAAAAGCCGGTTCCGGGGTAACAAAGGGTGGCGTTAAAGGAGCTTTGACGACGGCGTCTTTATCCAGCAAGGCGGCAGGCTTTTCTGGCGCCACCGTATCTGTGCCGTAAGAGACTTTCCTTTTTCCGGGTAGTTTGTGCATAAGTGCATTATATAGAAAAAAGCAGTAATAATTCCCATGTGGAAATGATGGCTGTGCTGGTCAGGTTTGGCCATGTGTTGTTATCATTTCCCACACTTTTGCACCAGTGTAGCTCAGGTGCTGACCACCCGCTTCGCCGGTCTGAATTGTTCGCGATAACTGGCTGGTGACAATCCCGAATGGCGCTTGAACAGGCGGCGGAAGGAACTGGGGTCGCTGTAGCCGGTGCGTTCGGCAACCTGTTCCAGCGTCAGTGTCGTGCTTTCCAGCAGACGTTTGGCTATGTCCATCTTGATCTGCTGCGCGTAGCTGGCTGGCGTGGTATCCAGAGTCTGATGGAAATGCCGGATGACCGTGCGCTCGCTGACGGCCAGATGTTCCGCCAGTGCCGGTAGGCGGAAAGGTAGGTGGTGATTCTGGTTCAGCCATTTTTGGGCACGCTGTACCAACAGGTTTTCATGCGGCTGGGTATCTTGCTGGGTCAGGGTCAGCATTTGCATATATGGCATTTGTGATGCACGGTTGGCATCGATCAGCAAGGTCTTGGAAACTCCCGTGGCGACATCCTGGCCACCAAATCTCTCGACCAGGTAGTAGGCCAGGTTCAGGTAGCTGGTGGCTGCACCGCTGGTCAGGATGTTTTCATATTCATTCAACACCTGGGCCAGACGCAATTGCACCTCTGGATAACGGGCCTTGAAGGCCCGTTCCAGCCACCAGGTGGTGGTGGCATGGCCGCCATTCAGCAAGCCAGCTTCGGCCAGCACAAAAGTGGCACTGCAATTCGAGGCCAGCACCGTGCCCTGCCGGTGTTTTTCACGCAGGATAGGGAATACCGCACGCATGTCATGCAAATTGCCCAGCAGGCCGGCAATGCCATTGCCGACATAAATGCCAGGCAGTATGATCACATCAGCCTGGCTGTCGGCCTGTATCGACCCATCCGCGATCAGGCTGACCCCGGCTGGCGTCATGACCGGTTTGCCATCGAGGGAACGCAGGCTCCACTTGAACAGCGGGCCGACATCATCCCGGTTTTTTATTGCCCAAATCGCATTTGCCACCGCAAACACGTCCAGCGGGCCAGTGACGGCAGATGCCATGCATTGTGGATAAAGCCAGACTTCGATCGCTATCATTTGTCGTAATCTGCATTAAAAGAGTCAATACTGACACTGTCCACCATTTCCTGCAATATCTAGAATGTCCGGTAAGAATAGTCAACACGGAAGATGAACATGCAAGCAGCAGATATGACCCCCGGTGCCAATGAACCCGACGAGCAGGCGCAGCACCTGAACCAGTTCGGCGCCCCATTCTTGCCCGGCTATCTGGGCATACGTATCCTGTCAGTAGCAAAAGGCCGTGTCACCGCAGAATTGCCAGTGCAGCCGCATTTGCTGGCCCCGAATGGTTACCTGCATGCCGGCAGCGTGGTGACGCTGGCCGATACTGCCTGTGGTTATGGCTGCATCAGCAGCTTGCCGCTTGGGGCGCAAAGTTTTACGACGGTGGAACTGAAGTCGAATCACCTGGGCACGGCCCGTGAAGGCACCATCAGCGTGGTTGCCACTGGCGTGCATCTGGGTCGCACGACCCAGGTCTGGGATGCTGTGGTCAGTTACCAGGACAAGACCATCGCCCTGTTCCGTTGTACACAAATGATTTTATTTCCCCGTAAGGATGCATGATGAGTACAGAAACGGAAGCAGTCTTGCAACAATGGCTGGCACGCGAAGCCGAAGTACGGGCGCGCATGGCCGAACCTGGCGTCGCCACGCTGGAACAGTTGAAAGCCGTCAGCGGCATCGATTTTCTGTTGGGTATTTTGAATGGCGATTACCCGGTCGCCCCGATAGGCAAGACCCTGGATTTCATTCCGGTGGAAGGTGAGCCAGGCCGTGTCGTGTTTCAGGGCACGCCCGGTGTACAGCATTACAACCCCCTGGGTAGTGTGCATGGTGGCTATTTCTGCACCCTGCTGGATTCAGCCGTAGGCTGTGCCGTGCAATCGATGCTGCCGAAGGGCACGGGCTACACCACGCTGGAAATCAAGGTGAACCTGATACGTGCCATGAACAGCAAGACCGGGCCGGTACGGGCTGAGGGTAAAGTCATACAGGTGGGTAGGCAGGTGGGTACGGCGGAGGGGCGTATTGTTGATGCAGCGGGTAGGGTTTATGCGCATGCGACGACGACGTGTCTGGTGTTTCCGTTGCCTTGATTGGGGTTTGGCAAGCCAAACGATAACTTGCCGCGCCAGTTGCTGTGCTGGTTTTACTCCTTCTCCTTCAAGGAGAAGGTAGGGATGAGGATGGGGTTCTGCCGATCAACAGTGATCTTATTTTCGTCATTCCTGCGAAGGCAGGAAGCTACCAGGCTGGAGCTCCAGCGGCGTTCGTTGCATGTCGTACTTTGGTTGAAACGATTGCCCTTCGTGGATGCAAGCCGGGTCTCGGCCCGGCGGCCGAATTCCGTTCTTTGCTTCGCCAAAGAACGTAATCAAAGAAAGGCGACCGCAGACTCGCCCTTCGGGTGCTTACGCTACGCTCCAGCATAATTTGTGCATCACAAAAAATGGGAAGATCCGCAACTCGCTTCCCTTGCAGGGCGCACAATCGCTTGCAAGCGATTGCCGTTACGCTGGCGAGATGCATGCATCTCGAAACCCCAGCTACACCTCAGACATCGGATCTTCTTTTTCCATTTTCTGTGAAGCACAAATTACATCGTCCCAAGCGGATTAAGATCAACGTCAAAAACAACCACAACAGCAACGTCAAAACCACCAGTACCGTAATTACCTTTGCTTGATCCCCCTATTTTTTCGCCGATTCCCTCTCCTGCAAAGTCGTCCACATCACCTTCCCCGTCCCTGACTTTGGCAGGCTGTCCACAAATTCCACGAATTTCGGCACCTTGTAGGCGGCCATTTTGTCGTGGGCCCAGGTCATGATGTCTTCGGCGGTGATGTCGCTACCGGGTTTTTTGACGATCACGGCTTTGACGGTTTCGCCGCGGTAGCTGTCGTGGGCGGCGATGATGCAGCATTCCTGTATGGCCGGGTGCTGGTACATCATGGATTCGACTTCGGCGGGCCAGACTTTGAAGCCGCTGGCGTTGATCATGCGTTTCAGGCGGTCGGTGAAGAAGAAGAAGCCTTCGGTGTCCATGTAACCGAGGTCGCCGGAGCGGAAGAATTGCTTGCCGTCGAGTTCGGCAAATGAATCGGCGGTTTTTTGTGGGTCGTTCCAGTAACCCTGGAAGACTTGCGGGCCGTTGATCCAGATTTCACCGGTTCCGCCCTGTTTTACTTCCTGCAAGGTAGTGGGATCAACCACGCGGGAATCGACGTTGAAATACGGCATGCCCAGGCATTGCTGCTTCATGCGTTGCGGCGGGTTGAGGTGGGAAGGTGCCATGGTTTCGGACAAGCCATAACCTTCCATGTATACCTGCCCCGACAGTTCCAGCAGTTTTTGTGCGATGGCGGCCGGCATGGCTGCACCGCCGCCAGATACCCTGGTCAGTTTCGAAATATCATATTCACCCAGACGCGGATTCGACAGGAAATCGATCATCATCGATGGCACCAGGGTCCAGCTGCTGACGGCATAGCGGGTAATCAATTGCCCGGCGGCGTCGCGGTCCCAGCGGGGCAGGATGACCAGGGTGCCGCCGCAATAGATCATGGCATTCATGACCGACTGCATGCCGGTAACATGAAAGAAGGGCAATACTGCCAGTGCCACATGGCTGGCGACTACGGCACCCGACCAGGTGGGGCTGCCCACGATGTTGAACATGGTCGAGCGGTGATTATGGATGCAGCCTTTGGGTTTGCCGGTCGTGCCTGAGGTATACGGCATGCAGGCCAGGTCATCCGGTCCGGCCTGGTGCATATGTGGCTGATGCCCGGCCTGGATGGCGGTCTGCCAGCTGCTGACACCCGCCTGTTCAGGTACCTGCCGTTCTGCCTTGACAAAATCCGGGATGGTCAGGCTGGTGGCCACATTCAAATGGTCGGAGTAAGTAGCTACTACTGCATTTTGTAAGGTACTGTGGCCTATCAATGGCTGCAGGCGCGCAAATATCTCTTGCGAGACCAGGGCGGTATGGGCACCGCTGTCGGCGATATAGTGCGCCAGTTCATCCGTCATCAGCATGGGATTAACCGGAACCACCATGGCATCGGCACGCAGGATGGCATAAAAGCCGATCACAAATTGCGGGCAGTTTTGCATGTTCAACAAGACCCGGTCACCTCTTTGCACGCCGCAGACCTGTTGCAGATAGCCTGCCAGCGCCAGCACTTCTTCATGCAGTTGGCGGTAAGTGATGACCGTGTCATAAAAGATGATGGCCGGTTTGTCGGGGTAACGCAGTGCCGACACCTGCAAATTGGTATACACGCTGGTTTCAGGCGCGATCAGGCGATGGGGCAAGCCTTGCGGCCAGTGGGCGTAATGCAAAGTGTTCATCAATTGTCTCCAGGATTTTTTCAGTTTTTTATTAGAGTGCCATAGCTAGGGAATTTTTGCACGGTCGTTCGCAAACAAATCATGCTTTACAGAAACTTGAAACATTTTGTCAACACTTGGCGTAAAGGTATTGCAATTGCCAGCATAAAGCTACAATGGTGAGAATTTCTCTATTTTGCAAGTCATCGGAGTCAGCGTGTTTCAGCAAATCAAAACAGTCTTAGTCGTTTTTTCCAGCCTGGCATTGGTGGCTTGCGGTGGTAGCAGCAGCTCGGGCACATCTGGCGGCACCGCCGCCAACCCCATGGCGATTGCGGTTCCCGATGCGCTGACAGTGACTAGTGGTGCCCCCCTGAGTTTCAATGGCCAGGCCAGCAGCACTGCCGGTGTCATCACGAATATGTACTGGCAGGTAGAAAACCTGACCCTGTCTGCCAATCCGCTGACAGCCGTGACCAATGCCGATTGCAAGACCATACAAAAAAGCACTAGCGGTTCGGAAGCCAGCTGTGTCTTGCAAGTGACGCCGCCTGCCTTGCTCACCGCAGACTACACCTACAAGTTCACCCTGAATGCCGTCGATGTCAAAGGCAATACCGTCAAGGCATCCACTACCTTAGTGGTGAAACAGGAAGCGTCCACCACCGCCAATCCGGTAGCCAAGGTCAGTGGCAACAGCACTGCCACATCCGGCGACAAGGTCAGCCTCACTTGTGCTGGCAGTAGCGGTACGCCGGCAACCACGGGCGAGCCTTATTCGTATCAATGGGTGGTCAGCGACGCCGCTGGCACGACAGTGACCCTGGCAACGACAGATACTGCCGCGACCAGTTTTATCGCTCCTGTGGTGACAGCCTCTACGGCCTTGAAGCTGCAATGCCGTGTTACGGATGACAAGCAAAAGGTCGGCACAGCGACCCAGACGGTCACGGTCGCTCCCATTATCAAACCTACTGTGGTGCCCATTTCTTATAGCGGTGGCACAGTAGCTGCCGGCGCTACGATCAGCCTGGATGGTAGCAAGTCCGTCAAATACGACGTCAATGGCAAGGTCGACAGTAGCACACCTCTGTTCTATTACTGGAAGCAAAAATCTGGTCCACCTATAGAGATTTTCAATGCCTTCAGCAGTGTTGCCAGTGCCGCCTTGCCCAAGTTTATGGATACCCGCACTGCCTTTGTGTTTACATTGAATGTGTCGAATTCAGTGATTACCTCCAGCGGGTTTTCGCTTGATCCGATTGCACAGTTAGATGTGGTGTTTTATGTCGATCCCCTGACACCTATTTCGCTGGTGTCGTACACGCCGGTACAGGTCGTATTGACTGGTAGTGCTGTCACCCTGAAAGTCGATGCCCCATCCAATACCGGGTCGAATATTGTGTACTACAGTTGGTCGCAGATAACCGGCACGGCCGTTGTCATTGCCGGTGCCAGCACTGGAAACGCTGGTTTTATAGCGCCCAGCATACCTGGCACACTGGTTTTCCGCGCTACTGGCAGTTATCAACCCATCACGGTGGCAAATCCTGGCACTGCTTCCATAGACGTGATCGTCACGGTGCAAGCACCTGTAGTTTCAAAATAACAAGTACAAAATAGCAAGCAACCTATGAGGGCGTGTGGACACGCCGAATAAAAAACCCCGCATCAAAAGATGGCGGGGTTTTTTTATTCAGATTCAGCGTTTATTCACGCGCAATGATTTTATGCCGGCCCAATTCGCGTTGGCGGGTCAGGGTCTTGGTGGCAACGAAAATTTCACGCAGGAAGTAGATGAAACTGCCTATCAGTGAAAAAACACCGGCCACAAACAACAGCGCGATCGGCTTATCCAGGCTTAAACTGGTGGCGTCACCCAGAAACAAGGTTGCGATGACCAGGCAGATGAACAAGCCACACGAGGTGCTAAGCGTGATGGCCCGGTTGATCAGGTGCGAGCGCTCATACAGTTCATGTAGCTCTTCTTCCAGACCGGGTGGAACGGGTAGCACGGCATCGTGGCCGTGCAACAAGTCTTCGATCACCCGCGATCTGTCAATAATGCGTGCCAGTCGATTGGTCAAGACCGAAAGCGTGGTGCCCACGCCGGTCAGCAGAAAGACCGGGGCAATGGCCAGTTGAATGATATGGCTGACATCACCGAGCTGTAAATTAATCATGTTTTTTATCCTTAAGCTTTTTCCCGGATTTTACAGGGGAGCACGCCCTGGCGGGCAAACATGAACAAGTCTTTTGGCGTATTCTGACACTTTCGCTGATACTTTCGTCAGCATATTGCCAGCAGGAGTTTCCATGTCTGTATCCCCGCGCTCACCCGCCATCTTCATCGGTCATGGTAGCCCCATGAACGCTCTGGACGACAATGACTATACCCGTGCCTGGCATGATCTTGGACAAACGCTGGCACGCCCCAAGGCGATCCTGATGGTCTCTGCCCACTGGATGACGCGTGGAGTGGCCGTGACGGCCATGCCCAGGCCAAGGACGATTCATGATTTCGGCGGTTTTCCGCAAGCCCTGTTTGATATCCAGTACCCGGCTGCCGGTGACCCGGCGTTGGCCGCCCGGGTGGCAGACTTGCTGGCACCCATGACGGTGGTACAAGACCAGCAATGGGGTCTGGACCACGGAACCTGGTCAGTACTGGTCAAGATGTATCCGCAAGCGGATGTGCCGGTCGTGCAACTGAGCCTGGATTTGTCACAGCCAGCAGCCTGGCATTTTGAACTGGGACGGCAATTGAGTGTTTTGCGTGACGAGGGTGTGATGCTGATGGCCAGTGGCAATGTGGTCCACAATCTGCGACGCATGTCATCCGAAGTGCGAGCGTATGACTGGGCACAACGCTTCAATGACACTATGCGAGCAGCCATCCTCGAGCAGGACTGGGACAAGCTGGTGCATTATGAACAGTTCGGCAACGATGCCAGCCTGGCCGTACCCACCAATGAACATTTCTTGCCCGTGCTGTATGTGCTGGGCAGCAAGCGGCCGGATGAACGAGTGACCGTTTTTGCCGAAGGCATGGAACTGGGTGCCATTAGCATGATGTCAGTGGCGGTATCCTGAGAACCTGTTTACGATCTTAAGCGCGAGCGCAATCGGAGTCCACACGGGGCTCATGCGCTGCTCAAAATGCTCATGGTCTTGAGACCATTCCGCTTTTTGCGCTGCGTTTTTGTTACCCTTACCCCGCTGATGTACGCGCGTTCGCTCGCTACAGATCGTAAACAGGTTCTGAATGATAGCCAAGCCAGTGAATAGTCAGGTCGGGCGCAAACAACGCCCGCCTTTATCTGACCGGCTTAACTCGCCTGCAAAGGCAAAGTCAGGCGCACTTCCAGCCCGCCTTCGGACAGATTGCTGAGTTGCAGTTTGCCGCCGTGTTGCTGGACGATGTTCTGGGCGATGGTCAGGCCCAGGCCGGTGCCGCCGGATTCGCGTGAGCGTGAGGTTTCGATGCGGAAGAAAGGTTCAAATACCTTGCTCTGCAATTCTGGCGGGATGCCGCTGCCACCGTCGCGTATCAGTACATGCATGACATCGTGGGCGGCATCCTTGCCCGCCACCAGGCTGACCTTGGCGAAATGGCCATATTTGACAGCATTGTCGATCAGGTTGGTCAGGCAGCGTCGCAGGGCTTGCGGCCTTGCCATCACGGTAACGCCGGGCTGTCCCTGAAAGCTGACATTCTGGCCGGCGTCGGCTGCATCGGCACAGACGCTGTCGAGCAGGGAATCCAGATCCAGCGGTTTCAGGGCTTCATTGCTATCCATGCTGCGGGCCAGATCCAGACCCTCGCGTATCATCATTTGCATGCCGGACAAATCTTCTATCAGTTTGTCGCGCAATTCATCATCCTTGACCTTTTCCAGACGCAGGCGCAGGCGTGTCAGCGGGGTTTGCAAATCATGGGTGATGGCCGCCAGCATATGGGTGCGCTGGGCAATGTGCTGCCGTATCCGGGCTTGCATGGCATTGAAGGCGCGGGTTGCCTGCAGGATTTCGGTGGCCCCTTTTTCTGGTAAGGGCGGGCGGTTGATGTCTTGCCCCAGCGCGGTGGCGGCTTGCGCCATTTGCTGCAGGGGGCGCATGGACATGCGGGCAATAATGTACGTCAGTATGGCAATGCTGGCCATGAACAGGAACAGATACTGGATGAAGTCTGGTCGCAAAGGGGGGGCCGGACTGCGTGGCGGCAAGACGGTCAGGCGCAAGGCCGTGCCGTCATGCAGGGTAATGCCCAGTGCTTCGCAGGGCAGACGGTTGGTCTGTATGTTTTGCGGCGCGCGCGGGCAGGATGCCGGATCTTGCGCCAGTGACATCACGCGAAAGGTCTTGCCCAGCCTTTCACCGACGGCTGCTGCATATTCTGAACGTTGCGCCTGGTCTGATGTTTCGGCGGGCAATGTGGCGACCTGCAAACCCAGGCGTGGTGCGGTTGCCAGGAAAGCTTCGCGATTGGCGGCTGGCAGCGCATCCAGCGCCAGTACCAGCTGTTCAGCCCGTTCCACCGCATGCGAGTCACGATATTGGGTAATGGTTTTCTGGCGCTCGCCAAACGCCAGCCACCAGGTCAGCGCTGTGGACGCAACGACACCAAGTAAAAGAATGGCAAATACCCTGCCCCACATCGATGACAAAATTTTCATTATTCTTGCTCCACCGCGACGGTCACGGCCAATACATAACCACCATTTCTGACAGTCTTGATGATTTGCGGCGAGCGCGCATCTTCCCTTAATTTCTGGCGCAGGCGACTGATCTGAATATCGATGGAACGATCAAACGGATCGGCATCGCGCCCATGTGTCATGTTCAACAACTGATCACGATTCAGGACACGGTTGGGGTGATCCAGGAAGATGTTCAGCATGCGGAATTCAGCACCCGACAAGGACACCACCATATCATCCGGGCTGATCAGGTGACGTGCTGTCAAATCCAGGGTCCAGCCGGCAAATTTAAGTTTTTGCAAGGCCTCACCGGTATGCGGATTGATATTGCTCTGGATGCGCCGCAACACGCTGCGTATGCGCGCCAGCAATTCACGTGGTTCAAACGGTTTGGGCAGGTAATCGTCGGCGCCCATTTCCAGGCCCAGGATGCGGTCCAACGGTTCGCCACGTGCAGTCAGCATGATGACCGGCAGGGTCGATTTGCTGCGCAAGGTGCGGCACAGGGTCAGGCCGTCATCACCTGGCAGGTTCAGGTCGAGCACGATCAGGTCAATTTGCTGATTTTGCAGGGCGGCCCACATCGCATTGCCTTCGGCAGCGGTGACCGTACTATAGCCATTATTATCAAGATAATCGGCTAGCAAATTGCGGATGTCGCGGTCGTCATCAACAATCAGAATTTTATTTGGTGTGTCCATGGGTTTCATTATGAGCCTGGTCCGTGCTATGAAAACGAAGATTTTGTATCGGCTTGTTATGATAAACCGATCAGGAAACAGTACGTAACATACCATCGTATGGTACTTCAGGTTGTTACACGTCGATACAAAGCGAGGCTAGACCGACATTTTTGGGTTACATCTGTCCCGCAAGATACGCTCCATGTCTGAGGCAGCAATGCCGGGATGTGAGCAAAATGGGATGGGTGGCAAGTGCTGAAACGGCCTGCCTGTCTGATTCGGTTCAGGTCCTGAAGGTAATACGTCACAGTCAGGTTGCTCGCTGTTTTACAGTTTGCCGGAGACCAGGCAGCGAGTATGTTCAGTCTGTTAAGAAAGCGAAAATTATGAATACCTTACAAAAAAAATTGGCTCTTGGTTTGACGGTTATTACGATGGGAATCGCCGCCGGTGCATTTGCACAAAGCACTCCTCCTGCAGCATCAGCAGGAGATCACGCCAGCCACAGCCGCACACCAGTAGACCCGGCCAAGTGGGCCGAAAAGATGAAAGAGCGCATGGCCAAGCATCAGGCAGAAATGCATGATAAATTGAAAATTACTGCAGCGCAGGAACCGGCCTGGAAAACCTTTACCGATGCCATGAATCCTGGTGCCATGCCAGCCCGTCCGGACCATAAGGAAATGGCCAAACTGAGCACACCGGAGCGCATGGAAAAAGGCCTGGAAAAAATGAAAGAGCATCTGGCGAAAATGCAGACGCGTCTGACCGCACTGAAAATTTTTTATGCTGTCCTGACACCAGAGCAGCAAAAGATTTTTGATGAAAGCCATCGCCGCATGGAATCCCGTATGCGCGAACGCATGTCGCACATGGGTGGCCATGGTGCCGGTCCTGGCCACGACATGCACCGTGACGGCGGCGGACGTCCACCGATGATGGACAAGAAAAACTGAGTCCCGGTTAATCACCACCATGCAGACAGACAGCAATGCCTGTCTGCTTTTTTATTGTGGGGAATGGTGATGGCAACGTGGATGTAATGCAGCCTGCTGTCCCGGTGTCTTGATGCCAGATGTTTACTGCGGACGCATGCTGTTGCCCTTGGTGTTGATCCATTCAACAAGATTTTCTTCCATCATAGGGCGGCCTATAAAAAAGCCCTGGCCTTCGTGGCAACCCATGGCTTCCAGCGTTTTCCAGTGGGTCGCATGTTCCACCCCTTCGGCGATCACTTGCAGACCGAGTTTTTTGCCCAACTGGGTGATCAGTTCGGCAATGCGCGGGCCTTCCGGCGTGTCGATCTGGTTCACAAAGGCACGGTCTATTTTCAGCCTGTCCACCGGTAGTTTATCGAGATAGCTGAGAGAAGAAAAACCAGTTCCAAAATCATCAATCGCAATGTTGACACCCAGGGTTTGCAGCTTGCTGAGCCGGGTTTCAAACATGGCAGCACTGCTCATGGTGACCGATTCGGTAATTTCCAGTTCCAGGTTGGACGGGGCCAGGCCACTTTCTTTCAGCGCTTTTTCGACGATATCGATAAAATCATCCTGGCGGAACTGCACGACCGAGACATTGACACCCATGCGTCGCGGCGCGATACCGGCCTTTTGCAGCCTGACCATCATGAAGCAGGCGGTCCGCAATACCCAGGCACCCAGGCTGATGATGAGGCCGGAATATTCGGCCAGGGGAATGAAATCATTCGGTGGTATCAGCACGCCCTCGTCAGTGCGCCAGCGTATCAGCGCTTCCAGACCGGTAAACTGGCCGGTTGCCAGATCGACTTGTGGCTGATACATCAGAAACAGACGCTCGGCATCAAAGGCCGTGTGCAGATGCTGCATCATGGTAGCGCGTTCGCGTATTTCTATACCCATCGAGCGGGTAAATACGGTACAACTGCCACGCTGATGCATTTTGGTACGCTTGAGGGCGATGCTGGCATCTTTCAAAGGTTCGGCACCATCACCGTGATAGCCTTCCAGTGCCACCATGCCTATCGACATGGACACTGAATGCGCGGTGGCTTCTATCGTAAATGGTTGAACAAACAACTGCTTCAGGGTATCGGGTTCCAGCAAATCCTGGTCACCCAGCAAGCCGAATACGTCGCCCGATATACGTGCAAAAAACACACCCTCCCCCAACTGGTCGCGCAAGCGGTCCGCCACGGTTTTCAGCAGCAGGTCTCCATAATGATGTCCGAGTACGTCATTGATTTCGGCAAAATCATCAATGTCCAGCAATGCCACCATTTGCGCCGGCAGTTTTTGTTCCAGTGCCATGCCGATCTGGTCGATGAATTTCAGGCGGTTTGGCAACTTCAGCAACTGGTCGCGGTAAGCATGATTCTTGAGTTGATTGACCAGGCTCAGGTTGTCCAGGCACACCCCGAGATTGGCACAGAATACTTCCAGCAGATCACGGTTGATTTCTGACAGCGGGTAAGGCAGGTCGACAAAGGCAGCCAGTGGCCGGTTGCCGCGTCCGGAAAAATACAGGGTCATGCTGTAGGGACCAAACAGCGGTTCCCGCCTGGTCAGTACCTGGCGCAGTGCTTCCCGTACCTTGGCGTTGTCAATTTTTTCAATCGGACAATTCATCAACTGGCTGTAGTGCCCGGCCGAGGCAATCACATTGAAGATCTCGGGTGTTGCCTCTTCATCCATTTCATTCAATTCACCCTGGGCACACAACAAGCCTTCGGGCGGTACGCCACACAGGGCCGCAATCTGGGTAATTACACCGCTGGCAAATGCCTTGATGCCATGATCAAAAGTGAATGCAGCGCTGGAGGTGATGATCTGGTGCAGCCCGCGCCGGCTGGCGTCTATCGTGCGTATTTGTTCATACGAACGGATGGCCGCCGTCAGTGAGGTCAGCAGCTTCTTGCGCGTCAGTTCATTCTTGGTTTTGTAGTCATTGATGTCATAGTCGCGTATCGCTTCTTCTTCCGGCGCATAGCCGGGCTGGCCGGTACGCAGAATGATGCGGGTATCGGCCCAACCCAGGTCGTCGCGGATGAAACTGACCAGCTCCAGACCGGCATGTTCAGTTTCCATGACCACGTCCAGCAATACAACGGCGATATCACTTTCTGCCGCAAATACTCTGCGGGTTTCGTCTTTGGAGTAGGTGTGGATGAATTCCAGCGGGCGGTTCAGTATCTGCACATACTGCAGGGCGAAGCGGGTCGTGCTATGGACATCTTCATCATCATCGACAATCGCCACTTTCCAACTGCGCACACGCCTAGGATCTCCGGAGAGGTCGGGTGTATCTTCTATGATGAATAATTCGTCATCGTCTTGCACATTCGACATGCCTTCTCCGGATAGAAAAGTTCATTATTGCAGTCTGGGACTCATATCATACTTCAGTACTTACATCATGGAGACTTGCCTACGCATTCTAGAGCGAGTTGATCTAGTATAGGTAAGTTTGCTACTGCAAGGACAGTAAAAAATCGCCGCTTTGTTTCGCCAGCCACAGATTATTGTGAGGAATGGTGAAATTGGCGTCCAGCTTCAGCGTCAGGCAAAGCGGCGTGCCGCATCCAGACCCAGGCCAGAACCGATACTGCCAAACAGATCACCCTCGACCTTGCGCGCAGTCGGCACGATGCTGGCAATTTGCTGGCGCAAGCCACGTACACCGCTGGAGCCGCCGGTAAAGAAAACGGTATCGACCTGGTCCGGCCTGACCTGTGCTGCTTGCAGTACGGTGTTGACGGTGTCGCCTATCTGTATGGTCAGCTGTGAAATGGCCGTTTGCAATCCAGCCTGATCCAGTTCCAGCAGGCAGGGTGAGGTGCTTTGTTTGCTGCGCAGTCTATCCAGCGGCAGGCTGATGGCTTGTTGATCCGATAATAATATTTTTGCTTCTTCCGAACGGATGGCAAGCCAGTGACCATCGCGTTCTTCCACCAGGCGCAGCAGGCGTTCAAAGCGCAGGCGCAGATCGGCATTGTTGATGTCGCGATAGACTTCCTGCAATTCACGCCAGACTTTTTGTGTGTAGGCCAGGTTGATGGTGTGCCAGGTGGCCAGGTTGAAATAATAGCTGGATGGCACCTCGATTTGCGTACCCAGCCGCCCGCCCAAACCAAGCAGGGGCATGACATGGGTCAGGCTCAGGTATTTATCGAAATCAGTGCCGCCGAGATGGACGCCGCCATTGCCCAGGATATCGTCCTTGCGTTCGATTTTGCTGGCGCGTTGCGGTGACAGGCGCACCAGGGAAAAATCCGAAGTACCACCGCCAATATCGGCAATCAGCACCAGTTCTTCCTTTTCTATGCGCGATTCATAGTCGAAGGCGGCGGCGATCGGTTCAAACTGAAACTGTACTTCTGTAAAACCGGCAGCACGGGCGATTTCTTCCAGGGTATCCTGGGCCAGTTGATCGGCCTTGCTGTCATCATCGATAAAATGCACGGGGCGACCCAGCACGGCGCGGTCAAACCGGATGCCTGCTGATTTTTCTGCCCGTTGTTTCAATTCACCGATGAACTGCGCCAGCAAGTGGCGAAAAGGCAGGGCCTTGCCCTGCACTTCAGTCTGTCCATCCATCAGGCTGGTGCCCAGCAGGCTTTTCATGGAACGCATCAGGCGCCCTTCATAGCCAGCCAGGTAATTGCTCAGCGCCGCCCTGCCGTAAGTGACTTCATCATCCTCGACATTGAAAAATACTACGGATGGCAGAGTGACTTTGTCTTCTTCAAGCTGCAACAGTGCTGACTGGCCTGGGCGGTGCCAGCCTACCGTTGAATTTGAGGTACCAAAATCTACTCCACATGCTTGCGACATGAAACTTCCTGACAAAAAACCAATGACACAGAACACACTGTTCCGGCGATGTGCCCGGCAAGCCTGCCAGGCGGGATGATGACCATATCCTCAAGTGGATGGCGCTGCCTCCATGGAAGACAGGCGTACTACCAATAACTGATCGATACGGTAATGATCAATATCGACGACTTCAAACTTGTACAACCCCACCATGACGTAATCGGTACGCTTGGGTATTTTCTTCAGCATGGTCATCATGAAACCGGCAATAGTCTCATAGCTGCCCTGCTCAGGCAAGGTATCAATATCGAGTGCACGGCAGACATCTTCTATCGTGGTGGCACCATCGATCAGCCAGGAATTGGCATCACGCTGGACGATCTGGTCTTCCATGAAGGGATGGACCAGATTGCCCATCAGCGTACTCAGCACGTCATTGAGCGTAATCACGCCGACCACCAGTGCATATTCATTCAGGATGACGGCAAAATCTTCGCGTGTACCCTTGAATTGTTCCAGCATTTCCGACAGGGTCAATGAATCCGGTACCGCCAGGGCGGTGCGTATGGACAATTCCTGCACCTTGGAAAACGCCTGGTTGGTCAGTACACGCTTGAGAATATCCTTGGATTCGACATAGCCGACCACATTGTCGATATGACCATCACATACCAGGAACTTGGTATGTGGATGGTCGGCGATTTTTTGCCTGATAACCACATCCGTATCCTGCAGGGTGAAGAAGACAATACTGTCGCGCTGTGACATGGCCGATGGCACGGTGCGGCTTTCCAGTTCGAATACATTGCCTATCATATGGTGTTCACGTTCTTGCAATACACCAGCCTCGGCACCGGCATCCACCATGGCATAGATTTCATCCGAGGTAATTTTCTCGTTTCTTTCGGTCGGCAGATTCAGCATGCGCAGCAGCAGATTGGACAGGCCGTTGAAAACCCAGACCAGCGGCTTGAACAGGCGCACGCACGTCAGCATCGGGCTGACCACCAGCATGGCCACGGCTTCCGGCGAAATCATGGCAATCTTCTTGGGCATGAGATCGGCAAACAAAATAAACAGCGAAGTCACGAACAGGAAGGACGTCACGAAGCTGGCAGTTTCCACCCAGGTGTTGAGACCGACTATGGAGATGAACAGCCTGGAAATATATGGTGTCAGCGCCTGTTCACCCAAAATACCGCCGAGGATGGCGACCGCATTCAGGGCGATTTGTACTACGGTGAAAAAATGCCCGGGTTCCTGTTGTAATGCCAGCACCCTGGCTGCGCGTGGCTCGCCTTCTGCTTCGAGTATTTGCAGTTTTACCTTGCGTGCGGCGGCCAGCGAAATTTCCGACATGGAAAAAAATGCACTGATGGCGACCAGCAAGGCAATGATGAGAAAGTGGTCAAACAAAGCCATATTGTCCTCTTGGCGGATGTGTCTAGCGGTAATCATATACTATTGCGCTTTGAATATTCCGCCTGAAGGTCAGCAGATATGACGAACCCTGAGCAGCTTGACGCGGCTACACCGCTACCGACCAATGTGCGTTTTGTATTGATCACCGTGTTTCTGGATATTCTGGGCATAGGGCTCATCATTCCCGTCTTGCCGCGCCTGGTGGGCAGCTACATAGGCCAGGCAGACAGCCAAGCGTACTGGTATGGGGCCATCGTCGCCATCTATGGCGTCATGCAGTTTGTCTTTGCGCCCATGATAGGGGCGCTCAGCGACCGCTTTGGCCGCCGTCCGGTATTGCTGACCTGCGTATTCGGTCTGGGCCTGAATTTTCTCTTGCTGACCCAGGTCACCAGTATTTACTGGATGCTGGTGGTACGCGCCATCGGCGGTGTGACTGCCGGTAACCTGTCGGTAGCAAATGCCTACATCGCCGACGTGTCCAGCCCGGAAAACCGCAGCAAGGCACTGGGCAAGATCGGTGCCATGTTTGGCCTGGGCTTTATCTGTGGCCCGGTTATCGGTGGGGTATTGGGTGAAGCCCATATTCACTATCCGTTTTACCTGGCGGCGGCGGTATCGCTGGCGAACGTGGTGTATGGTTATTTTTCTTTGCCAGAATCCCTGCCACCAGACCATCGCAAAGCTTTTCATATTTCCGCCGCCAATCCCTTTGCCGGTTTGCGTGGCTTATCGCATCTCAGTGGTGTTGGTGCCCTGGTCTGGGTGTATGCACTGACCATGTTTGCCCAATTCACCCTGCAGACCACCTGGGTCTTGTCTACCGAATTGCGCTTTGGCTGGACACCGATGCAAAATGGCTTGTCGCTGTTCATGGTGGGTATTTCCAGTGTGCTGATGCAGGGTGTGTTTCTGGGCCGCTACATCAAACGTGTCGGCGATGCGAATGCCGTGCTGATAGGCCTGGCTTCTTCTGCCATTGCCCTGACCATGTATGGCCTGGCGAATCAGGGTTGGATGATGTATGTGCTGATCTTGTGCAATGTGCTCGCATTTGCTGCCGGCCCCGCCTTGCAGGGATTTTTCTCACGCGCCGTGGATGCGCGCTCGCAAGGCATCGCCATGGGTTCACTGACTGGCCTGGCCAGTATCATGAGTGTGTTTGCGACCTTGATAGGTACTTCCCTGGTGGGTCAGGTCAGCCATGTGGCCAAGGGCAGCGTCTTGCTGGGCGCACCCTTCTTTCTGGCCGCTATTGTACAGGTGATGGCGCTGACTCTGGCGATGCGGCATTTGCGTAAAGCCTGAAATAAAAACAGAAACAACGAAGGCAAAAACAACAAAAACAACAAAAACAAAAAAGCGGACTTCAAGTCCGCTTTTTCATTGTTACTGGCTGCGTCAATGATCAACGCTGGTTTGCCATGTGCAGTTGTGTCTTGTCCAGCACCAGTTCAGGATCATCGGCTTCTTCTGATGATTCATTGTTCAGGCGCTTTTGCATCTTCAGGATATCCACATCATTACCCCATTTACCGACCACGATGGTGGCAACGCCATTGCCGATCAGGTTGGTCAGGGCCCGTGCTTCCGACATGAAACGGTCTATACCCAGAATCAGAGCCAGACCGGCAACCGGGATACCACCAACCGCAGACAGGGTCGCTGCCAGTACGATAAAGCCACTGCCGGTGATCCCTGCTGCACCTTTCGATGTCAGCAACAATACTGCCAGCAAGGTGATTTGCTGCATCAGGCTCATCGGTGTGTCAGTTGCCTGGGCGATGAAGACCGCCGCCATGGTCAGGTAGATCGAGGTGCCATCCAGATTGAAGGAGTAACCGGTAGGGATCACCAGGCCAACCACGGATTTTTTCACGCCCAGGTTTTCCAGTTTCGCCATCATGCGTGGCAAGACTGATTCCGAGGATGATGTACCCAATACGATCAGCAATTCTTCCTTGATGTATTTGACAAATTTCCAGATGCTGAAGCCATGCAATTTAGCGATGGTACCGAGTATCCCAAAGATGAAGATCAGGCAGGTGGCATAGAAAGTCCCCATCAGGTAAGCCAACTGTACCAGGGAACCGACACCGTATTTACCTATTGTGAAAGCCATCGCACCGAAAGCACCAATGGGAGCTGCCTTCATGATGTAACCAACGATGACGAACAGCACATGCGAGAGTTTTTCAACAAAGTCGAAAATCATCGTGCCACGACCACCAAAACGATGCAGGGCAAAACCAAAGAATACCGAGATCATCAGCACTTGCAGGATTTCACCCTTGGCAAAGGCATCCACCAGCGTGGTAGGAATAATCGCCATCAGGAATTCTGTCGTGGTCTGCATCTTGCCCGGGCCGGCAAAGGCAGCCAGGCCCTTGGTATCCAGTGTATGCACATCGATATGCATGCCAGCACCAGGCTGTACCACATTGACGATAATCAAGCCGACGATCAGCGCCAGGGTACTGACAACTTCAAAATACAACAGCGCCATGCCACCGGTCTTGCCGACTTTCTTCATGTCTTCCATGCCGGCGATACCGACAACGACGGTACAGAAGATGATCGGGGCGATCATCATTTTGATGAGTTTGATAAATCCATCGCCCAGCGGCTTCATGGAAGCGCCGGATTCAGGATAAAAATGACCAAGCAACACGCCCAAAATAATGGCGGATATGACTTGGAAATAGAGGGATTTGTAGAGTGGCTGAGATTTCATCCTTGGTCTCCGTTGGATGTCATTAAATCCCGCTTTTCTGAAAAAGATTTTGGCGGGCAAGACGCGGAATTGATTTCCGTCGATGGCGCCATTATCGAAAATGTCGCATTAACGCACAATTGTGGCTTTCCACAGCTACAGCCAGGTGCACGAAAAAGAGGCATCCGAAAAAATTGTCACGGCAAGCGATAGCGCCTGGTAACAGCATAGTACGCAGATGGTGCTAACACAACCGCAGGAATTTGCGTCTGCAGGAGACCACACGCCGGGGAAATCAAGCCGCAATATGCTGTTTGAGATGGGCCTTGTGCTGGATGATGCGTCCCAGAGTACGCATGGCGTCATCCAGATCCTGGGTGTAGGGCATGCCGCAGTTGATGCGCAGGAAATGATCAAAACGATTTGAATTCGAATACAACAATCCCGGCGACACCAGGATGCTTTGTTCCAGTGCAGCGTCAAATACGGCCTTGGATGAGGTGTTGGGCGGCATTTCTACCCAGATCGATACCCCACCGGCAGGCGTGTTCATGCGCGTGCCTTCGGGAAAATAGGTGGCTATGGCCTCTGCCGTTCTTTCCCTTTGCTGGGCCAGCGTGCTACGTAGTTTCCGCAGGTGACGGTCGTAGGCCGATGACAGTATGAAGCTTGCCGCAACGATTTGCGACAATTCTTCGTTGTAGCGGGTATGCGCATATTTGAGCATATTGACCCTGGCTTGCCAGCGCCCGCCCAATATCCAGCCCACCCGCAGGCCAGGTGCCAGGATTTTATGTACCGACGCGCAGAAAATCACATTGCCACTATGGTCCCAGTGCTTGAGTGCAGTCGGTATCTTGTCACCATCCACCAGCGCGCTATACGAATCATCTTCGATCAGAGGTATCTGCTGTGCTTCGCACAAGGCCACCAGCCTTTGCTTGTGTTGTTCCGGCATGATGCTGCCGAGCGGATTCTGCAAATGCGGCACCACCACCACCGCCTTGATATTGTCATAGGTGCGCATCGCCAGTTCCAGCGCTTCCAGTGAAATCCCGGTGCTGGGGCTGGTGGGAATTTCCAGCGCCTTCATGCCCAGGCTTTCCAGTACCTGCAACAAGCCATAAAAGGTCGGCGATTCGACGGCAATGACATCACCGGCCTGTGCCACTGCGCGCAGTGCCAGGTTCAGTGCTTCTATGCAGCCATTAGTGATCACTACTTCATCCGCAGAAATGCTGATGCCGCAATCCAGCGCGCGTTTGGCCAGTGCCGCTTTCAGTTCACGGTTGCCCCCGGGCGAAATCGGCTTGGTCAACAATTCCGGGTAGCGCCGCAGGGTACTGACTGTCAGGCTGCGCAATTGCTGATGCGGGTACAAGGCCGGCCCGCCGGTTGCCCGCGCCAGATTGCATTTGACCGCCCGTTGCCCTTGGGAAATTATTTCGGACACCCTTTCGTGGATGCCGACAAACTGCGCCGGGTCGATCAGTTTGCCCACCGTTGGTTCCTGCGCCGGTATCAGCCGCACCCGCCGTGGCTGCCGCACGAAATAGCCGGAACGCGGACGGGCCTCCAGCCAGCCTTCGGTTTCCAGATGGCGGCACAACTGCAATGAGGTAGACAGGCTGACACCATGCACCTGCATCAGCTTGCGCACCGACGGCATGCGGTCGCCCACTTTCAGCGTACCGCAACGTATCGCATTCAGGTAGTGGTCGGCCAGTTGCCGATAAAGCGGGATGGTTTGCATAGTCTCATCATGGGATGTTTAAGCCGCCCTGCACAGATACAGTTTAAGCCTATCTGCACGATAACAGATTATAAAACGATTGCCTGATGCGATACAGATGGGCTTTTTCTGTGTCTGTGCGACGTGCCCGCCAAGACCTATCCTGAAAGCCACATCAACTACCTCAATCATCCAGGAGCACCATCATGCAATTCCACAAAATCCAGCCCGGTCAGCGCCTGCAATGCCTGCTAGTGCCGGGCAGCAGCCTGCATGTGCAATCCGGTCAATTGCAGATGCAGGCAGCCCCCCAGTTTCTCGAAGGCGTGGCCTGGCAAGTGGATACCCGGCTCAGCGTGGGGATGTTCTATCAACCGCAACATCATGGCTGGGTAGAAGTGCAGGCGCTGGAGGCAAGCGAATTGCTGATACAGCAAAACGAGGCGACGGGGTGGCTGCAGAAGTTGTCGCAGGTTTGGCGCAGTGGGTGGGCTTATGTGTAGTGGCAAAGTAAGCTAGTTTGAAATGCAGGTGAACAAGACGAAGAGCTCAGATCAGCAGAAACAATGAAATCTCTGCAGCATTTCGACAAAACATATGTACGGCAGGACAGAACTATTTAGGCAACCGGCCTCTTTTGAGTGGCTGATATGGCAATTTTATTGGATACTAAGCCTATCGCACCATCCAGGTGTCATTGATCTGAAACCTTCGTTTAAGCAGGAGAGCCTCGTTTGGGAGTTGCCCTAAGCTTATTCATCTGGCGGTAGCCCTGATAATTCACAATCATGCCCTCCACTATGTGTGCTAAATCGTTATGCATTAAAGCTTTATTTTTATTGGCCTTGTGTCCTTATTTGGCAAAGGCTGGTGACCATATGATTATTTCTGGCGTCGAAAAAAGGATCATTGTCGATAGAATAAATTCTGAGTATGGATTTTCCGAAATAAACGAATTTGATGGTTTTGAAAAGAAAATTCTAGCTATAACAGTTGATTCTGGATACGGCGTTTTTCGGAAAAGTATTTACATCTACGTTAAAGATGAAAGCGATTCAAAGTGGCATTTGGCAATTTTTCGAGCCACAAATTCTTCGCTTATAAAAATAACGATGAGTGATAAAGGAATTTTTGCCTTTTCAAAAAAAGGAAAGCAATTATTATTTTTATCCACAGAAGGATTGAATATGAACTTTGATTTTGAAGAGCAATGACTTGAATAGTCGAGACTGCTTGCTCCCCATCTGCTGCCCTATTTGTAATCCTGTTGTGTGGATATAGGGACGAGTTGGCCGCACGACAGAGGGGAAAGATCATCACCAAAAAAGGCCGGATGAGGAGAAACTCAATCGGCCTTTTTGCATTCATGGCACTGAATCCCGTTCCTGTTGACCACAGATGAACCGCAAATTCGCGAGGCAGAGTATCAATTTCGCCTTACACGCGCCAAGCAAAAAATTTTATTGACATTCAAATTCCTGCTGATACTATATCGACTGTCGATATAGCGTTGATCGATATATATAATAATGACAAAAAAATGGCAGTAAGTATCAAGGGGAGGCGGATGGAAGAAATAAATTACTCAAAGTATCTACCACTGTCAGAGGCGACTTTTTATGTGTTGCTTGTGCTGACCGAGCCTTTGCATGGCTACGCCATCATGCAAAAAGTGGAAGACATCAGCGAAGGCAATGTTGTGATTGGCCCCGGTACCCTGTATGGCGCGTTTGCGACTTTGGAAAAACAGGGCTTGATCAGCAAGGTCAGGGAAGAAGAGCGGCGCAAGTACTACGAACTCAGTAAAAAAGGGCAACTGGTGCTGGCCGAGCATATCCGCCGGCTAGAAATCATGGTCCGTAACGCGCAAGTGGCGCTGTCAAAAATAAAAATGGGAGAGGCAAAGTGAGCGAAACATTGATCAAGAAATTCAAATGCTTCTGGTCGTGGGAAGATGAGAAAGAACAGCTATGGCTGCAAGAAATGGCTAGCCAGGGTTTGCATTTGAAAGGACGAAATTTTTTCGGTGTCTATGGTTTTGTGCAGGGTGAACCCGCTGATATTGTCTATGGCCTGGATTATATCCCCGGCCTGAATATGGATTTCGCAACAACAATGGAACCAGATGTTAACTATAAACAGTTCCACAACCAGTTAATTGCTGACGCTGGCTGGGAGCATGTGCTTGAAGCGGCCGGCTGGCAATACTGGCGCATGCCTATGCGGAATGGCAAAGTGCCAGAAATATATACAGATACCGTTTCCAAAAGATCCAAATACAAGCGGCTCTTGTGGGATATGTGTATCTGGAATTTGGCGCTGCTACCAACCGCGCTGTATCCTCAAAACGAGCTTAGGAAATTGGATCATAGCTTGTTGGCGTATATCGTCTATTGTGGCATAGTTATGCCAATCAGCCTGTACCTGCTGTATGCGTCCCTACGCGTGTATTTGCGTATGCGGCATTTGCAGAAAAGGGATGAGATGCTGAAAATTGGCGGGTAGCCGACCTTGATGAAATGTTGAAGTCTGCTGCCAGACTAAACAAACCACCAGAATTCACTACCAAATGCTTGGCATAGATGTGGCGGGGGATATCGTTAGAGCAGACTCCTGCTTTCTGTTATCTGAGTAGGTGGAACGCCGGAGCTGTATCGTTGAGGGGTCGGATTTTCTATCTTTTTACGTACACAGACTTTACCGCAATCCTGTCCTGTCACACGCGGTTATAATTTGTAGACTATTCGCTGCCTGAAAGTTCAACATGCCCGCTTTCGACCAAGTCACCATTGACACCGCACGCCTGCACCTGCGCCCTCTATGTATGGATGATACTGCTGACATCCTGCGCATACGCTCAAATGCGGATGTCATGCTTTACATGAGCACAGCACCATGGATAGACATCGGTCAGGCTATTGCCATGGTCGAGCGTGACCAGGCCGCCATGCCCAAGGGCGAATTCCTGCGTCTGGGATTAATACGCAAGACTGACCAGGCCTTCCTCGGCAGTTGCACCCTGTTCCACCTTGATGCGGGTTGCTGCCGTGCCGAAATTGGTTACGACATGGATGCCGCCGCCTGGGGGCAGGGCTATATGCATGAAGCCCTGGTCGCCCTGCTAAATTACGGCTTCAATGAAATGAACCTGAACCGCGTCGAAGCCGACATAGACCCGCGTAATCTTAATTCAGCCAAGTCACTGGAAAGACTGGGCTTTATCCGCGAAGGTTTCTTGCGCGAACGCTGGATCATTGACGGTGTGGTGTCGGATACAGCGCTGTATGGTTTGTTGCGCAGTGACTGGCTGGCACGGGGGAGCTGAGGCTGTTTGATTTTGAAAGTTGAGATGTATTGATATACGAATACATTGGAACGCTAGACATGAAGGCTGCGTCGCAGAAAACGATAATCTAGGCATTCTTCGCTAATGACCTAAAATGGAGAATATAAAGATGGGCGGAGGCAGTTATATGATCATAGGGCCGGATGTCGAAAAGCAGATGGCACCTTTTAAATTCTTTGAAGGCGATGTCGACGAATATGTGCGTAGTATCGACATGTTACCTGAGTTCAGGGAAGACTATAAATACCATATAGAACATCCAACCACTCGAGAAAAAAATCTGAGTTTTGAAGAATTCGTTAAAAACCGGGCGCGGAGTTATCCAACTCTGGAAAACGGGGAAGTACCTGACTTAAAAGGTGAACATAAATTTGGATGGAAGCGGGTCAATAGCGGCGGCGAAGTGACGGAATTATTCTACCGGAATAGACCTGGAGGCTTCTGGTTTTCTTGGGGAGTACTAAAGAACTCCTGGAAACTCAAACCTGGAGCAGTCAGTGCGTCAACCGCTTCAATACACGACTCTTCCGATGGACAGCGATCTGGTTGTACTGGCAGTGCCTTAAAAGGAGCCATAGACTGGGAGAGGATGCGGTCAGATGCTACTGAAGAAGCCGCTCAAATTTGGGACCTGGCAGCAGCAGGTTTGCCACTTCCTGCGTATATGAATTACCTTAAATTTGATGTTAGAAAGCGATTACATTACCCTCGTGACAAATTCATTCAAGTTGCTTGCGATTCGCAAATTGACACATCTTGCTTAATTATGAATGACAAGGTATTTTTCGACGAATGTTTTGACGGTGGATGGGAAGAGGTGCCAACAAAACTAGATGCTTGGTATCGCTACCTAAATGAACTCATTGATTCACTGCCAGACGACATACTAATTACACACGTTTATACAAAAGAGTGATTTTTCAGGGGTGATGTATGGCATGGAGGGTGACGCTGAAATTGCCCACACTTTTGTTCTTACTGATGGAACGACCGTTCTTGGTTTTTCCCAATATCTGCAGTTAAGTTCGTAAGTGTCACGTATGCCGAACGACAATCTTTAACGGCCCATTTTAGCAATTGATGGAATACATGCGTCACACGTGCCCCGTTTTTTCTTGTCGAACAAGATGGATGTGGTAACTACAAAAATGTGCCAATTGACATTAAAGATGAAAAAATTCTGAGTTTTTTTGTGATAGGTTTTTTTCTATTGACAGGATAATTAGTCGCTGACCTCGGTGAACATAAAACTCCTGTAAGCCCCTCAATGAGATTCCAACTTTCCGCACAAGAAAATACGATCAATGAAAAGCAGGCATTTGCAACACAGCCACGATCGTCGCGCAAGTGGAAGGCACTCTGTTTTCAACTGTTACAGTCCACTAGTATGTCTGACCACTTCACATTGATGTGTTTCCTGACAAACTCCATCAGCAAGCGATGAGGTGTGCTAGCTGATTACTGTCACCTAAGGAAAAAACTCTTTCAACAAGAAGTTTTCCAGCTCAGCACTGTCTTCCAGGCGTGCAGACTTGCGGACGACCTGGCCCAGGCGTCTTGATTCCCAGCTGAAATCACCCTTGTATTCCATGCGTATGATTTCTATCATGCGGCGGACGACGGCCAGGTGGACGTCGCCGCCAAGGCCGGCGTCGACTTCAAAGAATTGTTTGCCACCAGAGGGAATGGAACGGGTGTTCCAGCCGCGGAAAGAGAAAGATGCCATGCGTGTGCTGGTGCTGATCAGTTCAAACACGCCGCTGCCACCCTTGCCCTGAGCTTGTTGCATGCTGCGGCGGACATTGGCTTCGGCCACTTCTTGTGGTGACATGCCACGGCCTGCCTGACGGGCACCTTCGTTTTCCTGTGCGGCGGCGGTTTCGGCGGCACGGCGGCGTTCACGGGCGGCGTTGACCATGGCCATCATGTCCATTTCTGGCGGCGCATTGACCTGGGGTGGCGGTGGCTGCACGATGGTGGGTTCGGTGACAGCGACCACGGGTGGCAGTTTAGGCTGGGTGATGGTGTTTCTGGTTGGGCGGGTACGCACAGGCGTCGGTTCCACCTTTTGCTTTTTCTGCGAAGTGGCCTGTTTGGGCGCCAGTGTCGTTTTATCCATCAGCAAGACGACGGGATTGTCTGAACCTGCATTCTCGCCCTTTTTTTTCTTGAGAACGCTCATGTTCAACAGGAAATAAAGCAAAAGCGCATGGATGATCAATGCCAGCAAGATGCCGAGCATGCTGGCAGGACGGAACCGGATGTGTAAATGAATTTCACCCGGTAGGGAAACTTCATCTTCTGGCGCTTCTATACTCAACTTCATGGGCAGTGAACCGGTATGCGGAATTTCAAGGTGGCAAGCATACCTCAAACTATGCTTAACGCCTGTAACAAAGATTGTCTAGGGTGGGTATTTCCAGTTCCCATCACATGACGGAAAGTGAAAGTGTAACAAATGCCGCAGCCAGTTTCATGTTTACGGATGCTTATCGCTTAAATATAAGCAAAATCCTCACATCTCCTGACAACTGCTTACAAATCTGTAATGGGATTATCGGCGGTTTCCTCTAATGTTGAAATCTGGAATTCAGTCAAGTCAGCCTGCGCAAGCCAGCCTGATTTTCAACCGGGGACAAAAACATGGACGGGCAATTTACAAGTGTGAAGACTGACCGCGACCTGGATCAGGACGGGTTTGTTGACATGAACAATGATCCGGATGGCAAAACCAGTGCGGCCCTGACCGCTGCCGCCCTGGCGACCAGTGCCTTGCTGGCTGCCTGTGGTGGTGGTGCTGACAGTCCGTCGGCGAATGCGGCGGCGGGCCAGGTGGCTGGGGCGCCACCTGCGCCCGCGCCGTCAGCGGCCCCTTCTGTCAGTATTTCCGCCACTGAGGCGTCGCGCTTCCTGGCCCAGGCCAGCCTGGGGGCCAGTCGCGAACAGATTGCCCGGGTCCAGGCGCTGGGTTATGCCGGCTGGCTGGAAGAACAGTTCAAGCTGCCCGGTAATGGTAGCCGCTGGGATTGGCTGGTATCCAAGGGGCTGAATGACGCTACCTACCGCAATTCCCAGGCGGGTTTTGATTCGACGGCCTGGCGCAAGCTCATCAGTTCACCCGATACTCTGCGCCAACGCATCACGCTGGCCTTGTCGGAAATTATCGTGATATCGATTGATGGCCTGATCGGTGGCGGTTGGAAAGCATTTTCTGCGGCGGCCTGGCTGGATATGCTGGAAACCAATTGCTTTGGCAATTATCGCGATCTGCTGCAACTGGTGTCTACCAGTCCGGCCATGGGGCAATACCTGACCTTTCGCGGCAATACCAAATATAACCCGGTCACCGGGGCGCTCCCCGATGAAAATTATGCGCGTGAGTTGATGCAGTTGTTCAGCATCGGCCTGCTTGAACTGAACATCGACGGCACGCCGCGCCTGGACGATGGCAAGCCCATAGAAACCTATACGCTGGACGACATTACCGGTCTGGCCCGCATTTTCACCGGCTGGGATTTTGACCTGGCGGGTGGCAAGGCGGATACGCCGGATTTCATGCGTCGTCCTATGCTGCAAATCGCCAGCCGGCATGAAACCGGGGCTTCGACATTTTTGAAAAACACCGTGCCTGCCGGACTGAGTGGTGCAGATGCACTGAAGGCGGCGCTGGATATTATTTTTGCGCATCCGAATGTGGCACCGTTCATCAGCCGCCAACTGATACAAAGGCTGGTGACCAGCAATCCTGCGCCTGCGTATGTGGCCAGGGTGGCGGCGGTGTTCGATAACGATGGCACTGGCACCAGGGGTAATTTGCAAGCCGTGGTCAGCGCCGTCTTGCTGGACAGTGAGGCCCGCAACAGCCTGAACCTCAGCGATGTGCAGTTTGGCAAACTGCGTGAACCCATGCTGCGCTTTCTGGGGTGGGCGCGTGCCTATAAGGCGACGGCCGCCAATGACATATGGAATATTGGCAACACCTCGGACCCGGCGACCAAGCTGGGACAAAGCCCGCTGCGCTCACCTTCGGTATTCAATTTCTTCCGCCCCGGTTACGTGCCGCCAAACAGCGCGATTGCGGCCGCGTCTTTGGTGGCACCAGAATTCCAGATCACCAATGAATCCTCGGTGGTTGGCTATGTCAATTACATGCAGCGTGCGGTCAGCAACGGCGTCAGCGATGTGGATGCCGACTATAGTGGCTTGTTGCCATTGGCCGATACCGCCGGTGCCTTGCTGGATGAAATCAACCTGGTGCTGGCGTCGGGTGAGTTGAGCAGCGATACCTTGCTGAGCTTGCGCGCGGCAATTGACAGCATGCCGGCGGGTACCGATAACCGGCGCAAGCAGCGCGTGTATGCGGCATTGACCTTGGTGCTGGCGGCACCGGAATTCATCGTCCTTAAATGAATAGGACTGACGCAAAACCGCCCCAGCTGCGTTGCAGCTCCTAACCGTACTATTCGTACTGTCTTCGTCGCTACGCCTTGCTGGGACAATTTTGCGTAAGTCCTAAATAAATCAGACTATAACCGGAATCCATCATGAAAAATTTAACCACGATGAATGCATCCCGCCGCGCTTTTTTACAGCGCGCTTCCGCCTTGTCGATAGCCGGTGTGGCTACGCCATGGGCATTGAACCTGGCTGCCATGGCCGAAGCTTCTGCCGCCAATGCCAATGACTACAAAGCCATAGTCTGCGTTTTTCTGTATGGCGGCAATGATTATGGCAATACCCTGGTGCCGTATGACAGCAGCAATTACAATGCCTATTATCAATTGCGCCCTACTCTCGCGTATAGCCGCGACAGCCTGGGTGGCACGGTATTGAACCCGCGGGCGGTACCGCTGGATAGTGCCGGTGTCAGCCACCAGTATGCACTGGCACCTGAACTGGCGCCTTTGCTGCCGATTTTCAATGCCGGCAAGATGGGGGTGTTGCTGAACGTGGGCACGCTGGTACAGCCCACCACCAAACTGCAATACAGCAATAAGACCGTGCCCTTGCCACCCAAGCTGTTTTCACACAATGACCAGCAATCGGTATGGCAGTCATCCGCACCCGAAGGGGCGACCTCTGGCTGGGGTGGCCGCATGGGTGACCTGTTCCAGTCCGGGAATGGCAATGCCACCTTCACCTGTGTCAATGTGTCTGGCAATGCGGTGTATTTATCGGGCAAGACGGCGGTACAGTATCAGGTATCGACCAATGGTTCGGTACCGCTGAGTGGCTTGCAGGCACCGCTGTTTGGTTCGGCCGCCTGTTCCGCAGCCTTGCAAAACCTGGTGACGCAAAACCGCACGCATTTGTTTGAAAATGAATATACGCGCGTCAGCAAACGTTCCATCGATGCGAATGGTGTGCTGACATCGGCACTGGCTGGCGCACCGGCCATTACCACCTCATTTGATGAAAACAATAATCTGGCCCAGCAATTGAAAATGGTGGCGCGCATGATTTCCTGCAACAGCGCGCTGGGTGCAAAACGCCAGGTGTTTTTTGTATCGATGGGTGGCTTCGATACCCATGACGGCCTGGTATCCACTCACCCTGGTTTGCTGAGCAGCGTGGCCGACGCCCTGTCCTCGTTTTATGCGGCGACTCAGGAACTGGGCGTGGCCAACAAGGTTACCAGTTTTACGGCTTCTGATTTTGGCCGCACCCTGAGTGGTAATAATGATGGTTCCGACCATGGCTGGGGCAGCATGCATTTCATGCTGGGTGGTGCGGTGAATGGCCAGCGCTATTATGGTACCGCGCCCATCGTGGCAAACAATGGGCCGGACGATGTGGGCCAGGGCCGTTTGCTGCCGACGACTTCCGTCGATCAGTATGCGGCTACGCTGGGCAAATGGCTGGGCGTATCGGACAGTGATTTGCTGACACTGTTACCAAACCTGGTCAACTACAATGTCAGTGCACGCAATCTGGGTTTTGTGTGATGAATGAGTACAACACAGTGCCATTTCAGATCAGGCCAAACCAGCCCAGAATGGCACCCGCACCCAGCAGCCATAACAGATGCAGGCGGGTGCGCCAGACCACCACGGCGCAAGCCAGTGTCAACAGCCACAAGGGCCAGTCCTGTACCGCCTGGTTATGCGAGGCGGCCATGATCCAGCCAGTGGCCAGCAACAGGCCAATGACGATGGGAGCCATGCCCAACTTGAATGCGCGCACGCTGCGCAGTTCACGGTTGGCGTGGCCCCAGCTGGCCGCCATATAAGTCAGTGTGGTGCTGGGCAACAGGATGCCGGTCATGGTGACCAGCACACCCAGCAGACCGGTCCACATGCCACCGGCATTCATGCCCACATTCCAGCCCATCAGGGCAATGAACAGCACATTCGGGCCGGGTGCTGCCTGGGCTATGGATACCGATGCATTGAACTGGGCATCTGTCAGCCAGCCCTGTTGCGCCACCAGATAGCGATGCATGTCCGGCAGTGTGGAAACGGCACCACCTATCGATAACAGCGACAGCATCATATAGTGCATGAATAACTGCAGCCAGTCATTCCAGTCCAGAGAAATCTGCAAGACGGTGTGGGCGGTATCCGGCATTATTTCAATCTCCGGTAAACCAGGGTACAGGCGATGCTGCCCAGCACCAGCAAGACATACGCAAGCGGCAGGCGGAACAGGGCGATGCCGACAAAGCAAACCGCACTGAAAGCCAGCGCGATGTTTCTGCCCATGGGGTTACTGTTTAATGCCGGTATCAGTTTTAATGCGGTGGCGATGATCAGGCCGGCAGTGACGGCACTCATGCCGCGCAAGGCACCGACTACGCTCGGGTACTGGGCAAACTGGGCATAGATCACCGCCAGTACCAGTACCAGCAGCAGCGGGATGGACAACATGCCGGCCAGTGCCGTCATGGCACCCGGCAAACCAAAGTGACGATGGCCTATCATCATCGAAAGATTAACCACGTTCGGCCCCGGCAATATCTGCGCCACGGCCCAGTCTTCGACAAATTCTTCTGCAGTCAGCCAGCGTTTTCGTTCCACCAGTTCACGCTGCACGATGGCGAGTACACCGCCAAATCCTTGCAATGCCAGCAGGGTAAAAGAGACATACAAATCCGTAAGGGATGAGGGCCGCTGGCTCGTTGGTTCAGTGGACATGATGGTGGCAGTTTGGGATTGACGCAGACCTCCATTGTAAAGCAGCAGAGAAAATGCTGCTGGGCAAAATTGGTGACTTGCTAAATGTTTGCTTAGGTAGCATAAATTGCCATATTAAAGAGCAAACACGTTTACACGTTTAGCGCAGACCTGCTTGCCGTCAGGTCAACACGCCCTAGTCTCTCTGGCGATGATGGGCACGAATGCGTGCACGCCATTCACCCAGCACGGTCAGCGCACTCTGGAATTCTCTTTCTATCAAGTCGGCTTCGGCATCGGTGATCACGCCGTCCAGCAGGGCGGTTGATACCGCTTCGGCCACATCGCCAACACGACTCATGACGCGGCATACGGTTTGCGACAAATCATCTTCACTGACCTGATCCGGTTCTGGAATGGCAAAGGCAGCCATGCCATGCCGGCTGAGCAAGGCATGCAGGGGCAGGTGGGCATCCTTGACACCGGCCTGGTGGCAATGTTCGACGATCACGGAAAGTTCTTCAAACGATGGGTAATGCGACTCTATGCCCGGTGCCAGTTTGTTGCGCAAGACATTCACCGACACGCCCATGCGGCTTGCCAGCGCTTCCAAACCACCAGGATATGCGCGCGCTATTTTGTACAGGGCGTCGTGCTGGTTCATATCCGAATATTTCCGTGTCATGGTGAATTCCCTAATTTATTACCGATGAACTTTGCAATTTTGCTCACTATGATGACATCCATCAAGCGATGAGGGATTGTACAGAGAGCTTAATCTTTTTTCTATAGACCAGGACCATGAACAATTTTTATCACAAATTAATCATCACGTTGGCACTGATTCTGCCCCTGATCGCCAATACGGTCAATGCAGCTGGACGTTCCGGTGGTTCGTCTACGGGTTTCAAGGGTGGTTTCTCTTCGCAAAGAAATGTCAGCAAGCCAGCACCGTCGAAATCATCGAGCACCTCGTTTGGTAGTTTTAATACGAGTAAGCCGGCAAGCAGCAGGAATTCTGATTCGGTAATGAACCGTGACCTGCAAAAAAACCAGGCCCAGGCGAACGCCCTGAAAAGCATGGATGCGCGCAAACAGGCAACTATGCCAGCATCACCGCCGCCGCTGAATGCCGGTAACAGTACTGGCAACAACGCTGGCAGCAATAACAACAATAGCTTTGGCAGCAATGGGGGCAATGCTGGTAACAACGCGACCAACAACGGTTTTGCCTATGGCAATGCGGGCAACATGAACAGACCTGTGACACCAGTACCGACGGCACCGGTGATCGTAAGCAGTCCTGCGCCTGCGCCCATCATCGTGCAACGCAGTGGTATGGGTGGCGGTATGGCAGGTGCTTTCATGGGTTTCATGCTGGGCAGCATGATCAGTCATCCGGCGGCTGCTGAATCTGCCGGACCGCGTTCCGGCCAACTGGAACCGATTGCTGGCCAAAGCAGCACAGTCGGCGATAACGCTAGCGCCAGTCTGCCGACCCTGAATACTCAGAGTGCCCAGATTGCCCAGCGCGCCAGTGCGGTACAGGAAGAAGGCAGTGGCTGGAAACTGCTGCGCTTGGCGGCATGGAGCCTGATCCTGGGTGGCCTGGGCTGGCTCACTTACAAAATCTGGCGAGTCGTTAAACCAGTGCGCAAGCAAGCATCTACAGCAAATTACAGTTTGGGAGGAAATTAATATCATGGCCTGGAAAGATGCATACCAATACGTAGGAAAAATTCTCGGCAAGCAGGATGCTGACCAGCACAGCCCGCAAGACAGGCATGTAGAAAGTGGTCGTCAGGATGCCGCCCTGCCCTTGGGTGCGCGCATAGGCAGCGTGGTGAATGTGCAGAAGACACCATTGATACGCGCTATCAGCCAGGGTTCGTTGATCGTCATGCCGGATGAAGCTGAGACCCGCATCGTGGCCATCAGTCGTGTGCAGTTGCCGATCGCCGGCAAGATGTATCGCTATTACCTGAATGCCGATGCAGAAGGGGGTGAAAAATTCCTGCAGTTGTATTGCGATGCCGATGATCAACTGCAAGAGCTTTTGTATTGCAGCCACCTGACCCGCGTGATACCGGAGACGGTGGAAGACCAGCAAGCCTTTCTCGGCGAAAACGGGGTGGGCCTGGGTGACCGCAGTTACAGCCTGTGGCGCCAGCAACTGACCGACATAGGGTGGGACGAGGCCAGCCTGGATGCTGCATTTGCCGATGCTGACAGCCTGCTGTATGAGCGCGATATTGGTGACCCGGGGCTGGATTTTGTGGCACCTGTCAAAGGTGTGGAAACCCGCATCGATGATGCTGGTGGCCAGCATGGCCTGCAACAGGAAGTGGTTTTCATGCCGTATCGCCGCAGCCTGGCAGCAGAGGGCGGGCAGACAGAATTATTGCTGATCAGCACAGAGATTTTGCACAGCAAGGATGGTGACGCCACACAGCGCAGCATCCACGTTGATTTCATGATTGCTTTGCCGCTGGAAGCGGAAAGGCTACTGGTGCAATAGCACCGTTTTAATGCAGCACAACACCCGAAGTACAACACTGAAGCGCAACACCTGAAGCACAAAACTGACCGCATCACACACCGAAAGGAAGTAACATGAGTAACTTGAATGGCTGGGGCTTGACCGCACGTCTGATTTCCAAACACTTTGGTGCTTTAGGCGATAAAGTATCGGAAGCCATCGCCAATTTTGATCCGGAAACAGCAACAGAAGCCGATCGTGACCGGCTGGCAGCCACCCTGCGTGAAACGGCGCAAAAGCTGGCAGCAGCACGTGCTTCTTTCGACAAGGAACACGCCGATGTTGTGCGTCTGCGTGACTTGATCGCCAACGACGAAAAAGCCTCGGCAACACTGGCAGATCGTCTGGCTGCGGGTAAAATTTCTGAAGCAACGGTGAGTCTGTTTTGCGATGAACTGGAAGCCAACAAGACCCGCCTGCCGCTGGAAATCCAGGAAGAAGCCGATGCCCAGGAATACATGAACGAATTGCAGAAAATCGTTGATGCGTTTTCTAATCAACTGGCTGAATTTGATGCAGCGGCCAAAAAAGCCCTGCAAAACCTGGCATCGGCAAAAGCCCAGAAAGACCTGCAGCAATTGCGCGTGGAAAGACAGGAACAGTTGAGCAATCTGTCTGGCATGCAAAGTCATTCGACCGCCTTGAATGCACTGACCCGACGCGCCCAGAATGTCAGCAACGAAGCGGCAGGCTTGCGGATCGTCGCCGATATTACGCAAAAGCCGATGGATCAGGCTGCCGAGATTAACGCTATCCGTAAATCGGTAGCCCAGGGTGACAATACCGGTGAAAGCACGCTGGAAAGGCTGAAGCGTTTGTCAGGCCAGAATGCTGCCGCCGCTACTGCTGCAACTACTGCCACTACCGCAACCAGTCCAGGCCCGGCAAATCCGGCAAGCGCAACCGCAGCCTGATCGTTTCAGATCGCGGCTCTTTGCGTCAGCAAGCTGAGCCAGCGGTCCGCACCACTGACTTCACTGATGACCTGGGAAAAATCAGTGACGGTGCGGGCCGCCCGTTCCAGCAACTGGATGTCAGCTTCATGCTGACGTGCCACATGCGGGTCTTCCAGAAACAGGATGCGACGTATCTGGCGGTCCAGCACCAGTTCTGCCAGTTGGGCATCGCCGCCCAAAGGGCCGGACAAGAATGGACGGGTCCAGTTCTTGCCGGCTTCTTCTCCCTTGACCTGTTGCGCCAGGCGGTTCAACAAACCGCCGGTGGTGCCGGTGGCATAACGATAGGCAAAGCGGTCCAGCAAGGGGAAATGTTTCTCTGCCATGGCCAACATGCTTTCCTTCATCGCATCATGGGCGATCAGGGCGATGCCTTCCTGTTCCAGTTGAAAGCTGCCATTCAGGCGGGTATCCATGCTGGCCCCGGCTGCAGTGGCTTCCAGTTCCAACCATTCGCGGGCACTGGCCAGGGTCGCCAGAAAGGGCTTGCGATGGATGACGCACTGGCGTTTCAACGCCTGTGCTTCAGGAAAAACCGAAGAAGGATCGACCGGGTCAATCAGGTAAATCACCGCGTCCACCGCCCGCGCCGTATCAGTATCGACGACGCGCGACACCAGTTTCATCAAGCCACCTTCCCTGCCATAGGGAAAACGTTCTACGCTGGGGCAGGCTTCCAGCAGACCATGGGAAATGATCGCATCCAGGGTCCGGCCAACAATCACCAGTTCTGCCTGCAAATGCCTGAGCGCCGGACCAGCGCCATGCAGTAGCTGTACCAGGGCAGAATTTGTTGCATCCTGGTGCGAGCGATTGGCGATCAATCCTATGCGGAGCTTTTTGGCGGCGGTCACGTGGGCTATCCTTGAATATAGTTTGAAGCGGGGTATCACCCCCAGTTTACCTTGTGTTTGCCGGTGTGTGCCGCAAACATGGGCATTCAGGCTACATTTTGTTACCTATTCCAACAGTGGCGAAACACGTCAGCAATATGAGGAGCGTAGCATCTGGGTTCAGGCGATATGACAGGTGAGGATGAGATGAAAAAGTGGCGACATCTGTTGATAGTATTGACGGTCATGCTGTCTTGCGCATCCGCTCTGGGTGATGATGACTTTGATGATGAAATGCAAGTCCGTCGCTGGGCCTTGCTGGGTGACACACAGGCGCAGAATATGCTGGGCCTGCTGTATCTGGATAGTGACGAGAGCATGCAAAACCGCCAGGAAGCCGCTTATTGGCTGGAACAGGCGGCCGATCAGGGGCATGCCGGTGCGCAGGCGAATCTGGGTGTCATGTACCTGATGGGAGAAGGTGAAGAAGCTGACGAAGCACAGGCATTCCGTCTGTTCCGCCGTGCCGCAGTGCAAGGCATGGCATCAGCCCAACTGGCGCTCGGTTATATGTATGCGACCGGCAAGGGCGTCGAAGTGAATCCCGAAGAAGCAGTATTCTGGTATCAGCAGGCAGCCCAGCAGGGTAATGCCAGCGCCCAGCATCATCTGGCCCTGGCGTATCAGGATGGTGAAGGCGTGGATAAGAATGGTAAGTTGGCCGCCCAGTGGGAAAGCCTGGCAGCCAATCAGGGTTTGTCCACCGCCCAGTTCCAGATGGGCTTGCGCTACCTGCATGGTGACGGTGTGACAGCTGACCTGATGACCGGTTATGCCTATCTGCTGAAAGCCAGCATGAAGGTCGGCAGCATGGCCATGGACAGCCGTGAACTGGTCAGCAGTGACCTGACGTCAGAACAAATTGCTGAAATCCGTGATGATTCCCGTTACTGGAAGGCGCCTTTGTAAAGTACGTTCTGGCCTTGGGTGCATTGCTCAGGACAAATAGCGCTTTTCAAATTCTTCTGCCGATACCGCAGCTGAAAAAAGATAACCCTGCATTTCATCGCAATGCATGTTCTGCAGGAAGTCGCGTTGCTGTGCGGTTTCCACACCTTCTGCCAGGACGCGCAATTTCAATGCCTGGGCCAGATGGATAATGGCGGTCACGATGGCGACATCGCTTTCATCGGTGGGCAGGGCATCGATAAACGAACGGTCAATTTTCAGTTTGTAGATAGGGAAGCGTTTCAGGTAACTGAGACTGGAATAGCCGGTACCAAAGTCATCAATCGCCAGTTTCACGCCCAGTTCCGCCAGGGACTGCAGCCTTTTCAAGGCTTCTTCAGCATCCCGTATCAGGATGGACTCGGTCAGTTCCAGTTCTATGCATTCCGGCTTCAAGTCATTTTCCTGCAGGGCCAGGGCGACGCTTTCCACAAAATTGGTTTGCTGGAATTGCAGCGCCGATACATTGATGGCGATGCGGATCTGCTTGCCGTCTTTATTCCACAGCGCTGCCTGACGGATAGCAGTTTGCATGACCCAGTTGCCGATGGGGACGATGACCCCGGATTCTTCGGCGATGGGGATGAATTGTGCGGGGCTGACTTCACCCAGGTCCTTGTCGGTCCAGCGCAATAAAGCTTCAACACCCAGCAACTTGCCGGTTTTTAATTCTATCTGTGGTTGGTAATGCAGGCGAAACAGATTGTGTTCGAGGGCCTGACGCATGGCATGGTCCATCTTCATGCGTGACAGCAGGCCGATGTTCATCTGGCGCTGGTAAAAGCGGAAGTCGGAACGGCCACGTTCCTTGACGTAATACATGGCGCTGTCGGCATTCTTGATCAGGTCAGCCATGCTGCTGCCATCAGCCGGGTAGAGGGCAATCCCTATACTGGAGGTAACAGTGAAGTTCATGCCATCCATGGAGAATGGGGCCGACAATTCATCCAGCACACGCCTGGCACAAATTTCTGCCCCTTCTGCACTCGCTTCATGCAATAACAAGACAAATTCGTCACCGCCCAGGCGTGACGCCGTATCCACTTGGCGTATGCACTTTTTCAGTCTTTCGGTGACTTGCTGCAAGACGCGGTCACCAAAAGGATGGCCGAGCGAATCATTGATCTGCTTGAAATGATCAAGGTCAAGATACAGCAGGGCAAACGTGGTGTTGCTGCGGCTGGAAATGGTGATGGATTGCTTGATGCGTTCTTGCAGCAACAAGCGGTTGGGCAAACCGGTCAGCACGTCGGAAAACGCGAGTTCCTCGATTCTTTGCTTGGCGGTATGGGTTTCAGTCCTGTCCTTGAAAAAGCCAATGTAGTTCAGGGCCTTGCCCTGCATGTCAACCACCTTGACCAGTGAAATCATGCACAGATAGGCGTGGCCATTCTTTCGCCTTATCCACAATTCGCCTTCCCAGAAACCGAGATTTTCCAGCTCTTTCAGCAGGTTTTCCACCTGTTCGGTATTGCCTTCTTCGTCAAAGAAGTCTTTTGGTGTCTTACCCACCATTTCCACTTCGCTATAGCTGCTCAGCCTTTCGAAACTGGGATTGGTGGTGATGATTTTTTGTTCTGCATCGGTGATGAAGATGGCATCGGTGCTGGATTCAAAGACCTTGGCGGCCAGTTGCAGGCGCGCTTCATCGGCCAGCCTCTGGGTAATATCGCGGTAGGAATAGACTCGACCAATCGGGCGGCCCCGCGCATATTGCGGCAGGGTGACACGCTCCAGTATCTTGCCCGAACGCAGTACCAGTACATCGGTGGCTTCCATCAGCGGCGAGCGGGTGATGGTGCCCAGTCTTTCGGTATAGTGGGTGGCATCCAGCATGCATTTGTCCATCCACGCATAGATGGCATCGTCATCGCGTTGTGTCAGCAAGTCATCGGGCAAGCCCCACAGTTCGGCAAACAGGTGGTTATAGCTGCGGATGGCACCGTCGAGATCGGTGACCAGGATGCCGTCTGCGGTTGATTCCAGGGTCGCCCTTAATTCGGCGATGAGTTTTTCCAGTTCATTTTCCACCTGTCTCTGGCTGGAGCGGTCATGGATGGCGACGACATAGATGGAACCATCCATGCCCACCTTGACCAGGCTGACCCGTCTTTCCACCTGCACGATGCTGTCATCGGCACGCTGCAACAAGGTTTCTGAATGGATGCTGTCGGACAGGCCAGCAGCGACATCTTCCCAAAAAAATACATCTTCCGGTGCTGCCGCCAGGTCTATGATGCCGCGTCCGACCAGGCTGTCTGGTGCCATTTTCAGCAATTGGTGAACGGCGCGGTTGGCAGCGACAATGCGCAACTGTATCGGGTCGACCAGCAGTATGGCTTCCAGCATGCCTTCTATCAGGGCTTGCCACTGATGGGCCTTCACGATGCGGCCCCGCTTTCTGCCTCTGGTCCCATTTCCAGGCCGCGTTCAAAGAAATAACACAGGCGCTTGCGGGGTGACAGGTAGTCGTAGGCAGCTTTCGGCAATTGCAAGGGTTTCAGGCTGCGGTGTATGCACAGTGTGCTTTCATGTTCCAGATTGATGACCAGGGCTTCATCGCGTGGTACCGATGGGCTGTGGATGACCACTTTGGGTTTGATCGGACGGGCAGAATTCACCGATACCACCATGGCATACCTTTCATCAGTCAGTTGCACCACCGAACCCGGTGGGTAAATGCCCATCATGCGGATAAAGGCCGTCAGTGTCGCCGGATGGAATTGCGCTTTGCGCTGGGTAAAAATCTGCGACAGGGCTTCATGCGGCGTCACTGCCAGTGCCGGGTTGGCGGGGTTGCACAAATTGTCGTACAGATTGACAAGCGCCACGATGCGGCTGATGGGGCTGATTTTGTCGCCCATGACATGGCGCGGATAGCCGCTGCCATCGGCATATTCATGATGCTGTCCAATCAGTAGCATGGCGTTGGGCGACAGACCCATTTTGCGGGCGAGATTCAGGCCGTGCATGACATGGTCATGGTAGAGCTGGTTTTCGGCGTGATTGAAATGTTCATCTTGCCAGCGCAGGCGGTCCGGCAATTCTATCTTGCCGATGTCGTGCAGGATGGCACCGATACCCAGGTCCAGCATGTCGGCCTTGCTCAGATGCAGTGCCCGCCCCAGCAACAGGGAAATCACGGTTACATTGATGGAATGCAGTGAGGTTTTCTCGCCCGCTTTTTCTGACAGCAGGCGGATGGCGGCTTCATCTTCACCCAGGATTTCTCCCAGGAAGCCTTGTATCAATTGTTCGGTCAGTTCCCTGGCCGTAACCGGCTGGGCATGGGCGATTTCTGTGACATGTTTGAAGGTCTGGGCTGCATGGGAGAATTGTCGCTCGCATACCTGCAGGCTGGCTTGCTGGCTGGCCAGCAATTCCCGCCTTAGCCTGGAGGCGTGGCTGGCCGCACTTTCTTGCGGATGTGGTGCAGACGCTTTCAAATCGGTCTTGCCGGCGTCGGCTTCAGGCGTACTTTTGTCCGGTGCATAACGGATACGTTCCAGACCCAGCGAACGTATGGTGTCAATTTGCGACTGATTGCTGATTTTGAAATTAGAAACGGGAAAAGGGTGATCCATCCAGCCGACGTCAAGATACACAAACATCCCTGTGCGCAGTTGGGAAAGCTCAATGAACTGTGTATGAATATCAGTCATGATACCCGTTTCTTGATGACAGACCCTGTCATTGGATTTTTTGTTCTCGCCAGGCCGCTCATCCCTTAAGGTCCGGCGTCTTCACCCGCTTGGTATTTAGTTTGGTGTTTAGTTTGGTGTTTAAGCCACTTGCCAAGTAACCCGCATTCAGTATAGTCATCCCTGTACCATCAGCCTGTAAGTTATATATTGCACATGGTACAACAGTTTTTTGCAACAATAGTTGCAACTACGCCAAATTGTGGGTTTTATGCCAGATTTTCATCGTTTATTGTAGGTAAATGCCGATTTTTCGCATATTGGTCAAGGTTTGGCGCAGTCGCAGACATCGTTGCCCTTGTCAAAGATGATGCGCCAGACGCCAGGGCTTTCCTGACGCCAGATGGAAGTGAAGGTAGCGACGATTTTTCCCTGCGGGTCTTTGACCGGCCCTGTACTCAGGGCTAATTGACCAGAATTCAACACTTCGACGGTTTCCGGTGCCCAGGAAAAAGGTGCGGCGGGCCCTTCATAAAAGCGTTTCCAGGCGGCGGCGACTTCCTGTTTTCCATGCAATACTTTTTTAGTGGAAAAGAATACCGTTTCTTCTGACAGGAACTGGCTGAAAGCCTGGTGGTCACGTGTTTCCATGCTTTTCGCAAACGCGCGTTCAGTCTGCATGACCTGATTGACCAGATCAGCAGTGTTGACAGGGGCATCTGCGGCCATCGCCGCGTGACCAGGCATTGCTGCCAGACTAAGGCTGGCGAAAAACAGTCGGGACAAGATTTTGCGCATGAGAGGCTCCTTCATGAATGTGAAAGTGGTGGAACAGGTCAACACGCCCTTGACCCAAAGGTTCTTAGTCCTTATTGTTTTTCTTGAATGCCAGCCAGCCGGCAATGACGGTAAAGGTCGCGACGATGGCAACAACGATCCAGAAGCCGTCTTCATGCTGCGCCAGCGGGATGCCGCCGACATTCATGCCCAGCAGGCCAGCAATGATGTTGATGGGCAGGGCCAGCACGGTAACGATGGTCAGTACGAACAGGGAGCGGTTGTTTTGTTCATTGACACTGGCGGCAATTTCTTCCTGCAAGAGTTTGATGCGTTCCTGCAGCGACGCCATATCGCTTAGCACGACGGCAAATTCTTCGGTGGACTGGCGCAGTTCCTGCACGTCCCGTTCTGCCACCCAGACCGGTGGTCTTTGCAACAGGCGGAACAGGGCGGCCGGTTCCGGTGCCAGCAGTCTTTGCAGTCGGACCAGCACCCGGCGCAGTTCACCCAGGTTGGCGCGCTTGTGGTTCAGGCGGTCTGCCAGCAAATGGTCTTCAATATCGTCAATTTTTTTGATGACAGTGCGTACGATACCGATCAGCACATCGGCCTGGTCACGCAATAAGTGGGTCAGCAATTCGGTTGGGGAAGCGAAATGTTCGCCCTGGTTGACGGCATTGCGCAGGCGATCCACCGATTGCAGGGGCTTGCGCCGGGCGCTGATCATGAGGGTGCCGGTGACGTTCAGCCACAAGGTGGCAATGTCGGATGCTTCAAAGGCAAAGTCATGCAGTACATCGTTCACCACCGCAATCAGGCTGTGATCGGCATGTTCGATGCGGGTGGAACGTGAACCCTCGTGCAGGGTTTCATAAAATTCTTCCGGCAAATCGGCATATTCATGCAGCCATTTTTCTGCCGCCACGTTCGACAGATTGAAATGCAGCCAGATAAAGGAATCATCTCTGGCGCTGTGCCTGGATTGCAGCCATTCCACAGCATCTTTGGTTTGCATGGGTTTGCCGGGCTGATCACGGGCAAAAATATAACCGCAGATGAGTCCTGACTGATCCGAACCATAAGATAATTGATCTGTTTGCATTGACTGTCCAGGCGAAGAAACTGGCGACATTGTAAATCAGCCCTGTGCGCTTCATAGCAGTCTTTCAAGCAATTTGCCTGGAACGCACAGCTTGTGATAGTTCAGTGTCAATTAATCAGCATATTCTTGTATGTCAGCGAAGCCTGGCGTACGCAATCCTGGAAAGTCAGTGCAGCATGGGACAATGGCCGGGTCTTGTTCCAGATCATGCCGACCGGGCTGGGCAATGGACCCAGGTTCAATGGCAGTATTTGCAATACACCTTCCGCCACCGATTGCCGGGCTGCCGACAGCGACAGCAGGCCAAGGCGTGGCGGCTCCATCAGCAAAGGCAGGTTGACAGAGCGGGAAACCGATTCGATCACATCGGTTGGTTTGTTGACACCGTTCTTGGCCAGCAGGTTGATCATGCGTTTGTAGGTCGGCGATTCTTCCACCGACAATATCCATGGCAGGTTGTTTAAATCCTTCCAGGTCAGGTTGTCGCGGTGTGCCAGCGGGTTTTTACTGGAGGTGACGATGACCAGCGGGTCGTCGTACAGCACTTCTTCCTGCAAATGCTCGGCAGCGCGTTCGGAAAACACGCGGCCGATGACGATGTCGAGCTTACCCTCACGCAGATCCTGCAATTGCTGGTCGACGGTACCGTCCATGATGCGGAGGGTGACATTCGGCCAGTTGGTTTTGAGAATCTTGACTGCCTTGGGGATGATGGTGGTCGACACCACGCTCAGGATACCTATGGTGACCTTGCCCACGGTGCCTGAGGCCAAGGAGCGCATTTCCTGATGGGCTTTTTGCAAATTGAATAATACTTCCCGCGCATGTCGTATCAGACATTCACCCGAAGGTGTTGGTTTTATACCACGCCCGGCTCTTTCGAACAGCTTGACACCGATCCCTTCTTCCATTTCGCCCAGCATCTTGGAAACGGCCGGCTGGCTGACATGCAAAGACGCCGCAACGTGAGCAACCGTCTGCTTGTCAGCCAGTTCGACCAGCAAGCGAAGGTGCTTGATTTTGAGGTGTCGAGCAAAATACTTTTCTATAGGCAATGAATCAATCATAACGATATCTGTATGGTTTTGCGCCAATTTCTCATTGGACGGTAATGAAATGGTAGTGGGATCATACACGCATGAAACAAAGTGTAACGACTAGCTTGCAATCATTACGCTGATAAATATCAAATTTTGTTAGCAAATTTACAGGCGTCTTTGTGCATTTTTGCGCATTTTTTGCACTTTTTTGTTTAAGCAGCGCTTGGGTTCGACCGCGATCCGGCACCTCAGTTCATAAGAACTTGCCGGATTTGTCTTTTTTACGGTTTGAACCTATTCATGATTTACCAAGGAGAAATTGAATGTTTTATCAAGAGAAGAAGTGTGCTTACGCCGTAAAACTGGCGTTGGCAATGTTGTCAGGTGGCGTACTGGCAAGTGCCCAGGCGCAGGACCTGAAGTCTGAACCAGTTGAAAAAGTTCAAAAAATTGAAGTGACAGGTTCTCACATCAAGCGTATCGACAAGGAAGGTACTTCCCCTATCCAGACGCTGACAGCAAAAGATATCAGCCAAAGTGGTGCGACCACTGTCGCCGAATTGCTGCGCACTATACCAGCTCTGGGTAGTGGTGGTGCATTTGACGCGGTTGATGGCGGTTTTTCTCGTGGTGTTGCAACGGCGTCCCTGCGTGGCCTGGGTTCCAGTTCCACCCTGATTTTGCTGAATGGCCGTCGCATGACACCATCCGCTTACGCCAATCCTAACCAGGGTCAGTCCACGCTGTATGACATCAACAGTATTCCCCTGTCGATGCTGGAACGCGTAGAGATTTTCAAAGACGGCGCCTCTGCAGTGTACGGTTCCGACGCGATTGCCGGTGTTATCAACTTCATCACCAAGAGCGATTACCAGGGCGTACAGATGAACGCCACCATGGGCGCAAATGATGACAACCAGTTCAAAAAGAAAAGTGTCAGTGCTTCTGCCGGTTTCGGTAACTATGCACAAAACGGTTACAACGTCAGTTTCAGCGCTGAAGTATCCAAGCATGACCGCGTTGCCATCAAAGATGCCAAGGACGTAGAAACAGGTCTGTACAGCACGCTCAACAGTCGCTTGTCGCCGTTCTCCAGCGGCATCAGTAACCAGCCTTTCTTCTACCGTGAACGTACACCGGGCAGCAAAACTTTCTTCTCTGCCAATGATGCGAATGTGGTCAATCGTACCAATTGCGATTCATCACGCCTGGTCACCGGCGGTGCGCAATACAATATCCTCCCCACCAGCGCGTTGTATGGTCGTCAATTCTGTAACTACAACCTCAACGATACTGCGGAAGTTCAGGGCGCAGGTCAGGACATCAGTGCGATGTCACGCGGCATCTATCAGATCAATGACACCTTGTCCGCGTTCGCCGAAGTGGCTTACAGCAAGACAGATCGTGATTACACCGGTCCTTCCCGTACTATTGACGGCCGTACGCCATCCACAGCGTTTGCCTTGTCCGGCGCAGGTACACCGTTCCAGGCAATTTTGCCGGTAGGCCATCCTGACAATCCTTTCCCTACCAGCCGCGCTGCCGTAGTATATCGTTTTGAAAACATCGCAGGTGGCACTAATACCACGAACGAAGCTCTGCGTTTCGCTTCCGGCCTGAAAGGTAGCTACAAGAACTGGGATTGGGAAACTGGCGTACTGTGGAACCGTTCCGAGCGTACCGATGTTTCCAATGGCTTTCTGCTGCTGCCAGAAGTACAAAAGCTGATCGACCAAAACATGTCTTTGGCCGATGCCGCCAAACAGCCTAACCTGAGCCGCGCGTTGAAGAGCGTTGGCGTTGCTGAAATCGCGCAAGCTGACTTCAAAGCCAGCACAGAATTCGGCAACCTGCCAGGTGGTGCAATCGGTCTGGCATCTGGTCTGGAATTCCGTCAGGAAAAAATGACTTTGACACCAGATAACCTGACCAGCTCTGGTCAGGTTTTGGGTTTGGCCAATCAGTTCATTCAGGGCCAACGTAATGTGACTTCCGCTTTCTTCGAAGTGCGTACACCGTTTCTGAAGAACTTTGAAATGGATTTTGCTGGCCGTGTCGACAAATACCCTAGTTTCAAAACCAATTTTGTACCAAAAGTTGGTGCAAAATGGACTGTGAATGATTCCCTGGCTTTCCGTTCGACCTATGCACAAGGTTTCCGTGCACCGGCGCTGGTACAGGTTACTGCTGGTGGTACACAGACTTTCCTGAACAGTCTGGTTGATCCTATCCGCTGCCCGGATGGCAAAACACCACTGACAGGCGCAGACAACACAGATTGCTCCAGAAGTATTTCGACCCTGATCCGTCAAAACCCTAACCTGAAGCCAGAAACATCCAGAAGTTTCTCCTTGGGCATGATCTTGTCTCCTTCCCGTGATTTCGACATCCTGGTTGACTACTACAACATCCGTAAGGAAGATGAAGTGGCTGCCCTGTCATCGACACTGATCCTGAACAACCAGGACGTCTATCCAGGTACAGTGATTCGTGATACCAACCCAGCCAATTTTGTCAAAGACAAAAACGGCAATGTGGTCCCGAATTCCGGCCCGTTGATTTCCCTGTTGAGGAACTACGTCAACCAGGGTAGTACCGTGGTCAGCGGCGTCGACGTGGAAATGGCGATGCGTAACAACCTGGGCGATAACGGCAAGCTGGACACCCGTTTCCGCACTTCGTACACGATAGAATTCCGTCGTGCAGAAAAACCGGGCGATCCTGAAACCAATCTGGTCGGTACACGCGGTAGTGTTTCCAACTTATCTACCAGCGTCGGCGATATTCCGCGTCTGCGTGCCAGCCTGTCTACTTCCTGGACCAAGCAAGCGCATACCGTCAATGGCGCGATCAACTTTGTTGGCGGTGTTTCCCTGATGCGTTACACCAATGGGTCTGAGATTTATCCGGTTTCTTACTGCCACTACGGTAGCGGCCAGCCAGCGACAGCGACGACACTGGGTGGTGTCGCCAACTACCTGACGTATGTGCCTGAATGTGCAGTAGCCAGCTGGACTACCGTAGATCTGGGATACACCTACAAAGGCTTTAAAGATGTGACCCTGGGCGTAAGTGTACTGAATGCAATGGATTCCAAAGCACCTTATGATCCAAGCTCCAGCTACACCACCAGTGGTTATAACGACACCCTGCACAATGCCTATGGTCGTGCATTCCGTGTGAATGTCGGTTACATATTCAAGTAATAAGTAACTAATAAGTAGCAGGGGCGCAAGCCCCACTCAAATGCCGTCCAGTAAATCACTGGACGGCATTTTTTTTGACGCCAGTCGTTTCAGGTAAATACCTGCAAAATTCCATGCACGTTACTTATATTACTTAGCAGAATTATCCGCTTGGGGATTCTGATAAATTAGTATAATGATAGTGAGCGCAGGGAACAGCATGATTGCACCTGTAACATACAACATACTGCTGAAATGAATCAGTATTGATTCCACAAAAGGAAAAGTCATGATTAGTTGGTTTAGTGCGAAAGACGCAAAGGATTTTGGCATGCAGCTGGCTGAATATGTAGTTGCTGAAATGCCAACGGAAGTTGCCGCGAAAAAAGACAAGACGCTGAAAAAACGAATCAAAATCCTGCAACAGTTAGAACAGAAAATACACAATTTCAAACTTGAAAATAGCTTGAACATCTACAAAAAAGCGCAATTCGGCAATATCTTCAAGTGGCATTTGCTGGAACAAGGCTATGACAAAGAGGTGGTTGAAGAGCTGACAAATATAGTGATGAAAGAAATCAGCAAATAAAGTGCCCGCATGTTCAAAATAATAAAGAATTTATTTTCTGCTAGCAAAGAGCCTGTAGATACGGCTCCTCAGACGAGCATGCTGACCGGTGCCGAGTTGAAAGCAAAAGCGGATCTGTTGTTAAATGACGGGCGCTTATTGCAGGCAAAAGAATTATACGAACAAGCTGTGCGACTAGACCCAGCGCTGACAAAAGCCCATAGCATGCTGGGCTTTTTGTATTTGGAAGAAAAGAATTCCTTGCTGGCGCATCATCACCTGGTCAAGGCACTGGAGCTTGATCCTGCGCTTGCCGACGCGCACTACATGCTGGGTAGTATTTTGTACGATAAGGGTGAGATCGCGTCAAGCGTCACCAGTTATCAGCGAGCCATTGAACTGGATAATCATCTGCCCTTAGCCTACCGGGATCTTTGTATGGCCTACATCATGCTGGGCCAGGTGCAAGAAGCACATGCGATTATCGACCGCGGCCTGGCGCTGTTTCCCGACTTTTGTGACTTGCATTACTATAAAGGTAATTTGTATTCGCTGGAACTGGATTACGCATCGGCAGAACAAAGTTTTGCGCAGGCGCTTGTCGTGGAAAATAATTCATTAATGTTGTATACCGATCTGGCCAATGCACAAGCGCAGCAAAACAAAATTGAAGAAGTGATCAAAACCTACCAATTGGCATTGTTGAAGTTTCCCGAAGCAGCCGAAGTCAAACTCAGTGAAGGGATTTCCCAACTCTTGCTGGGGGATTACCAGCAAGGATTCAAAAATTATGAACTGCGTTTAAAGGGACCCATACTGGACTTTATGTCGCGGCTTCCCAAGAATGCACGCTGGACAGGTCAACAGGATTTATCAGGGAAAGATATTCTGCTGATTACCGAGGAAGGTCATGGCGATACCATACAATTTATTCGCTTTGTGAAGCTGCTTAAATCAAGAAATTGTAAAGTGATTGTGGTTGCTTCACCCCTGCTCAAATCTTTGTTGAAAAAGGTGGAAGGCATTGATGAGCTACGTGAATTTGCCGAAGAAATTGCCTTCGACTACTACTCGCCCTTGATGAGCCTGCCTTTAGTGCTGGGCACCACGGTGGAGACTATTCCTGCTGCTATTTCCTATATCTCAAGTGAAGCAGAACATGTTGCGACCTGGCGTCAAAAATTGGGGGCCCGCAGTGGAAAACCATTCATAGGCATTGCCCTGACTGGTAACCCGCAACATAAAAAAAACAATACCAGGTCATTGGATATAGATTTGACTACCCGGCTGTTTGCGCTTGATGCGGACTTTATCATCCTGCAAAAGGATGTCTCAGCACATGACCAGGAAATACTGAGGCAGTATCCTAATGTCAGGCATTATGGACCGGAGATGCACGATTTTTCGGATACGGCGGCGCTGGTGGATTTGGTAGACCTGGTGATTTCCGTTGACACTTCCATCGCGCATCTTGGCGGTGCCATGGGTAAGCCAACCTGGGTCTTGATTGAATACAATCCGGACTGGCGCTGGTTACTGGATAGAACGGACAGTCCCTGGTATCCGTCTGTGCGTTTATTCCGGCAACCCAGGGTAAGGGACTGGGATAGCGTAATGGGTGACGTGAAACAGGCGCTGCAGCCTTACTGGCAGAAATTACCTGCGTTAGATATCTAGTGGATTGTAACAATTGAAAGTAGAGTGCCTTCCGCTTGCGCGACGACGCATGGCTGCGTTGCAAATGCTCGCGATAGCTCACTATCGCTGTGCATAAGTGTTAACCTTGCCTTGCCCTGATCGCCGGGCAAGCGTCTTTCACTTCTGTTTCAACTGTTACAGTCCACTAGAGCTCATTCCTCCAGATGAACTGAGTGCCAGGTAACGCCAATGGCCTAAAGCTGTTCTCAAAAAATAGCCTTGAGAGGTTTGAGGGCAGCTATAGAGGCAGCGGATTACAGGTTCGGTGCCAGCCAGCGTTCGACTTCTTCCTTGGGCGCACCGCGTCGTGCGGCCATATCTGTGACTTGATCATCGGCGATTTTACCAACGCTGAAATATTTGGATTCAGGGTGGGCGAAGTAAAAGCCTGAGACAGCCGCACCCGGTATCATGGCCCATGATTCGGTGATATACATCTCGATTTCTTCACATTGCATCTGCTTGAACATGTCAGTCTTCACCGTATGTTCCGGGCAAGCCGGGTAGCCAGGGGCCGGACGTATGCCTTTATAGCTTTCCTTGATCAGTTCTTCATTGCTGAGTACTTCATCGCTTGCATAGCCCCACAGGTCTTTACGCACGCGTTCATGCAGGTACTCGGCAAAGGCTTCGGCCAGACGGTCTGCCAGTGACTTCAGCATGATACTGCTGTAATCATCATGCGCATCTTCAAAGCGCTTTTCATACTTTTCTATACCCAGGCCGGCAGTGACTGCGAACATGCCTATGTAATCCTGTATGCCGCTGTCTTTTGGTGCGATGAAATCAGACAGGCATTGATTTGGCCTTTGCACGCCATCGATGATGGGTTTTTCGGTTTGCTGACGGGTGCCGTAATAGGTGAATGCGACCTGGCTGCGCGTTTCGTCCGTATAGATTTCTATGTCATCGTCATTCACGGTATTGGCGGGCAGCAGTGACACCACGCCGTTGGCTGTCAGCCAGCGGCCTTCGACGATTTTTTTCAGCATGGCCTGGCCTTCGGCAAATACTTTGGTGGCTGCTTCACCGACGACTTCATCGGTCAGGATGGCAGGATACGGGCCAGCCAGGTCCCAGGTCTGGAAGAATGGGCCCCAGTCTATGTAGTTGGCGATGGTCGCCAGATCGACATTCTTGAAGAGGCGACGACCAATGAATTTCGGCCTGAGCGGCGCATTGCTACCGCTGAAGTCCACTTTCATTTTATTTGCGCGTGCCTGAGCCAGGCTTAACATCGGCGTGGCTTTTTTATTTGCATGCTGCGTGCGGATACGGTCGTAATCGCTGCCAAGATCGGCGATGTATTGATCGCGGCTTTCTGGTGTCAGTAGCGATTGTGCGACAGAGACTGAGCGTGAAGCATCAGCCACATACACCACTGGGCCTTCATAGTTGGGCGCTATTTTGACGGCAGTATGGGCGCGGCTGGTGGTGGCACCACCGATCAGCAGCGGGATTTTCAGCATGCGGAAATGCGGGTCACGCTGCATTTCTTTAGCGACATACGCCATCTCTTCCAATGACGGCGTGATCAGGCCGGACAGGCCGATGATGTCGGCATTCTCGGCCTTGGCCTTGGCCAGGATTTCTGAACAAGGCACCATCACACCCATGTTTACCACTTCAAAATTATTACATTGCAAGACTACGGTGACGATGTTCTTGCCGATGTCATGCACATCACCCTTGACGGTGGCGATAACGATCTTGCCCTTGGGTTTATTGTCGCCGCTGCGCTTCTTTTCTTCTTCGATATAGGGGATCAAATGCGCCACAGCCTGCTTCATGACACGCGCAGATTTCACCACCTGTGGCAAAAACATCTTGCCCTGGCCAAACAGGTCACCGACGATATTCATGCCCGCCATCAGCGGGCCTTCGATCACCTGGATAGGGCGGCCGCCAGCATCCATAATGGCGGCACGGGCTTCTTCCGTATCTTCCACGATCCAGTTGGTAATGCCATGCACCATCGCATGTGACAGGCGTTTTTCTACCGGGTCCTTACGCCATTCCAGCGTGGCTTCTTCTTTCTTGCCGCCCGCTTTTAAAGTAGCAGCAATTTCTATCATGCGCTCGGTGGCATCTTCGCGACGGTTCAGTACCACGTCTTCCACCCGTTCACGCAATTCAGCATCGAGTTCGCTGTACACGCCGACCATGCCGGCATTCACGATGCCCATGGTCATGCCGGCCTTGATGGCGTGGTACAGGAATACGGTATGAATGGCTTCACGTGCCGGGTCATTGCCGCGGAAAGAGAAACTCACATTGGATACCCCACCGCTGATCTTGGCACCGGGCAGGTTCTTGTGTATCCAGTCGGTCGCTTCGATAAAGTCGACGGCGTAATTATTATGTTCTTCGATACCGGTGGCGACCGCGAAAATATTCGGATCGAAAATGATATCTTGCGGATCAAAATCCAGACTGTCGACCAGCAGGCGGTAAGCACGTTCGCAGATTTCCACCTTGCGTGCATAGGTATCCGCTTGGCCTTTTTCATCAAAGGCCATGACGATGACGGCCGCACCGTAGCGTTTGCACAGTGTGGCCTGGCGCAGGAATTCTGCCTCGCCTTCTTTCATGGAAATCGAATTGACGATGGCCTTGCCCTGCACGCATTTCAGGCCTGCTTCGATGACTGTCCATTTCGACGAATCGATCATGATAGGCACACGGGCAATATCGGGTTCGGATGCAATCAGGTTCAGGAAGCGTGTCATCGCTGCCAGCGAATCCAGCATGGCTTCATCCATATTGATGTCGATGACTTGCGCGCCGTTTTCTACTTGCTGGCGGGCGACCGCCAGCGCTTCATCGTATTGCTCATTCAGGATCAGGCGCGCAAACGCTTTTGAGCCGGTGACATTGGTACGTTCACCCACGTTCACGAACAGCGATGTTTCATCGATCGTGAAAGGTTCCAGGCCAGACAGGCGCATGGCCGCCGGTATGGTGGGGATATCACGCGGTGTGCGGGTTTGCAATATGTCGGCAATCGCCTTGATATGCGCAGGCGTGGTGCCACAGCAGCCACCGGCAATATTGATGAACCCGGCTTCGGCAAATTCTTTCAGCAAGGCTGAGGTATCGGCGGGCAATTCGTCAAAGCCGGTATCGCTCATGGGATTGGGCAGGCCGGCATTCGGGTAAATACAGACAAAGGTGTCGGCAATTTTTGACAGTTCTTCTGCATACGGGCGCATCAGGGCGGCACCCAGCGCGCAGTTCAAGCCCACAGTCAGTGGCCTGGCATGGCGCACTGAATTCCAGAAAGCTGGTACGGTCTGGCCCGACAAAATACGGCCAGATGCATCCGTCACCGTGCCGGAAATCATGATCGGCAGGCGGGTGCCGGTTTCTTCAAAAAACTGGTCAATGGCAAACAGTGCAGCCTTGCAGTTCAGCGTATCGAAAATGGTTTCCACCAGCAGTACGTCAGCACCACCTTCGACCAGGCCACGGGTTTGTTTCAGGTAGGCCGCTACCAGTTGATCAAACGTCACATTACGCGCTGCCGGGTCATTCACGTCTGGTGAAATCGATGCTGTCTTTGGCGTCGGGCCCAGGGCACCAGCCACATAGCGTGGCTTATCCGGTGTCGAATATTTATCGCAGGCAGCCCGCGCAATCCTGGCCGAGGCGACATTCATCTCATAGGCCAGATGCGCCATATGGTAATCATCTTGCGCAACGGTAGTGGCGCCAAAGGTATTGGTTTCTATCAGGTCGGCACCGGCGGCCAGATATTGTTCATGGATTTCGGCTATTACATGCGGCTGTGTCAGCGACAGTAGTTCGTTATTGCCCTTGACGAAGAGTTCACGCACGGTTTCCGGGCCGGCAAAGTCCTTGAAACGCTCGCCGCGATAATCTTCTTCCGTCAGTTTATAGCGCTGTATCATGGTACCCATGGCGCCATCGAGTATCAGTATGCGTTGTTGCAACATCTCGCGCAAACGGGTTTCGAGGGCAGATACAGGCAGGGTCGTAGTCATGATGTTTACTCAAAAAAGCAGGGCTTATGCAAAATTGTTGCAGCAAGAAATAAACGGCAGCAGTTTTGTATCAGTCCTGATAAAACAAAACCCGATCGGCTCATGCATGCAGGCGGATCGGGCGACGTCCTTTTAGCAGCACTTATTACGCGCCCGCAATCTGAATCTCAAATCGGCGCAACAGAGCATAAATTATACGTCAAATCAAGGGCTTGGGTCGAGGATGCTGGTTTTGAACTGCATCCGGACAACACGGGGCCGGTCAGAATAAGTCTTACACGGGCCTCGACATGGTTTTTAAGCCACGCCCACAGCCTGGGTCTCAATCGACTAAATAATTGTTCATACTGCCAATTTGTAATAGTTTGTTACAATAGCGCTCGAATAAAAGTCGGCTCGCATAGCGGATAGTCTCGTGGAGCGAGGTATTCGGCTCTAGGGTCAGGAATGGAAAGCGCAGCAAAAGCCGGATCAACAGGTAGAAGACCATTGCAAACAAGTCAAGAAACCTGTTTTCAATTGATGCCACAGTTGAAAGCGCCATATTTGTCGCATGGCTGCAAATGCATTTCCTTCCCCATCCTCGTCCTGATATCGCAGCCCGCCTTGTTCGGTCTGATTATTGTCGCGCTTATTCATATTGATTTGATGTTATTTAACATCGCTCTTCCTTCAGATAGAAAGGTTGTTTCATGGGCATTAACGCCAGCACCATACAAAAACTGTACATCGCTTACTTCAGTCGGCCAGCCGATGTCGCCGGTTTGCGTTATTGGGAAGGACAACTTGATGCGAATGCAATTTCTATCTCAGGACTTGCACAATCTTTCAGTGAGCAGATTGAATATAGAAATACCTATGGCGGTAAATCTACGGTGGAGGTTATTACTGCCTTATATCAAAATTTATTCGACCGCGCACCTGATGCAGATGGCTTGCAATACTGGGCCACACAGATTGATACCAAGGTGGTCAATATCGGTACGGCGGCACTTGCTATCTTGAATGGTGCTCCTGCACAATCAAAAGATGGTCTCACCATTGCAAACAAGGTGAACTTCTCCACGCAATTCACTGCCAGCCTGGATACCTTGGCAAAGGCCGTCAGCTATAGTGAGCAGTATGGTTTTACCACGATGCGTGAAATTCTGAAAAAAGTGACTTCAGCTTCAGAGCTTCCTTCGTTGCAGCCTAAAACTTTGCTCGACTTCCCCGCATCCATGAATATCGTGAATGCGGACGAGATGTCCAAAGGAACTAGTTTTACGCTGGATTTAAAGAATCTGGCAGTGAATGTTGGCTATTCGCTGGAACTGATGTTGGATGGAAAATCATTTTCCCCTCCGGTCAGGCATGTTGTTACGGCAACGGATATGTCTCTGATGAGCGCCCCTATAGAATTGCCAGGGAATGCATTCTGGGGCTTTGATGGCATCAAAAAATTTGGCGTGAAAGTGAATGACATTTTTGGTAATACCGGTGAAATAGGGGGGCAGGTCAGTTTGCTGCTCCGAACGCTGCCACCAGCGAAACCCCTCGCTGTCGTTGTGAGCGCAGAACAGAATGGGATGCGCCATATAGAAATCAGCATATCTGCAGGTCAGATGAATGGTGGATATATCGTCTTGGGCCCTGAGGCAAAACCATTCGCTATCGACGATACAATTTCTGCAACAGACACCAAGCTGGTTTTTGATGTGAGCGCACAAAATTTCAGCTCTCTGTTTGGCACTTATGGATACTTTGTATCCGAATATGATGCTGCGGGCAATGTGACCAGATTCCAGTTATCAGATGTTCCCAATACGATCAGTTATGGTGTCAACTCAGTACTGACTCCGGCAAAAAATGTCACTTTCACGGCGGTAGGTGGAAATGTCATGGCGAATACCGTTAATGCCACCAATACAGGCTTGATCGTAACTGCAGATATAGTTCCCGGTGAAGCGAGTGGCACTACGGCATCCCTGGCTCTGGCTGGCATGTCTTTCGAAAGCAGAAAAATTGAGGCAACTGATAATAAAGTTGTTTTTGAAATTAATGCCGGTAATCCCTTTGTACTTAAAACATGGCTGGCCGCAGGGGGTATTCCCAAAATCTCTTTATCCAATGACAAGGGAACATATGCCACTTCCCAGGGGGGTAACGCATTATTCGCTTCCTATACTGAAGGGGAAAAAATTGAAGGTGCGATCAATCCACCCAGCAATTTAACGATCACGCCTTTAGGAGGACGCATTACGTCAAGTGGGCCGGGTCAAGTTGTGTTTAACGGAACGAATGTTGCCTTCCATGCTGAAGCGACCATCACAGCGGGACAAGCTGTAGATGGACGTGCCGAGCTTTGGATAGGGAACAAGATCGTCTCGCTTGATACTTACATCGGCATGAAAGATAGCAAGGTCACATTTGATATTACGTCTGCTCCTTTGGTTGCCTACGACCCCAAGCATTTGCAGACAAATGTGCCGTCTGGCGGTAAGGCGGTAGTGAAGCTTTTTGATCGTGCTGGTCACGTCGTCAGCAGTACTGAAAGTATCATCGTTGTGACAAATTATTCATCGACATCCTTCGCAGCAGATCATGAGAATCTGTCACAGGAGATCTCCATTGTCGGAAGTCATAGCAATGTTGATATTTCGTCCCTGGTATTGCCATGAATAGTTGCAAGAACAAATTATGCTAAAAAAGTACATCCCGGTCATGCTGTGATTTGTCAAAGGAACTTGCAAGTTGGGCCGGGTCAGTGACGCCTATTGCCCTCTTGTCAACGCAGTATCAACACCCAATTCATCCCATAACTGGTTTGTGGCTGGCTGGCGCTTTGTATCGTCAAGATGCTTTATGCACATTCACTTTGAATGAATTGTTTTTAATTTGTATGTATACACGTGCATGACACTTTTTGGTTCAACGTCGTAATACATCCTGCGGTAATAAAAATTTAGTAATTTATCAATATTTAAAATCACTTACTAGAAAGTCTTTCTAAATGGGTATTAATGCCAGCACAATACAAAAACTGTATATCGCTTACTTCAACCGTCCAGCTGACGTGGCCGGCTTGCAATATTGGGAAGGGCAGCTTGATGGCAATAAAATTTCTATTGCTGGCCTGGCGCAGTCATTTAGTGAGCAAGCTGAATATGCAGCGACTTATGGTGGAAAAAGTACCGCAGATGTCGTTACCGCTTTGTACAAAAATCTGTTTGGCCGGGTACCGGACGCAGATGGCTTGAAATACTGGGCAACGCAGATAGATACGCGCGCAGTCAATCTTGGCACGGCTGCATTGGCCATTCTGAATGGCGCGACGCCAGACAGCCTTGACGGTATCACGATCCAGAACAAACTTAATTACTCTGTCAATTTCACGGCCAGTCTGAATACGACAGAAAAAGCAAACCTGTATAGCTCTGCTTATACCTTCGAAGTCATGCGTGGCATCTTGTCAGGTGTGACAGCAACGAGCTTGCCTCCTACCCTGATACCAAGTCTGCCGCTGAAAATCGCCGAAGCCACAAATGGCATTAATGATGCTGAGAGAATGCTGGGCATGGATGTAGTGGTTGACCTGAAAGGGGTACAGATTTCAACAGGTTATAAACTTGAATTGATGAACGGCAATAGCTCTTTCTCTATTCCAGTTACGCATATTTTGACAACTGCAGAAGTGGATGCACAAAAAGCAGTCTTGCATATTCCAGGTGGCATTAACTGGGGTGTCGATGGTGCAAAATCTCTTGGTATTAAGGTAACCGACATCTTTGGAAATTCAGGAGGTATTGGTGCACGAACACCGATAGTACTGGATACGACAGCACCGCTATTGCCTGTAAGCGGTGTTTACACGACTACCTGGGTCAATCAATCTCCGGTTGGGCTGGACTTTGTAATGGGTGAAATTCACTACCCTATCATGTCCGGGATAATGACTGGTGGCTCGGCGACCATTTTAGAAAACAGTACGGTAGTTGCCAAGATATCCAATATCAGCACCAGCGCTACGTCACTGGATTTCTATATTGACCCCCAAATAGCAAAACAAGTTTACAACGATTACTATAAAAACAATAATTTAAGCTTGGTCCTTACTGATCAAGCAGGTAATACCGTAACGACAAAATTGAAAGACTATCAAATATTTCCGAAACTCAATGAAAAGACTGGCACACCCGCCTCCAACATCACCATCTCTTCTTCCAGTGGAAATACCTATTTGTCGGTGTCGGCAAATATTAATGGCTTGGAGTATTTAACCGGTAAAGCTTATTTGAAAATCAATGGTCAAGTTGTCGCTAGCGATAATATAATTTTTACGAGTGACCGTACGGTGAATTTTGAAGTGCTATCTGCCAATAGCGTGCAGATTCAAAATCTCATCAATGCTGGTGGGATTGTATCTGTCGACATGGTAGATATGAATGGTAGAGTGATCGAGAGTATCAATAATCCTGTTCTGGGTAGTAATCAATTTGGCAGTCACACAACATTGAGTTCAACGGCAGTGCCGCTGACTTTGCCAAGCAAAGCTGTATATGTCACTTCATATTTAAAGACGCTTACTTCTGGCATCGATGTTGGAATCGGTGAAATTCAGTTCCTCGTTGTTGCAGGTCATAATACTGGCGGATCGGCAACACTCATGGAGAACGGCGTTGTGCTCGCTAAAATACCTTATATAGGTGCTGGCGACAAAATGCTGGATTTCGTATTTGACTCAAAGCTCGCAAGCCAGGTCTATGACGATTTTCATTACAAAAATAATTTAAGTCTGGTTTTGACGAGTGCGACTGGTTATTCAATCACCAGTAAATTGTCTGATTTCGAAATAGGATATGACTCAAAAAAGATGGATGGAAAGGCAGCTACAAATATCACCCTGATACCGGTTGGCGGAAATGTGACGGGTAATACCGTCAATAGTTCGAATATCAACCTGATGGTCAAGGCCACAATCAATGGCAACGAGTACTTTGGGCAGAAAGCCTTTCTGAAGCTCAATGGGGAAATTATTGCAATAGACGACCTGATAAATTTTAACGACACCACGGTCGACTTTAATCTTGGGGCATCTGATAACGTACAGTTGCAAGCTATAGTGAAAGCCGGGGGTATCATTTCCGTAGCCATGCTGGATATGAACGGAAAGATTGTTGAAAGTTCTGCCAATCCCTATCTGGTTGCTAGTTTCAATTCTGTATCTGCCTCAAGTGTAAATGATACTGTGGACCAGTTACAAATACAGACACTAGTAGTCGCTACGCCGGAAACAGTTGGACTTATTGGCCAGATACACCAGGTGCAGCACATGGATTTCTCTTCCTGATTAAAAAAAAGCACATCACGGTCAAGCTGTGATGTGCCAAAGGGACTCATGTATTGGTTACTGCATCAGCGCTTTAGCGCGTGGATTGCCACTTTAATTCTGCTTTAGTTCTTTTTCCTGCTGACAAACAGACTGGCGATAATGGACGTGCCAAGCAGGCCGGCTATCACCATCAGCGATATGCCGGTTGGCACATGCATCCATTTCACGATCAGCATCTTGATACCAACAAACATCAGCACAAAGGCCAGGCCGAATTTCAGCAGATGGAAGCGGTCTGCCATGTCTGCCAGCAAGAAGTACAGTGCCCGCAGGCCTATGATGGCAAAGATGTTGGATGTGAAGACGATGAACGGGTCGGTCGTCACTGCAAAAATCGCCGGGATGGAATCTACTGCAAAGATCACGTCAGAAATTTCTATCAATATCAACACCAGAAACAGCGGCGTGAAAAGACGTTTGCCATCTATCTTGACGGTGAATTTTTCCCTGTGAAACTCTTTTGTAAATGGTAGTAATTTTTTCGCCAGGCGCAATACCGGATTGGCTTCCAGATCAGGTTCCTGTTCTGCTGCCACCAGCATGCGCATACCGGTGATCAGCAGGAAGATACCGAACAGGTACAACACCCATGAGAACTGGGCTACCACCCAACTGCCGGCCAATATCATGATGATGCGCATGACGATCGCGCCCAGCACGCCATACAGCAAGACCTTGCGCTGATATTGGGCTGGTACTGCAAAGTGACCAAAGATCAGCAGGAAGACAAACACATTGTCGACCGACAGCGATTTTTCTATGACGTAGCCGGCCAGGAATTCCGTAGCCTTGGCAGTAGCAATTTCACGACCTACGGTGTCCGACAAATAAATCCACAGGCCAAAATCGAATAGCAAGGCCAGGCTGACCCAGACGAGTGACCATGCCGCCGCTTCCCGGACGCTGACTTTGTGGGCGCGCGAGCCACCAAGGGCCAGCACGTCGATTGCCAACATGAGTAAGACAAAGCCGATAAATACTGCCCACATCCAGGGTTGAGCGACGGTATGCAACATTATTATTCTTTCTCGACAATACCCAGCAAATGCAGCAGGCTGGTGAACAGGTTAAATATCGTGATGTACAGACTGACGGTTGCCATGATGTAGTTGGTTTCGCCGCCATGGATGATATTGCTGGTTTCAAACAGGATCATGCCTGACATCAACAACACCATGACTGCGGAAATCGTCAGCGACAGGGCAGGGATCTGGAAGAAAATCGCGCCCAGGCTGGCAACAAAAGCCACCAGCATGCCGACCATCAAAAAACCAGCCATGAAGCTGAAATCACGTTTGCTGATCAGTACATAGGCGGACAGGCCCATGAAGATCAGGCCGGTCATGGCCATGGCCGTCATGACGATGCCGGTACCGCCTGGCATGCCGAGATAACGGGTCAGGATGGGACCCAGGGTGTAACCCATGAAACCGGTCAGTGCAAAGACGGACGCAATGCCCCAGCCGCTGTTTTGCAATTTGGTGGTGGCAAACAAGAGGCCAAAGTAGCCGACCAGGGTCAGCAATATGCCTGGACCCGGAATGGCGAATGTGATGGTGGCGGCCGCTGTCATTGCTGAAAACAGCAAGGTCATCGACAGCAACATATAGGTATTACGCAACACCTTGTGGCCAGCACTGACGCTGCCATCCACGTAGGACACTGTTTGCGCGTCACCTTGGGTGGAACGACTGACAATTTTCATGCTTTTCTCCTGAAATGTTGAGGTAACGCATCAAGAGCGAATTACCCCACCTTCTCAACAGAAGGTAATGAAAGTGTAGACCGTGCTAACAAACAATAAAAGTCGAATATAATTGAATTTTACTTCGTAAAAACAGATGTATTGATACACTGATATGTTCATCATTGATAGCTTCCTCTATGCCTACCCTTAATTACAAACACCTGCATTACTTCTGGATGGTAGCCAAGGCAGGCAGTATTGCCCGTGCTAGTGAGCAACTACATCTGACACCACAAACCATCAGTGCCCAGTTGAGCCTGTTTGAAGAAATGCAGGGTGAGGCACTGTTCCGCAAGAGTGGGCGCAACCTGGAATTGACCGAGGCTGGCCGGCTGGTGTTGAGCTACGCAGAGGATATTTTTGCTTTGGGACAAGAACTGGAAGAAGTCTTGCACCACAGGCCGACAGAAAGAACCGTGCAGCTAAGGGTTGGCGTATCGGATGCGCTGCCCAAGGCGCTGGCGTATCGCCTGCTTGAGCCCGCCCTGAAGCTACCGCAGACTTTGCGTATTAATTGCCGCGAAGGCAAGATGGAAGTCTTGCTGGCCGATCTGGCGACCCACAAGCTGGATGTGGTGATGTCTGACAGCCCCATGCCGACCACGGTGAATGTACGTGGATATAGCCATTTGCTGGGTGAATGCGGCATCAGCTTTTTTGGTACGTCTGCCTTGCGCCAGCAATATTCGCGTGATTTTCCGCACAGCCTGGAGGCCGCACCATTTTTATTGCCGGGGGAAGATGCCGCGCTGCGCGCCAAGCTATTGCACTGGTTTGATCAGCAGGACTTGCACCCGCGTATCGCCGGCGAGTTTGATGACAGTGCGCTCATGAGTGCCTTTGGCCAGGCGGGTGCCGGTTTTTTTGCCGCCCCCAGTGTGATTGCCGATATGCTGATACGTCAATATGATGTGCAGATGCTGGGGCAGACCGATGATATCCGCGAGCAGTTTTATGCCATTTCAGTGCAACGCAAGTTGACCCATCCTGCGGTATTGGCGATCAGCCGGGCGGCACGCAGCGATTTGTTTGGCAGCGATAGCGAGTTGTAGGGGGGAGGGCAATATGGGCAGCAAAAACAAAAAGGCGACAATGTTGCCACTGTCGCCTTTTTTCATGCTTACAAGGTATCCGGCTTAACGACGACCCAGCAAAGCCTTGACCGTTTTGTCCATCGGAATGGCGTAATCAACCGTGCTGATGACGACATTGTCAACCGGGCGTATCAGCTTCAGGTTAACAAATACCAGTTTGTCGCTTTCAGCATAGGTGCCGACGATGACCGCCTGGGCGCTATGGTTTTGGGCCACATCCTTGATTTCCCTGGTCAACAGGAATTCACCGACGTTTTGTCGCATGAAAACCTTGTCGCGGAATTTCATCTCTATCATCTTGTAGCCGCTACGGGTAAATTGCCCCGATACCTGCTCGGCGACGATACGACCGAAAGTGGATGAATCTTCGAGTGAATTGATATTGGCCAAGGTGGCAACGATCAATGTACGGGAAGGATCAATGTTTTGACCAGCGTTGGCGATCAGCGCCGCAGCTGCGCGTTGGTTGGCGGGAATAAATTCATTGGCTTCGGCGTCTTTCCAAGTGGGTACAGCTGCAGCCGTGGCCGGCGAATTGTTAAAACCCAGGCTGGAACAGGCGCTCAGCGCCACAACAGACGCGATTGCGAGAGCTGCTTTTTTCATCATTATTGACCCCCAACGACTCGGAAATTGAAGTCGGTTTCTTTGTTATACAGTATCCAGTCGATGTCGCTGACATAGTAGGCATCAGTACGACGCGCTACGAACTGCAAGTTTTTAACCAGTGAAGTGGTGACGATCAATTCATATCTTGGTGTAGGACCTTTGGCATATTCCTGGTTAATCCAGTGCGTCCAGTCATACGCCGCAGCCAGGCCCAGGCCACCCAGTACGGCATCGGTTTTGACCGGAATGCCCAGACCATGGACGGCAGCAATGCCAGCACCAATGGCGGCGACACTGACAAAGCGTGTGTTTTGATGGCGATAAGGAGAGAAGCGAACCAGCTCGGTTTCGATATCGATGACCTGTGCCGTACCATCATTCACTTTTCTGACTACGACACCCTGATTGACCAGGCTGGTGATGATCTGGTTGTAAAACGCCTCAGTGAACTTACTGTTCTGTTGCGGCGGAGTTACATAGACCGGCGCACCAATCTTGTCAGTACCAAGTTTGATTTGATCGGCGACATCTTTTGCAATCAGGAGCCAATGCGACGCAGCCTGCAATTTATTTTGCGTGGTCGTCGGGAAATTACCCGCCAGCGGAGTTTCACTGTATGGAGTTGTACAACCTGCCAACAGTCCGGCTGCCAGGGCAATGGGAAGAAGTTTCTTCATGAGCTCACCTTTTTTAGGTCTTTGTCAGAGTTTTTGTTATCGAAAACAATAATGGCAATAATTCAGTGTAAGAGAATACAACAAGTAGCGGCAAGCAACAAAGATTTTGCTTGCAATAGGGCATTAATTGGACGCTTCCCTTCTATATAGCGCATATCAAGGCCCGAAACCGGCCAATATGTAGCTTTTTTGCTTCACTCTTTGATTCAATCGAAACAATTGCCGACGATAAAATCAAAGCCTTTTAGAAATTCGCTGACCAAAAGTCGCTTGCCTCCGGCTTTTTGTAGTTCAATTAATTCTAACGCACCTTGCCCGCAAGCCAGCACAATTCCTGTTGTACTGGTCGCCAGTATCTGTCCTGGTACTGCTGGTGTCGAAGTCGCAACAGCTCTGGCACGCCAGATTTTGATGCTGTTGCCGACATAGTCTGCATGCGCACCGGGGAAGGGGTTGAATGCCCGGATCTTGCGTTCCAGCACATCGGCAGGTAGCTTGAAATCGAGTGCGGCTTCGGCTTTGCTGATTTTGGCGGCATAACAGACACCGTCTTCCGGCTGCACAGTGGCCTTGAGTGCGCCTTGCTCCAGACGCCTGAGGGCATCGACGATCATCGCACCACCCAGGTTGGCCAGTTTGTCATGCAGGCCACCGGTGGTGTCATCCGTAGCAATCGGCAGCGATTGCATCAACAGCATGGGGCCAGTATCGAGGCCTTCTTCCATTTGCATGATGGTGATGCCAGTTTCGCTGTCGCCCGCTTCTATCGCCCGGTGTATCGGGGCAGCGCCACGCCAGCGTGGCAGTAGCGAACCATGGATATTCAGGCAACCGAGACGAGGAATATGCAATACCGACAGCGGCAGTATCAGGCCATAGGCGGCCACCACCATCACATCATGCGGTGTGGATAGCAGCAGATCATGTGCCTCTTTGGCAACATCCGGGTATTTGCCGTCCAGCCGCAAGGACACGGGTTGGGCGACAGGGATACCATGTTGTTGCGCAAATTGCTTGACGGCTGATGCATGCAATTGCATGCCGCGCCCAGCGGGACGGTCCGGCTGGGTGAATACCAGTGGTATCTCGAAACCGGCTGCGTGTATCGCCTGCAACGCGGTGGCTGCAAATTCGGGTGTACCTGCAAAAATGACACGCATCAGCGCTCAGCCCGCTTGCGCTGTTCTTCGCGTTCTTCCTTCAGCATCTTGGTTTTGATGCGATTGCGTTTCAGCGGCGACAGGTATTCGACAAATACCTTGCCTTTCAGATGATCCATCTCATGCTGTACACAGACTGCCAGCAATTCCGTGGCATGCAGTTCAAACGCCTGGCCGTTGGCGTCAAAGGCACGTACCTTGACTTCTGCCGGACGTTCGACGCCGTCATAAATACCAGGTACAGACAGACAACCTTCGTCGTAAATCTTTTTTTCTTCACTGGCCCACAGAATTTCCGGGTTGATGAATACTTGCAGCTTGTCGTTGGTTTCAGACACATCGATCACCACGATCTGTTCGTGGACATCGACCTGTGAAGCGGCCAGTCCTACGCCTGGTGCGTCGTACATGGTCGCTGCCATATCGGCAACCAAAGTCTTCAGGCGTTCATCAAATTGTGTTACCGGTTTTGCCACTTTATGGAGGCGCGCATCAGGGTAGCGCAGTATATTTAGTATCGTCATAAGACATTTCACAACAAGCCTTGGGACTTATTGCGCAGTTTTTCTTGCTAGTTCAAGGATTTATGGGCAGAATTTGATTCAATTTGGCAAGTTTTGCAAGTTTGCGCCTGCCTGCGCGCATTGCTTGCGGTATTGCGGTATTTTGCATCGGACATAATTCATGAAAAAGTTTAGCACAATCGCTTCTATTCTCGCTGTCAGTTTGCCTTTGATGTCAGCTGAAGTCTTTGCCGCCGGGGCACAGGCGACCACGGCTCAGGCGCAAGCCATCGCCAGTAAGAGCAAGTGCGAATTTCTACCGGACGCACCGGACAAGCATGTGGTTGTGCGGGGGGATACCCTGTGGGGCATTGCCAGCATGTTCCTGAAAAACCCATGGTGCTGGCCAGTAGTCTGGGACATGAATCAGGAAGAGATCCGCAATCCGCACTGGATTTACCCAGGGCAGATCGTGTATTTCGACCGCGCCAATGGTCGTTTGCGTTTGGGCAACCCTGGCGGCGGCCTGCAGACAGAAAAATGGACCCCGCGTTCACGTAACCATGGCTTGGGCGACAATGCGATTCCGGCTATTCCGGCGTCGGTGATAGAGCCTTTCCTGTCACAACCGCTGATCGTGGAAAAGAATGAACTCACTTCTGCGCCCCGCATCATCGGCACCAAAGAGGGCCGTGTAAATCTGGGCCAGGGCGAAAAAGCCTATGTCCGGGGTGATCTTGATGGTGGTACCTCGTTCCAGGTATTCCGCCCTGGTGTACCACTGCATGATCCGGAAACCAAGGCCATCATCGGTTACGAAGCCGTGTATCTGGGTACCGTCAAGCTGGACAAGGAAGCCGATGATGAAGTCAGCGATGTGCACACCTTCCTGGTGGTCAATTCCAAGGAAGAAATGGCAGTCGGTGACCGACTGATGCCGATTCCCCCTACACCCATCCTGAATTATGTACCCCATGCGCCGAAAGACGAAGTGGACGCCAGGGTGGTTGCGGTGTATGGCGGCGTCACAGTGGCTGGTCAAAACCAGATTGTTTCCATCAACCGCGGCAAGGACCATGGACTGAATATCGGCACTGTACTGACCTTGTTTAATTATGGTCCGATCATCGTCGACAAGACAGATAACAACAGGAGCGTCAAGTTACCTGATGAACAAATTGGTCATTTATTCATTTTCCGTGTGTTTGACAATATTTCTTATGGCTTGATCATGCAGGTTATCGATGTGGTCAAAGTTGGTGACGCGGCCCGCTCACCTAAATAAGCATCATCATTTGTGAGTCTGAATCTGGATTTGAGGGATTGGCTAAGGCTGGTACAGACCCCCGGTGTGGGGAATGAAACCGCACGCAAATTACTCGCCAGATTCGGCCTGCCACATCAGGTATTTGCCGCCAGTCACGCGGCCTTGACGGAGGTCGTGACAGACCGCATCGCCAGCGCCGTGCTGGCCGCGGCCTCTACCGAACTTTTGTTGCAGATAGACAAAACCCTGGCATGGTGTGAGCAAGCAGGCAATCTGATACTGACACTGGCTGACAGCGCCTATCCACCAGCACTGCTGGAAATCCCTGATCCGCCAGTACTGATTTACCTGAAGGGGCGTACAGACCTGTTGACCGCCAGCACGATTGCAGTTGTCGGCAGCCGGAATGCGACCACGCAGGGCATCAAGAATGCCGAACAGTTTTCCGAAACGCTCAGCAGTTTTGGCCTGACCATCAGTTCCGGCCTGGCGGCAGGTATTGATGCGGCGGCCCATCAAGGGGCTTTGCGTGGCGCAGGCTCTACCATTGCCGTTATCGGGACTGGGGCCGATATCGTCTACCCGGCGCGTAATCGCAGTCTGGCCCATTTGGTTGCCGAGGGCGGTTGTATCATCAGTGAGTACCCACTAGGCATGCCAGCCATTGCAGCCAACTTCCCACGCCGCAACCGGATTATTTCCGGGCTGGCGAAAGGGGTGCTGGTGGTGGAGGCTGCGGCACAATCTGGTTCACTCATTACGGCACGCATGGCAGCGGAGCAGGGGCGCGAAGTGTTTGCCATTCCTGGCTCGATTCACTCGCCTTTGTCCAGGGGCTGTCATCAACTGATCAGGCAGGGTGCCAAGCTGGTCGAGTCGGCACAAGACATTTTGGAAGAATTGCAACTGCAATTGCCCATGTCGCTGGAAACCCCGGTAGCGTCTGAAGTGCAACCGACGGACCTATTGCAGGCAATAGGTTATGACCCTGTTCATATAGATATGCTGGCACAACGCCTGGGGCAGGATGTGGCCAGCCTGCATGCAGAATTCCTGAACCTGGAACTGATGGGCCAACTGGAATCCCTGCCCGGTGGATATTTCCGTCGCCTTGGCTGATACCCGCATTTTTCCAGCAGGCAGCAGCATTTCACCACTTCCTATATATTAGCAAGCATTTATTCAAACGCATTGCATGGACAGAGAATGAGGTTTGTCGGGCTTATCGTCGCAGGCAGCCAATATGGTGCAAATTAGGCAAGCATACAGATGGCAAGTCTCTTTCGTGGGGGCTTGTTTGAAATCGCAGCAAAGGCTACAGTAGTACTATGTTTGATATTCTTGTTTACCTCTACGAAACTTATTACCGTCCGGATGCCTGTCCTGACACGGCAGCCCTGACAAAAAAATTATCGGCAGTTGGTTTTCCCGAGGATGAAATTTCCGAGGCATTGACCTGGCTGACCGGTTTGGCCCTGACTTCGACAGAGCCTAGCGCTGCCCCCTTAATTTCCGCCGGGTTTCGTGTGTATGCGCAGCAAGAGATTGCTGCTCTGGGTACGCCCGCGATAGGCTTCATCCAGTTTCTTGAATCCGCGGGTTTGCTGAATGCACTCCAGCGCGAAATCGTGGTCGAAAGAGCATTGGTGGTCAACGAATCACCCATGCCTCTGGATAAACTGCGTATCATTGTACTAATGATGTTGTGGAGTCAGGGTGCGGAACCAGACATGCTCATGTTTGACGAATTATTGTTGTCAGATGACGACAGCATCGTAAGGCTTTTGCACTAAACATTTCCCAAAAGGAAGATTTACAGCAAAAATCCGCTGTAGATTACGATTTTTCGCCTACCACGTTTATCATTCCCCGCAAATTTAGGTTAGTCTTACGCTTATTTTGCGAAATGTTGCCTATTAGACATTGGCAACAACGCTTTACCCAATTCGAGAATCCCGAAAATGACAAAAACGCTCATCATTGCCGAAAAACCCTCTGTCGCTAATGACATAGCGAAAGCGCTGGGAGGGTTCACCAAGCATGATGATTATTTCGAATCAGATAATTATGTGCTGTCTTCTGCAGTAGGCCACTTGCTGGAAATTACCGTTCCGGAAGAATACGATGTCAAGCGCGGTAAATGGAGTTTCACCCATTTACCCATGATCCCGCCGCATTTTGCCCTGAACCCGATTGCCAAGACCGAGTCACGACTCAAGGTCTTGAACAAACTGATCAAGCGCAAGGATGTCACCGGCCTCATTAATGCATGTGACGCGGGCCGCGAAGGGGAGTTGATTTTCCGTTTGATCGCCCAGCATGCCAAGGCCAAGCAGCCGATCAGCCGCCTGTGGTTGCAATCCATGACCACCGGTGCGATACGCGATGGCTTCCAGAAATTGCGCAGCGATACCGAGATGATGCCTTTGGCCGATGCCGCCCGCTGCCGTTCTGAAGCGGACTGGCTGATCGGTATCAACGGCACCCGCGCCATGACCGCCTTCAATTCCAAAGAAGGGGGCTTTTACCTGACCACGGTTGGCCGGGTACAGACACCGACGCTGTCTATCGTGGTGGAGCGCGAAGAAAAAATCAAAAAATTCGTGTCCCGCGATTACTGGGAAGTGCGTGCTGAATTTGTGTGCGCTGCCGGTATTTATGAAGGCCGCTGGCAAGATCACCAGTTCAAGAAAGATGAACACGACCCAGAGAAAAGAGCCGAGCGCCTGTGGAGTAAGGCCGCTGCCGAATCCATCGTTGCCGCTTGCCGTACTCGTCAGGGCAGTGTTACCGAAGAATCCAAACCGGCTACGCAAATCGCGCCGCCCCTGTTTGACTTGACCAGTTTGCAGCGTGAAGCCAATGCCCGTTTCGGTTTTTCTGCCAAAAATACCCTGGGCCTGGCCCAGGCCCTGTATGAAAAACACAAGGTCCTGACTTATCCGCGTACCGATTCCCGCCATTTGCCGGAAGATTATTTACCTACCGTCAAAGAGACTCTGGGCACGATTGCTGAAACCAATAATTACCACCAGTTTGCTTCGCAAATCCTGAAGAACAACTGGCTCAAGCCGAACAAGCGTATCTTCGACAACACCAAGATCAGTGATCACTTTGCGATCATTCCTACTGGCCTGGCACCGAAGAATCTGTCCGAGCCTGAACAAAAACTGTATGACCTGGTCACACGCCGTTTCCTGGCAGTGTTCTTCCCATCCGCAGAATTCCAGGTGACTACCCGTATTACTGAAGTATCCGGCCATCAGTTCAAAACGGAAGGCAAGGTCATGACCAGCGCTGGCTGGCTGGCGATTTATGGCAAGGATGCGCTGGAAGAAAAAGACGGCGAAAGCAAAGGTACGCTGGTTGCTGTTGCCAAAGGCGAAAAAGTCTTGACCGATCAGATCACCGCCAATGGGCTGGTGACCAAACCGCCTGCCCGCTATAGTGAGGCGACGCTGTTGTCCGCCATGGAAGGCGCTGGCAAGCTGGTCGATGATGGGGATTTGCGTGAAGCCATGGCGGGCAAGGGCCTGGGTACACCAGCCACCCGCGCTGCCATCATTGAGGGTTTGCTGAACGAGAAATATCTGTTGCGTGAAGGCCGCGAAATGATGCCTACCGCTAAAGCCTTCCAGTTGATGACCTTGTTGCGCGGCTTGGGGGTAGATGAATTGACCTCGCCAGAATTGACTGGTGAATGGGAATATAAATTGTCCCAAATGGAAAAAGGCAAGATCAGCCGCGAAGAATTCATGCGCGAAATTGCCCAGATGACGCAGATCATCGTCAAGCGCGCCAAGGAATACAACAACGACACCATCCCCGGTGACTATGCGACCCTGAAAACACCCTGCCCACATTGCGGGGGCGTGGTCAAGGAAAACTATCGCCGTTTTGCCTGTACCAAGTGTGAATTCTCCATGAGCAAGACCCCCGGCAGCCGTCAGTTTGAAGTGGCCGAGGTGGAAGAATTATTGGCCAAGCGTGAAATTGGCCCGCTGCAAGGTTTCCGCTCCAAAATGGGCCGGCCTTTTGCTGCTATATTAAAAATAGTTGCCGATGCTGATCACAATAACCTCAAGCTGGAATTTGACTTTGGTCAGAGTCAGGACGAAGGCGAAGATGGTGAAGGTGTCGATTTTTCTGAACAAACTTCACTCGGACCTTGTCCAAAGTGCGGTAGCGGTGTGTATGAACTGGGTTTGGCTTACGTCTGTGAAAAAACCGTTGCCAAACCCAAGGCTTGTGATTTCCGTAGTGGGCGCATTATTTTGCAGCAAGAAATTTTGCCTGAACAAATGGGCAAACTGCTCAATGATGGCAAGACAGACTTGTTGCCGGGATTTATCTCCCAGCGCACGCGTCGGCCGTTCAAGGCTTTCCTGGTCCGTGGCAAGGATGGCAAGGTCAGCTTTGAATTTGAAGAGCGCAAAGCAAAAGCCCCTGCCGCCGCCAAGGCCAAAGCCAAGGCAGAACCAGAGGCAGAAGTTGCCGCTCCGGTAAAGAAACCGGCCGCCCGCAAGAAAAAGGCAGCCTGATTACAGGGTCTGTACTGCTTGGTGGCCAAGCTACTGTCACGTCAGCGTGTCGCGTAACAGTCGCGGCATGTTGGCGGCAGTTTCCCGTCTAGTTTAAACGTGTTCTTCATGTCATAGGATGCACATGGTCGCAAACGAGTCCTTGTCCAGCACTCGCGCTGAATTTTCTCATGCATTTCATCATGTAGTAGAAGGCATTGTGCCGGCTGCTGCGGAAAGCTTGTTGTCAAAAGCAGCGGCCGGCGGCATTTCGTCAACAGAACAAAGATACATGGTCAGTGCGCGCAGCACCCTGCTGGAAAAACGCGACGAGATCATCACGGCGCTGCAGGTCAGTATGGCGCAGTTGCTGGACCGCAGTCTCAGTACCGCCTACAGTACTTTCCGCCCGGCTTCTGCCCTTGAGCACAACAAGGAACTGGCCTTGCTGGATTCGTCCACCTTCGAAAGCACCTTGCGCTTCAATGAAATGACGCAAAACTTTCGCAACCGGTCCGAACAACTGATCATTGATCTGAATATCCGCATAGCCGTACTGTTTGGGCAGGAGGACATTCGCGAGCGCGAAAATCCGTTCCGCCCTTATCTGGTGTCACGCTGCATTTTCCTGGCGATAGAAGGACTAAAACTGCTGCCAGAGACCGAGGCCATACTGATAGAACAACTCGGCGAAAGCCTGTCTACAGGGATGTCAACCGTCTACCAGGCGGCGAATAACGCACTTGAACAACAGGGGATCAGCGCCCACCTGTCACTGAAAATCACCAAGGCTCCCGAAAAACCGCAAGCGCGAGGGACCGCTGCTGGCGGTGGCCAGGCAGCGGCGGGCCCGGGTTATTCGTCCATGCAGACAGGTATCTTCCCCGGCGTGCAGTCAGCAGCGCAGGTCGGTGTGTCGACTGTCGGCGCATTTGGTGCTTTTGGTGTTGCCGGTCGGCCGCAGGCGATACAAAATCCTGGCATGCGGCTGGAGCAGTTGTTCCAGTCTGTGCGTGGCAAGCCCGCATCGCCTGTTGTGGCAACCGGCCCAACCGCAGCGGCGGCAGCATCTTCGGGTGGGCAAGTACCCGCTACTTATGGTGCCGGCCTGCCAGTTATTTCCATGCCCGCCACTGCGCCTGCCAGCCCGGCACCGGCCTGGTTGCAGGGGGCAACCGCTTTGGGCGGGGCCTTGCGCCGTGCTTTTGGGGAAGCTCCGGCCGCTCAGGCACCTGTTCAGTATCAGGGCGCTGCAGATGCCCTGCCTTACCATTCCAGCGCTCCTGCTGCGACAGCACCGGCCACCGCTGGCATATCGACCAGCACCAACCTGTTTAAATCTGCGCAGTCTGGCAATGCCGGTAGCAGTGGCCACGAGATGATACAAGTGCCTGCCGCCATGCTGGCAGCACATTTGCAAAATATAGAAAGCCAGCTCAGGCAGAAAATTGAACCCAGCGTGGTGTCGGGCGCATCGATGGCCCTGGGCAAGGTACTGGGGCAAATGCACAAGGTCATGGCGCCAGAAAGCGCCGCCATGACCGATGGGCATGGGGATATCCGCAATTTGCTGCGCGAGCAGAAAGATGCCCTGTACAGCCTGGCGCAAGACAGCGATGAGCAAATGACCGTCGATATTGTCTCCATGCTGTTTGAATTCATGCTGTCTGACGAACTGGTACCGCTTTCCATGCGGGTGGAACTGGGACGTTTGCAGTTCATGATTCTGCAACTGGCACTGAAGGACAAAGACTTCCTGACCAACGAAAAACATCCGGCGCGCCTGCTGTTTAACCGCATTTGCTCGGTCGCCTTTTGTGCCCAGCAAATTGACGATGTTGAGCCGATCACCGAAGAGATTTCCCGCATCATCAAGACCATGTTGCGGCATGATTCTGAAGTTCCTGAACTTTTTTCGCGCATACAAAATCGTTTTGAAACCTTCGTCACCAGGGAGCTGCGTACCAATCAGGCCCCGGTCAGGCGCACCGTCAAGGCCGTAGGCGAATCAGAAATCCGCTTCATGCGCTTTGCCTGCATCGCTGCCGTCATGAGCAAGGCCTTGTCAAAACTGACTGTGGAAGCATCTTTCCGCAGCTTTTTCCGAATCAACTGGGTGGCTGCCATAGAAATGGCCGAACGCACCGATTCCATACAGGCACGGCGTTATCGTCTGCTGGTGCCGGACTTGTTGTGGAGCGTCTATCCCAAGACTGAGGCGGATGACCGCAATTTGCTGTCTTCCATGCTGCCGGCGATGCTGGGCACCTTGCGCCATGGCCTGGATTTGATAGGCTGGGAAAAAACCAAGCAGCAAAAACTCATGAACTGGCTGGCAGAGGCGCATTCCAATGCCCAGCGCGGCATCAGCGAAGGCAAGCCACCACAGCCGGTCAGCCTGCCGCAAATGCATGAGCGTTTTGAACAGTTCACCAATCAGGCGGACACCATAGAGCATTCCGAAATTCAGGAGCATGATTTTGCGCGCGAGCAATTCATGATTGAAGTATTGGCAGAGATCGATCTGCCCGCCAAGATACTCGACAAAGAATTAAAAAAACAAAGCGCAGCCACTGAGGGCTTCATTCCAATGGAAATCAGTCCGAACAAATCGGACAAATCGGACAAATCGCAGCAAGATAAATATCAGGACCGCATCATCAGTGCCGCCATGCTGGATTTCAAAACCCCGCAGTACAAGGGGCGTGCCTGCATACGCTGGGTCAATCCGAATGGCAGCAACGTGGTGCTGAGCATGAGCGGGGAAGAGTTCCCCGGCATACTCAGCATGTCCGCCCTGTGTGAATTACTGGATCAGGGAAAAATCCGCTTTGTCGAAACCGAAGCCATGTTCGAGCGCGCCATCCACTCCCTGATCAAGTCCGCTGATGCCATGGACAATGAAGTGCCTGATCAGGCCATACGGTAGAGTTACAGCTTTAGTCAGTCGTGGTATCCACATCCGGCTCAAAGAAACACCATTTGGCTTGTGGCCATTGAGCCTGTATGCTTTCTTCTACCTCGTTGATGGCAGCAATCAAGGCCTGATCCGACCCCTGGCGCTGCATCTTTGCCTGCACCGCGATCATCAGTTGCTCACCCCATTGCAGGGTAATCAGGTTGATAACATGATCGACATGCGGGTGAGACTCGATGTGTTTGCGGATTGCTTCATTGACTTCCGGTGCAGCAGATTCACCGGTAATCATTGCCTTGACTTCCCTGATGACAAAGAATGCGACTGCCATCAAGAGTATGCCGACCACGATAGAGCCTATCGCATCCCAGATCGGGTTACCGGTCAGTACCGACAACACCACCGCAACAAAGGCGACGGCCAGACCTGCCAGCGCCGCGATATCTTCACCAGCCACCACCATCAACTCGGATTGACGGGTTTCGCGGAACCAGCGAAAGAAAGACTGGTCACCGGCAATCTTGCGTATCTCACGCATCGCACCGTACAGGGAAAACCCCTCCAGCAATACCGATACTCCCAGGACTACCAGTGCAACCATGGGATTCTTCAATTGTTCCGGATGTTTCAGGCGTTCCACACCCTCCATCACGGAAAACGCCCCACCAAGAAAAAACAGCAGCAAGGCCACCATCATCGCCCAGAAATACACCACACGCCCATACCCCATAGGATGCGCCGCATCCACAGGGCGCTGGGCTTGTTTTAAACCTATCAGCAGGAAGACCTGGTTAATACAGTCCGCCAGAGAGTGAATCGCCTCTGCCAGCATGGCACCGGAAGCGGTAAAGATGGCCGCCCCGAACTTGGCCAATGCAATACCGCCATTCGCCCCCAGCGCGTAAAAAATTGCCTTGGTTGAACCTTCTGAATTCGCAGACATGGAAATAATTAAAAAGTGGGAAAAACCTAACCTTACTTGATATCACTGCCAATAATCAATCAGACAATGTGCAAAGGTAGGGTGCACCGTTGCGCCCTTCCGCTTAACCGCGTGCAAGCCAAGAAGCATAGTAGGGTGCGCCGCGCGCACCACCCCTACAAAACCCGCCAACGCCGCCCCACCAAAGAACCCGCTAAATAATTTCCCCAAGGTACTTGCAAAGTGAGTGGAAGGTTTGCTATAGTTCGCCTCCCGCTGAGAAGCGGGGATGAGAGAAGA